>CADCPZ010000085.1 GCA_902803475.1 uncultured Prevotellaceae bacterium
ATTCTTTACTTTTGCAACCTATAGGAATCTCTAACAAAATCAATCTATGGCAGAAAGCAATTTTAATCAACCGTTCGCGGAAAACCAGTTATTCCACGAAAGATACACACTACTGAAACATCTGGGTACGGGTGGATTCGCACAAGTATGGAAAGCCCATGACAACGTAACAGATACCATTATCGCCCTGAAAATATTCACGTCGCTCGACGACAAGAGCCTGCGCGAATTGTCGCAGGAGTATCGCGATATGCAGGGACTCATTCACACCAATATCCTGCGTGCAGAACACTTCGACCAATGGGGAAATATCCCTTATCTGGTGATGAAATTCTGTGCAGGAGGAGCCTTGAGCAACTATATCGGACAACTGAATGCCGCCGAGATACGGCACGTGATGGTGGATGTGGCAAAGGGATTGTCGTATCTGCATGCGCATCAGGTGATACACCAGGACATCAAACCTGCCAATATCCTCATCGACAACGACAATACGGGTACCACGTATATCCTTTCCGACTTTGGCATCAGCGCCAAGTCGCGCACCATGTTGTCACAAAGCATACACGTCAGTCAGAGCCTGAGCCTCACGGAAGGTTATGCACCGCCAGAGAAGTTCAGTCCTTATCCGCAAGACCGCAAGCCCGACCGCAAAGGTGATATCTTCTCATACGGCATATCCATGTACGAATTGCTGACGGGACACCTGCCCTTCGATGATTTGTCAACAGGGCGCCAACTGCAATACACACCGAATGCGATGGTTTATTTTGGGGACATCGCTGACAATCAGCTCCGTTACCTCGTAGAGCAATGTATGCAGAAAGAACGCAACCTCAGACCTACTGCCGACGCGATCGTGGCGTTCCTGCAGGACAATGTGCCACTACCCGCCCCCAACGACGAAATGACGAGGCCTGCAACGCCGCGACCTGCTTACAACGACGAAGAGACGAGACCTGCGACGCCGCGACCTGCCTACAACGACGAAGAGACGAGGCCTGCGATGCCGCCAAGTTTTAACAACCAGCCGACGACACCGGTTTACAACAACCAGCCGACGACACCCCTGTCGCCCCCGCCGCCTGCCAACTATCCTCCCTATACGCCCCCGCCGTTCGAGGAACCAAACCCCAACAAAGCCCTTTATTATGTAATAGGTGGATTGGTTGCTTTGCTCATCATTGGCGGAATCATCTTTGCTGTACAGGCATCGTCTGACGAGGATACTATCGTCATCGACGAGACACCTACCGAACAAACGACGACAACAACGACTGATGAGGGCACAAACGTTGTGGAAGAAGAAACACCTGCAGAAGAGCCTGCAAAGGTGCAGGAACCAGCACGAAAGGTTAGTTCCACACCGCAAGATTATGTCTATTTGTCGGGCATCCTGAACGTCGAAGCCGTAGAATTCAGACTTAACCACGATTACGACGACACCTACAGGGGCACGTTCTACAACACCAAGCTCGGATTGACCATGAAGGTGGAAGGTGAGTTTGTCGATGGCGACTACTTCCGACTCCAAAGTACCGACCAGAAGACTACCTGGACCTTCGCCTGCAATTACCGCAATGGAGAGTTTGTCGGTACAGCCAGCAACGGACATGGTGCCTCATACGACATGAATGTAAAATAATCCCATCATCACCCATTATCCAATGAAAAAACGCCTCTTTTTTATTACGATAACCACCGTGACGGCAATGGCATCATGCGCCTCGTCGGGTGAAAAGAAAAGCAACGTTGCCGTCAACGACACCATCATCAACGGCAAGGAGATTACGACGGCATCCAACATAGAAGAAGTGGTAGCTGCCAAAAACGACACAACGGATATAGCACAGGTGAAAGCGGAAGCGAAAGCCGGCAAAAGTCAGGTGAAAGACATCAATTTCCACAGCAAGGTGCTGAATGCCAACCGCGAATACACCATCTACCTGCCGCCGACATACCACAGTGCGAAAGACCGCCACTACCCTATCCTGTACCTGCTGCACGGCATGCTCGACGACAATCGCTGCTGGACGCGCAGGGCACACTTGCAGGAAGTGGCCGACGAACTGATTGCCAAAGGTGAGATGCGCGAAATGATTATCGTGACACCTTGTGCCGGCGGTGTGGAGAACAAAGACTGGAACGGATATTTCAATATGCCCGGCTGGCAATACGAGACGTTCTTCATGAAAGAGTTCATGCCGTATATCGAAAGTCACTACCGCGTTATTGGCGACAAAGCACATCGGGGTGTGGCTGGACTGAGCATGGGCGGAGGAGCCGCCACAAGCTATGCACAGCGCTATACCGATCTGTTCTGCGGAGTGTATGCCATGAGTGCGCTGATGGATATCGTGCCCCTGCCTGGTCATAAAGCAGGACCGAAGAGTATGGTAGGACTGTTCTCGAAGAGCGTTGCCGACCTTGCCACACCTAAGTTCGTACGCAACGCCAACGAACAGACGCGCCAGCAGTTGCGCACCATCCAATGGTATGTTGACTGTGGTGACCACGACTTCCTGTTACAGAAAAACAAGGATTTCGTGGCTGAGATGAAAAAGGCAAACATCCCATTGACGGTGAAGTACCGTCCAGGCAAACACTCATGGCAGTACTGGCATTCAGGTCTCTACATCATGCTGCCATTCATCACAAAATGCATGAAACCCTAACTCCCAATTTAACTCCCAATTTAACTCCCAATTTAACTCCCAATTTAACTTCCAATTAAACAAAATGAAAAATATCCTTTGTACTGCCCTGATGCTGATAGCGTCGCTCACAGCTTCAGCACAATTAGAACGCCCGCGACTCGTCGTAGGACTGGTGGTTGACCAGATGCGCTGGGACTACCTGTATTATTACTACAATGACTATCGAAATGGCGGTATCCGCCGACTACTCAAGGAAGGTTTTTCTTGCGAAAACACGAAGATACCCTATGTGCCTACCGTGACAGCCATCGGACATGCCAGCATTTATACCGGCACAACACCTGCCCTGCATGGTATTTGCGGCAACCATTTCTATCTCGACGGACAACAAGTGTACTGCTGCGACGACTCCACCGTGCAAACAGTGGGCAGCAACACGAAATACGGCAAGATGTCACCACAAATGATGATGGCATCAACCATCGGCGACGAACTGAAAATAGCGACTGACTATCAGGCAAAGGTCATTGGTGTAGCCATCAAAGACCGCGCAGCCATCCTGCCTGCCGGACATGCTGCCAACGCAGCCTACTGGTGGGACAATAAAGCAGAGTGCTTTATCAGCAGTACGTTCTATATGCAGGAACTGCCGCAATGGGTACAGAAATTCAACAAGAAACACAAAGGATTTGTCGAGGGTGAACCGATTCTGTCGCCCAAAGGCGTGACGCTGACCTTCGAAATGGCGGAAGCAGCACTGGAAAACGAAAAGATGGGACAGGATGATGTGACCGACCTGCTGACCATCAGTATCTCGTCAACCGACGGTATCGGACACAAATTCAGTACACGCGGACCGGAGAACAAAGCCGCATACATGAATTTGGACAAGGGTTTGGAGAAATTCTTTAACCTGCTCGACAAGAAAGTGGGACGCGGCAACTGGCTCCTTTTCCTTTCTGCAGATCATGGTGCTGCACAGAACTACAATCAGATGAAGGAACACCGTATTCCTGCTGGTGGCTTCGAGAATTGGAAACAGCTGAAACCGCTCAATGAATACTTGCAGCAGAAATTCCAAACAACTGAGAATCTACTGGTTGGTATCAATTCAGGTCGTGTATATTTAGACCGTGAAAACATTCGCAAACTCGGTCTCTCACTCGACGATGTGAAGCGTGAAGCAATCGATTGGCTGCGACAGGATGCGCGCTATGAATACGTGGTTGATTTCGAACGGGCACAGGAGGCTACCCTTCCTGCAATGCTACGCGAACAACTCTGCAACGGATACAACTATCATCGCAGCGGCGACATAGCCTTGATCTGTCGCCCGCAGGTTCTCCTGTCAGAAGATTCACCTGCCTACAAGGGAACCACTCATGGCGCTTGGAATCCATACGATGCACATATCCCCTGTGTGTTTATGGGATGGCACATCCAACCCGGACAAACGAATGTTCCTACATACATGACCGACATTGCGCCGACGGTATGTGCCCTCTTGCATATCGAGGCACCCAATGCCTGCATCGGCACCCCGATTACGGCGATAACGAAGTAACGTGTGCACAACACTTCAAACATAGCTTTCCAAGACCTTACCTTTTACCCTTCAAAACGTCACCTTTTAGCCCCTAAAAGCTTACCTTTTACAACGTATCATCATTGGGTTTGAAAAGAAATCAAAAAAGGCGGGTCGTTTGACTCGCCTTTTATTCTATGAAACGTGTATTCTTCAATTATTTCTGCACGAACTTGTGGCCGTTCTGGATTACTACGCCCTTATAGCTCTTTGTAACCTGCTGACCAGCGAGGTTGTAAATAGGAGCGTTGGGGTTCTCTTTTACAACGCTTACAGCCTCAACAGCAGCTTCCAAATCTGGTGTTACCTCAGTAGGAACAGCACCACCGACTGCCTCAACAGCGACGCCAGCATATTCGAACTGAACAACAGAACCTTTATCTGTAACGTTTGTAGCTTTACCTTCACCATCAACAACAGCAGCAAATTCGTCTGCTAAACTCTTGTCTGATTTGATAGAACTATAGGACGAACCATTGAATTCGAAACCACCAAAGCCCAGCTGTGAACTCTGCTGATATACATAATAGGTCTCGCCAGCCACAGCATTGAAGGTAATCCACCCCCAAACAGCCTGGTTACCCTTCTCAATAACATAGTCGCTTAAAGTTTTGCCCTCAGCTTCCTGTTCTGCCTTATAATCATTGTGGCGCTGCTTGATATCGTCAGCTGTAAAGTAAAGGGGAATACTTGTTCCCTCTTGGTTCTGGCCGTTGACATAACCATCGAAAGTGTAATCTACATACGGAGTCAAAGGAGTTCCATTAGATCCCTTAACAACGAAAGTCTTACGGTTACCTTTGTTAACCCATACATTTATCTTTAATGTACCATTCACAGTAGGAGTGAACTTGTAATACAGACCATAGCCAGGAATACCTGTCTTACCTTCCTCATAATTAATGTAGGTGTAATAAGGACGAGAAACATATTCACCCTTGTCCTCACTCCAGAAATACTCGCAATAGATGTTTTCATAACCATTACCAGTACCCATCAAGAATAACATTTCATTTTCATTCTTGTCCTTCTTGTTGTTACCATTCTTCCATGTGATGTCACCCCAAGTGATAGTCTTAATGGGATAGATGTTTTCTGGCAGCTGTGCATTCGCATTTATAGCAAATACTGCCATACAAATAAGTGTAAAGATTTTCTTCATAATCATTAAGTTTTTAATTGTTAGTATTATTGAATAATTCTCGTTATTCTATTATTATTTATAGTTATTTGGCTACAAATGTACAAATGTTTTTTAATTCTGCAAATAAAAATGGAAAATATTTTGCCGTTTAGTGTCTATTTAACACAATATCAGGGTTCCACACGCGTATTTTGAGGGTATGTTGGCGGGTTTTGTCGATGCTGTACTTCTTCAGCACACCAGGTCCGCACGAGCTGTTGCCCAATCCCAATACGGCACAATCGATGCACAAGACGGTAGCATCGCATTCCTTTAGCTCATAGTCGTGCTTGACGGCAGCAATCTGTTGGGGGGTGTAATGAAGGGCGCTGAAACTGAATGGCTGATTGATGGCTTCTACGCGGAAGGTGTCACCGTTCGCGTTTTTCAGCGTCACCGCTGCGCAGTCCTCATGATTACCTGAATCCTGGGGACGCGGATAATGGGTATATTGTTCGCTGACAGTGGATTGCCACACCCCTACCCTTGTGCTCTGCTTGCGATCGGGATAGCTCTCCCAAGGTCCGCGTCCATACCACGACAGCTGCTCGTATTCTTTCGGCAGCATGAGCATCAACCCCATTCGCGGCAATTCTGGAAGTTCTCCTTGACAATCGTATGTCTGGGTGATGATTACCGAGCCGTCGTCTTGCAGCTCCTGCGATGTCGTCACCTTGATATGTCCTTTGGCGAACTGGTATTTTTTCTGACTCACCTTTTGGCTGTTGGTATGAATATTCAAAGCCTGCGGGTTGTCGGGATCTGCCGTATCAAAAACGACAACCACCTTCGGCGAATCGAGTTGGTTGATGCGCCAGTCTTTTGCCAACCAGTTTCCGAAGCCTGTATCGTTGTCGGTGGGTGCACGGAAGAAGTTTGCGGTAAGGGGTATCGCAGAAAAACTGATTCGACCTGTTGTGCCAAGTTTCTCTGTTGATGCTGCTCCCTGCAGCAGATTGTCGGCAAGGGCAAACTGCTGGGTGATGACTTCACGACCAGAAGCATCGGTCACAGTGATATTCAGGCGTACATCCTGCTTGCGGTCGTAACGGAAATCGCGGCAGGAAGTGATGACGGCAGAATCGCCGGGCGCCACCTGTGGCACCGTGAAGGTTCCTTGCTGCTGTTCCTGTCCGTTCTGATGGAGGCTGTAGCTGATATGGTAGCTGTCGAGTGTTGTGTGGTGGTTGCGGTTGATGACATAGATATGATCTTTATGCCGAGCAAACTGTACGGGTGCATAGACATGCTGTACTTCTGCCAACTTGGGTGTCCACTCACGGAAACTGCGCACCACGCCATTCAGACAGAATGCCTTCAAATTGGGTTTGTCACCGAAATCGCCACCATAGAGGATATTTGGTCGTTTTGGGGTCGTATCGTTTGGTCGCACAATCCCCTGATCTACCCAATCCCAGATGAATCCACCCAGCATACGGGGGTTGCTGTATATCTCGTCCCAGTAGTCCTTGAAATTACCCAAGGCGTTGCCCATACAATGTGCATACTCGCTGGTCATGACCGGCCGCGTGTCGTTCTGGCGTTCAGCTATCGACAGCAGATGTTCCCAACGGGCATTCTCTGCACGTTCCTTGTCGCTGCCTTCAGCGATGCCAGGATTCAGATATTCTTGTTTTACTCGCGGATAGAAACGACTCATCACATCGACACAGGACGGGTCAGTATAAGGAAACGTTTCCTCTGTCCATTTGTTATCGTTATCGTTAAAATACGGTGTCTGTGCTCCTTCGTAATGCACCAGGCGTGTAGGGTCGAACTCATGCAGCCAACCAGCCATCATCGCGTGGTTCATGCCATATCCGCTCTCATTGCCTAAGCTCCAGAAGATGACCGACGGGTAGTTCTTGTCACGCTCTGCCATCCTTACCGCTCTGTCAAGGAAGGCATCGGCCCAATCGGTTGTCGAAGCCAATGTGCCGCGAAGTCCATGCGTCTCACAATCGGCTTCATCCATCACGTAGATACCAGCGCTGTCGCACAGTTCATACCAACGGGGCACATTCGGATAATGCGACAGACGAACAGCATTGATATTGGCCGCCTTCATCATGCGGATATCCTGCTGCATGCGTTCTTCTGTCATCACACGAGCTGTCAGCGCATCGTGTTCGTGACGGTTGACACCACGCAGTCGTACTGGGCGCCCATTGACCAACAGCTGTCCGTTGTGAACGGCGACCCATCGGAAACCGATTTTATGCTGCACCTGTTCAACGGTATGGTGCAACGAATCCTGCAGCGTCAGTGTCAGCGTATATAAATAAGGAGTCTCAGCCGTCCATTCTCTGACCTGATCGACACGGGCTTCCATACGGGCAAACTTTCTTTCGCCTCGTTGTGGATACCACTCATTCATGCGGGAAGCCTTATGCTGAAGGTCAAGGATTTCCTCTGCAGCAGCCGAAAGGGTGCCATTCAAGGCAACCGGCTTGTGATCGGCATCATGGAGTGTTGCCACAACCTGATAACCTTTTCCGATTTCCTCACCGAACACGCGCAGTTTTGGGGAGATTTGAAGGAGATAGGAAGGGCTGTCGGCACCAGCAAGACCCGTTGGGCGAGGTTGCTTGCCTTCGACGGGAACTGTCCTGACGGCGAAGTCAGACAGGCGAATATCGGGTGTATGATACAACAACACGTCGCGATGGATTCCGCCAAAGCGCCAGAAGTCCTGATCTTCCAAATAGGAGCCGTCGCTGTATTTATACACCTCGACGGCTATCTGGTTCTCTCCTTTGCGGATATAGGGAGTAATATTAAACTCGCTCGGCTCCATTGACCCTTGCGAATAACCGACCTTCTGTCCGTTTATCCACACATAGAAAGCACTCTGCACACCCTCAAAACGAAGGAAGGTCTGCCCTGCTGCCCAATCATCCGACAGCACGAAGTTCCGTCTATACTGTCCTGTCGGGTTGCGCTCCTCGTAGGTTGTCCAATCTTTCTTCGGTTCAGTCATCACACGGGGAGGGTCAATCTTAAACGGGAACCCTGCCGACACATAAATCGGTGTGCCATAACCATTCACTTCCCAGTTGGCAGGAACAGCAAGTTTCTTCCAACCGCTGTCGTTGAAGTCGGTACGGTAGAAATCCACGATGCGCTCGTCAGGCGTCTTCGTCCAACGAAAATGCCAGTCACCATTGAGCATCAGCTGCCTGTCGCCTTTCCGTTCTCCGAACGGCAGGAAATAGGCTCGCGCCGGTTCCCGATTGATTTGCAACACATGATTGTCCTCCCATTCATGATAGGTCTGGGCAACCGATGAAACAGGTATCACAGATGATAAGACAACGAGGGAAAAAAGCGCTTTCTTCATTGTATTTCGAGTTCTTTGAATTCTATATCTTGACTACTGATACGAACGGTATAGGTACCCGCATTGATTTGTGTACCCGTCGTCGTGGAAAGTATCTTGAATTTGTTGGGTGTCGGTGGGAACGTAATCTCCCGATCGACCAGTACGGCACGTTTGGAATCGGTGATGGTCAGGCGCGTCTTGACGGCATTGCCTGTGGTATTCTTGTATTTGAATCGTAACGCATACTCCTGTCCAAGACCTGGTTTGATCACAAACGACGTGCTTCCTGTCTTCACATGCTTTCCGTTCTGAGCGGATAGCGGTTCATAGACAGATGCCATCCTACTTTCGGTATCTTTCGGAAGCAGTTCTTTCGGTAGTTTGGCTATCGTGTCGGTGTCCAAACTATGCCAGAAATTCCCAGGTTCTCCGGATCTTCCAGACATTTCAGATTTTCCGGCTTTTGCTACAGCAATCGCACAGATTACAGCTTGTCCGGCTTTTACCTCAGGGAAAGCGATGTGTAAGCGGTTGTTCTTTGCCTTTGCCGACACAACGCGCTTCAAGGCGCCACAATAGCCAGCCTCTGCCCAAGGGTCGAGGTCGTCAACAACCGTCTCTCCGTTGATGGCAACATCAAAGATGCGCAATCCCTCGTAGTCGCCCTGTTCACTTGCCTGTTTCCCGTGCCAAGGTTCCACGAAGTAAAGTTCTACGCGATAGTCACCATCAGGAACAGGCAGGTCATACCACAGACGATGACGACCAAAGCGGAAGAATTGGAACAGCTCATCACTCTGCGTACCACGAATCTCTCCTGTGATGTGGCGCTGACTCGCCTGATAGGGGTGCATGCCGAAGTCTTGTCCCCAGGAGTGGCTGTACAGCGTGTCGTCTGCCTGCCACCATTGTCCGAATTCATCTTGATAAGCATCGCCGCCACAATTGATTCGATACAGGTATTGCCAGCCATCAGCACCACGCAACAAGTCGCGGTTCCTGTCGGCAGCAGTCAATCCACAACCCGCATCACCTTGGGGCGCATAGCGCTGTTTATACATATCGTATGCAGGTGTCGGCTCTTCCCAGATGGTGGTAAGACCTTTATAGTTGATGGGGCCAATCTTGTCGATACGTCGCAATGCTCCGTCTGGTTGCACACGTCCGGGATTGTCGTGCGACGAGAAGATCCATTGGAAATGTCCACAGACATTCTTTGCCTGTTCTGCCAGACGTGCTTTCGTTTCAAGAAGGCTGGTAAACGATTCCTCGCTGTACTTTGCGTCGCCGTGTAAGTCTATCGTGCGCCAGGCACCGTACTCACCATTTAGCAACTGATTGGATTGTTTCAGTTCCTGGTCATAGTTTTCAGCTGAACCGCCATAGGTTCCGCTCCAATTCTGAATGACGTTCCAATCGGTACCCTCACCGCCATTACAGGTTGTTATCGCACGCATCGTCCGTGCCGTTGGATCCATCTCACGGATGATGTCGGAACACTCTTCGGCAAATTCCTTGGGCAACACACTCTCGTTCTGCAAGCCCCACAGGACGATGCTCGGTGAGTTTCTGCGTTCCTTGATCCACTGCCGCAAAAAGTGTTTGAAATGCTCACGGAACTGTGGGGTGTCGTACCAGATATGTGCAGAGAACTGACTCCAGAAAAGAATGCCCTGCTCATCCAACAACTGTTGATAGAGAAGGTTGTGCGGCTGGTGTGCCTCACGGAAGGCATTAAAGCCCGCATTGGTGATTTGTTTGATGCGAGAACGGATCTGTTCTGGTGTAAAGGCATGACTATTGCCCAAGAGATGCTCATATTCACAAGTACCATTGATGAATACCGGCTTACCATTCAGATAGAAGCGGTTGTCGGAAGGAGCAATGGAATCGTATTCTGAAGCCGCGTGGATGCCGGCAGCTTGTTTTTGGCGAAGAATGGGCCAAGAGATGCTGCGGATACCATATTCTGTTGTTGTCTCATCAATGGTGCGGTTGTTTTCATCCTTTATCATCGACGTCAACGTATATAAATATGGATCGTCAAGGTTCCAGCGATGGACGTCTTTGACAGCCTCCTGCTGACGAATGGTTTTTGTTTCACCTGCCTGCAAGGTCAGTTTTTCTGCCAACCGGAAGGCTGTCTTCCCATCAGCTTTCGCCATTTTGCTGACGATTTCAATCTGTCTCGCCTGCGAGCTGTAGTTTTTTACTTCTGTTTCAATAAAGACGCTGTCGCAGGTCTCATTGTTCCATACGTGAACGCCGAATGGTTCCACACGTACCTCCGCTGTTTCCTGCAGGGTGACAGGACGGAAGATGCCAAGTGGCTGACTGCCTTCGGAAAAGCCCCATTCCGATGAACAGCCGCCACATACCCACGGCATATCGGTAATCATAGCAGGATGGTCGCACCGTACTGACAGCTGATTATCGCCGTTGGCTAAGTAGTCGGTAATGTCGAGGGTGTAGGTTGTACGCCCTACGGGAGTACGCTGCCAGCTATGTCCGTTTAAGGTAACGGTTGCATAAGTGCCGACACCTTCGAATTGCAGGAAATAGCGGCGTCCTGACACCTTCGTTGCGGTGAACGTCTTATGATAGACAGCACTCCCGTGCAGATTGCCGTGTTTGAGTTGGCGGTAGCCGTAGTAGTCGTCAAAATTGTGCGGAAGGTTCAAGGTGACGATGGAGTCGCGTCGCCCAGAAGATGCAGAATCGCTGATGAGAGCTGCCTGCCAGTTGTCGTTGAGGTTGGTGATGACACGACGTCCACGCGGTTCCGGTTCTGGGAAGTGAACCTCTGAGCGCCCCATCGGTACGCTGGTAGCGACAGCAATACCCCGTTGTCCTGCTTTATTGACGGCACAATAGAAATGATAGACAACACCGTCGTGTTTCACCACATAACTCTTATGGGCAAACATGTTGTCGTAGTCTTTCGATGGAACAATCAGATCATCGCCCTGCCAATCTGTCCAATGAATCAGGTCGTTGCTGACAGCAAACGTGTTGTAGGCGTTGTATTTCCGGTCGGGATTGTATGCCGAGAAATAAAACATCACATAAAGCGGCGACGTTCCCCAAGCATCGGCACCGTCCATCTTTACAATCTGCGCATCACCCGTGATGGTACCATCTGAATCATGTGCAAAGACGGGATTCCCAGCGTAACGGTGCCATTTCTTCATATCTTTCGACAGGGCGATTCCGATGCGCTCACCCTTGGGATGTGTGGCATCCTTACCCCCAGCATTGTAGAACATGACGAAAGGACAATTCTCTTCACCCTTGAGACGGTCTTGTTTGTCCTTCATCCAGTAGATGGTACTCTTGTACTGCGTCAGCTGCTCCCACCACTGCGCATCTTTGTCATCGTAACTCATCAAAGGTTTCTCGAAAGTTTCCCATTGATGCGCTGTCGTCAAGTTGTCCTTTGTCGTTGCGATACCAATACTCAGGGGAGCCTTTACAGCCTCATAACCAGTACCAGGACCACCGATATAGGTCATCCAGTAACGTCCTTTGTAAGGCAACATCTGATAGGAACCGCCCCATTGGTAGTCGATGAGTGCCGGAAATCCTCCTCGCTGGTTCTGATCCCATAACTGCAGGCCTTCATCAGGATATGCCAAGATGCGTCCTTTCGTTGTCCAATGCAACAGGTCGTCGCTTTCTGCAAGCCATGTTTCGTAGCCGCGTCCATCAAGACCGTCTTTGCCGTTATAGACAACATAGGTCATATACCATCGTCCGTTTTCGCGAAAGACAGTAGGACAATCTATCTTATGACTGTTGTCTGAAGGCGCAATAATCATACCATACTTATAGGGTGTGCGCACCTCCTGATAGATGCGTTGCATGATATCATGTTCAATGCACAATGCATAATGTGTAATGCATAATGAGAGAGTCGTCAGCAATAATCGTTTCATGTTGTATAAAATTATGAATTATGCATTATGAATTATGCATTATTTCTGAAACAGCCAGTCAACCTCGGTGGAAGGTCCATTAAGACCACAATCGCGCGGTTTGATGTCAGTGGTTGTGAAACCTGCTATCATCAGGATACCCTTGGGCAATCGCAGGGTATGACGTCCTGCCGGGAGGGAGTATTGGTGGATATTCACCTTTGGCAGCTGTACCATACTGATCGCATTGGTGAGAATGGGTTCTGCCTGTCCGTACTCATTGCCCGTTGCATCAATTTCCAGTTTCGGTGCTTTGGCAAACTTTTTATCATCGTCTTTAAACAATCCCACAAGGAGTTTCACAGGTTTGTCTGACTCGTATTCGACAGTCGTTCCTACGATACGTGTAGAGTCTCGGTTCAAGACAAAGGCCTCCATACCAACGAGTTCTGCAGCAAGACTGTCAACAGGTGTATCTGGACGGTTTTCGAATAGGATGGCTCCTTTCTTGAGTGGCGTAAGGACCGCCTGATGAGGAGTGAGAATCGTCACCTTAGCGGGCTTAGCTGGCTGTATCTTCACATCCTTCTGCACAACGGGGTGCTTCAGCTTTTCGATATTCTCCTTGAAAGCATCCAGCTCTGCTTGATAGACAACCTCCAGTTCACTCCACGTTTTCATCTTACCGCCATCGCCTCCAACGGGGATACGACGTTGAGCCGTCTGCATGGAGTTGGCATAGAGATAGGTAGAGTCGGTCAAGGAACACAGATAGCGCCATTGCTCCATACTTTTCTCCAGCAAAGGCACGGCAGCATCAAGGTATTTCATATCCTTTGTCCATTTGTAGTTCAGCACCTGCTGAGCTGCCAACACCTTCCAGCGGAACGACATCGCAAACTTATTATAACACCACATATCCTGCCATACACGCTGAAACTCATCAGCATGACGGGTGGGCTTCACCTTCATGGCTTTCGACATCTCTGTCACCGCAGTTCGTCCGTGCTTGACGCATTGATCGACGATATCCAGCGGCAGTTCACCGATGTGCTGTTCACCCTGATATTCCTTTTCTACATACTCGATGAGCTTTTCACCTTGAGGGCCGCAACTCTCATAGAAGCCTGGGTAGATGGTATATTTATAAGGATTGACCAGCTGTCCCATCGTCATACCGAGAAGCAATGTCTGACGGTTGCCTTCTGTAATACCAAAACGACGCAGCAGTTTGGGGGCAATCTCTCCTGATTCATCATACGCATTCAGCAGATGACCAGCCGCAATGGTATCTATACCATAGTAGTCGGCTAATTGCATTTTCCAATAGGTCTGGTCGTCACCAAGCTGATCGTCCCACGCATAACGTCCCCATACCTTGTACCACATCCAGTCACGATCGAGTTGTTTCAGTCGTTCGCCGTTAGGCAATTTGTCTGCCGTATAAGGCCAATCCCAATAGGATGCCTGGGGATAGAGATGGATGCCTTTCGAATGATGTACGCGATGCATCGCTTGAACGGTTTTCTCTACAAAGGCTGGCGAAGACCATCGCCACGGTTCCAGATTGGCAAGGATATGTACGTTGTCGATGTGTACAGGCGCAGCAGCAGCCAACTGTTGATGGGTTTCTCCCCAAGGTCCGCCAGGTTCGTATGTTGTCAATGACTCACCCGTATATTTCGACATCGTATAGATATTCGGATACAAAGGCAGCGACTCTTTTAAAACCAATGGGCCATCGGTATCATGCGAGCGCAACACAATGGGGGGAAGGTCTGTGTGTTGCGACTGAGTCGCTACAGATTGTACCTTCAAGCCGTCCAGTACACCAGGGATAATGGTTTCCTTCATCCAGGTGACATCATCTTCAATCGTAGCCATCGCTTCACCAAGACATACCAGCAAACCTACATTCGGGTATTTCTCGATGAAGGCTGCAATGCTCTTGCGGGTATAATCGCTGATCAGCGGTGTGATAGGACGATGGCGGTCCTGCGTCTTCAATCCGTAATGATCTGCGAAAGGTTTTGACAGGATGATGTTATAGAACATCTGGATCACCCAGATACCACGTCGGTCGGCCTCAGTTGTCAGGAATGAGAAAATCTCCTCGTTCTTTTTGAACGTCTCCTCGTCAACTTCCAAAGCAAAAGGGTAATCAGGAAGTTTTACCAAAGAAGCAAACGGGTGTCCATTCCAAAGATACAATGAATTGTATTTATTCTCGACCAACATATCCAGATATTCTATCCATTGCTGCTTGTCATAAAACCACGGGAAATTCTCTGGCGTATAGGGATATTCATACACAGCATGACCAGGCAGATAAACTGTTTTCTGCATGCCGATACACGTACCACGCATCACCATTTGGGGTGACGACCCCACCCCCTTCCCCTCCCAAATGGAGGGGAGTATTTTTTTTCCTGCATCTTTGTCGGGATTTTCCGACAACTTCAGTTGCTCTGCCAGTTCCACGCATCCGTAGATGACGCCGGTAGCATCGTTGCCGACAACCTTGACATCATTCTTATCGGAGGATATCGTATAACCCTCGGCAGGTCCAGTCCCAGTTTTAGACAGGAATATTCTAGTATCAGCTTTTGTCTTCTTGCCATTGGTTGTTATCACCACGTCATAACCCAATGCCGTCAGTTTTTTTTGCAGGTATTCTGCCGCATATTGTTCACGGTTTGATGTATTTTTCTCTGTTACGACATTTACTTTCTGCGCCATCAGCATCAATGCAAAAGCAAACAGGCAGATTGAGGTTGTTATTCTTCTGATATTCATAGTTCATTCGTTTATATAAAAGACGTTCGCGCATGTTATTTGTCGTCGTACTGAAGATGACGACATTGATCAGCGTTTCAGTTGGGATTCCAGTTTTTCCAACGGGAGAATTTCAACTTTTGACTCGTCAAGCATTGTGCGGTCAAGACCGAACACACGGATAAAGAAATCATAATTGGCATGACGCTTCGAGGGGCCGTAGTCGTGACGTTCGTTGGGCAGATGCACGTTTTCCACTTTTTCACTGGCGCCGTAGAAGTCCCAGATGCGTTGCAGATAGGGATATTCCAATGTAGGAACACTCGCTGTCCAGTCGCCACCATCACTCACCACCTGCACGGGATGGGGTGCAAACATCGCCAATAGTTCAGGGTTACACGTACCGCCAGCAGACTTCTGTATGGGCATACCACTTTCACACGGACAGCCTCCGTCAAAATGAGAGGCGAGGTTTACCGTTGGAGCTGCTGCCGTAAAACGCGGATCGATAGCAGTAAGCAGAATGGTATGACTTCCGCCTCCGCTACCTCCATTGACGCCAATACGCGTCTTATCAACATCCTTGCGGTTGTTCCACATATAGTCGAGCAATTTCAATGCACAGGCTACCTGATAGACATGAGCACGTGCTGTACGATGGGCTTCGCGTCCTACCTCTGCCTCACTCTGACCATAGCCATAAAGGTCGAAATCCACACAGATTGCTCCCATACGTGCCAAAGTGCCCAAACGTTTCTGTTCATCATCGCGCGAACGAGTCACCCAGTGTCCATCAGGACAAATAATCAAAGGGAAGGTTTTACTCCTTACTCCTTTCTCCTTTGTCCTTAATGGTGTATAGATGGTACCAAACACATGCTGTCCTGGAGTGAGTTCGATGCAGATGTTCTGCGTGGTGTAGCCATCATGTTTGAGAACCTTTGACAAAATAGGCCTGGCATGCTGCACACATGAATCAAGGAAGGCATCAATACCCAGCCGTTGGCGCACCTCTTGACGTAAAGTATCACGTCGTGCCTCCCAAGAAGCACGGTCGGCATAGAGTGTATTCAGGTAGGCAAGCATTTTCGCTCCTTCCTCCGTATGACGACGTGGATACTCGTATGGCTTGATTTTATACAGGTTGTCATTCTGCTTCCACCAGTTCCAGTCGAAGTGCTGACAGATATTCGTCAACGTCTCTTCCAACGAATACGGTCGGATACGCCAGTCGGCAAAAGTCAGTTTCACACCCGCAGTATCGACATTATACTTGAACCGCACACCAAAACGCTGTTCCACATCCTTCATCACATCACTCAACGAACGGGTATAGTTTCCCGCATAGTCATTCTGTGCCTGTATGCCCAGCATTGCTGTTATGCACAATCCAATGGTCAAAATTGTTTTTTTCATATTCTATTATTTTATGTTCACTTCAAAATGTTGCTTACCAGCATCTATCCTCATTTCATCACCACTAAACGGCAAACGCACAAGTGTTTCCGTAGGGCAGTCGGTGTCCATCAGGAACTTGCCGTTTTCGATTTTCCACGACACGGATACCTTCTGTCCGTTGACCTCTGTTGAACCACGTGCCCACTTCAGGTCACCCATAGGTGTTGGAGCAATCATAGCCACAGTGCCGTGCGAAATACATATACCTACAACTTTCTTTATCAGATGGTTGTTTATATGCGCCATCATAAAATGGTTGCGCGATGCACCCTGTTCAGGATCCCATTGTTCGGCAAGTGTCGTCATGCCCTTTTTCAATTGGTAACCATAGCCAGGTACATCGTCGTGGTTCAACATCGAATAGAATAATTCCGAAAGATCGTTTTCCAACAGCGCAGCAAACAGATAGCGGTTGCCCACATCACCGGTAGTCAGTCGATTGCCGTGATTGTATATATCCGATATGAGATTAGCCAACACAGCCTTCCCGTCTTCCTCTGGTACCAACCGCATCACCAGCGGAATGGCATTCGATGCCTGACTGCCTGTTCCATACTGATGGGTTTGGGGATTGTAGAACGCTCGCTGAAAAGCCTCACGTATCTGATCACAACGGTATTGCAACCCACCTGATTCAAAAAAACGTCCTGTTATCCTTGCAAAATGCTGCACCCAGGAAGTCCACTGGTAATAATGTGCCGTAGCCACCAGGGGCACAGGTGTATTCTTGGAGAAACCTGCCCTACCCTCACCGTAGTCGTACCAGTCACCCAACCCTTGCTTCAGAATGTAGCACGAGTCCTGCGTATGCAGGTAGTCAACATAGTGCTTCATCGCAGGATAGTATCGATGGATCAATGAGGAATCGCCATAGTGACGGTAATACAACATCGGCAGTGCAACCAAAGCACCACCCCACTCCGGTGATTCCAAGAACGGCTGCGCCCACGAACCTTGGAACACGGTATATTCTGGTGCTATCTCCGGCATCGAACCATCGGCGTGCTGGGCATCGACAATCTGTTGCATCGTTTGCTCTACCATCGACTTGCAATCATAGTTATACA
This sequence comes from uncultured Prevotellaceae bacterium, assembly GCA_902803475.1. GTDB lineage: Bacteria > Bacteroidota > Bacteroidia > Bacteroidales > Bacteroidaceae > Prevotella. Next base: position 17,962 of record CADCPZ010000085.1, read on the forward strand.
CCAGCCCTTCGAAGTTCAACCAATCTTGTTCCAACCAACCAAGTTTCTCGCGATGTGGACAATCTGTCCAAACAGCTTGCCAGTTCGAACGGATGGCTCGATCGATAATCCGATAGGTATCATTGAACAATTGATTAGAGCACTCGAAATCGCCTATCTTTCGTGCACTATTATATACGAAGCACGACTGAATATCTTTCAATACATCAATAGCACCTTCGACCTGAATGTATCTATACCCGTAATAGGAGAAGTTAGGATGCCACTTCTCCGTTCCATTGCCTTTAAGGGTATATATATAACAATGTGGGCGACCTGTCTGACGCTGGTTGACAAATCCTTCTGCTGTTAGCGTTTCACCTGGAATCAGTTTCAGCTGCTGTCCTGCCTGTCCATTGACAGTAATCTCAGGAAATCCAGACAGGTTCTGTCCCATGTCAAGCACCAACACGGAATCTTTCCGGAGGGTTTCTTTGACGGAATAGCGCTCCATCAGTTTCACTGGCTCTGCAATCTGTTTCCGCATCACACCCTTTGGTGCTTCCTGAATGACAACAGGTTGCCACTGACCACTATTCTCTAAACGGGCATCATAGTCCTCACCACCGTAAATACTGTTGAAAGTGATGGGCGATGGACGCCATTGCCAAGTAGCATCGCTGACCAAACGCTCTTTCTGTCCGTTGTCATAGGTCACCGTCATATCAAAATACAGCGTTGGCGGGCCGAAGGAAATACGCATCTTCGCATACCTGCCACCCTGTTCATTATAAAAGCCATTACCCAACAGTACCGAAATATCGTTCTTACCGTTACGCAGGTACTCCGTCACATCATAAGTGTTGTACCAAACGGTCTTGTCGTAGTCGCTCCATGCTGGAGAAAACATCGACTCTCCTACCCGCTGACCATTCACAGAAAACACATAGAAGCCGAGACCGCAAATTTTCACCTCTGCTTTTTGAATGGACTTGCGTACTTTGAAGGACTTACCAACAATGATGCTACGACGTGACAAGCTATCAACGGCTTCCCATAACTCTTTCGCCTCGCCTTTGAGCTTTCCGCCAGAAAAAGAACGTCCTTCGGGAATATGGGCATCACTTCGCGTAATAGCACCAATCCATTGTACAGCAGGGGCTTTAAGTGGCTCTGAATCCGATAGTTCCTTAAAGTCCCTCGCGATGGTTTGCAGACAGGATCCTACAAACAATAAAATAATTACTTTTATAATGCGCATGTCAGTCTTCCCAGAGTATTTCGTTGGCCCTTCAGTTTCCCATCTACATAAATCTGTAATCCTTTCCCTGCATGATATTTGGAACCGTCTTTATCCCACAGAATTGTCAGGTCGTGCCCATGATAGCGCACTCGATCCAAACAGAACCAATCCCACTTGCCATCAGGCAACAAGGGATTAACTTCCACCACGTTGTCAAGACGCGGACGGAGTCCTACCAATCCCGTAATAATCAGGTCACAGAAAGTGGAATGGTTGTAATATTTCGAACGCTCTTGATCACCTTTCAGCCAATAGCCGGTAGTTTCGTCGAGGTATTCACCGATATAAGGTCTTCCTCGCATAGATTGACTCTCCACATATTTTTCTAACTCAGCAAAATAGACGGAGTCGTTAATAATGCTAGAAGCTCTAGATTCACTAGAGGTTCTAGATTCACTAGTTGTACTAGATTCACTAGTTGTACTAGATTCACTAGATGTTCTAGGTTCATTGTTCAAGTAATTTGCCATAGCCGTTAACGTCTGACTGGTAGCAAAGGGCCATACGGCACCATCCCATTCACACTTCCCTACACCATGAGTACGGAATTGTGGATGACGACGCTCAGCTGTTGTCTGTCCATACGGGGCACTGAAACCTTGTGGGTCAGAAGCTTGCGCCCATGCCTGTTCATAGCGTTTGTCATTGCTTGGTAAGTTGACATACCAAGGCAAGAAGCCGATAGCCTCGCGAACGTTTGATGAAGAGTCCTTACGAAGTGTTTCAAAGAACTGATGACGATGATTCCACAAACGACTCTCTACCAAGCTGCGGATCGTGTCGGCACGCTGGTTATAACATCTGGATAAATCTAAGTCACCTTTCAACGCGGCTATATTCGAAATCGCACGGGCATTACCATACATATAACTGTTAATGCTCGGACGAGCATATTGTTTTTTTCTGCCACCACTGATAGATTCTTCCATTGCATCTTGCACATCCGCTTGCCAGAACAGGGTGCGTTGTCCATTCTCTATCCATCGGTGTGTTGTGTTCCAGTATTCATATTCGTCGCATAAATCCGGAAGCATCTGCGTAATCCACTCCTGACGTCCGTCAACAAGATAACGGTTCCACAATGAAGCTGCTATCCACGATGAGAAATTATGAAGTTTTTTCATCGGCTGTCCATTGTTGCCTCGATACCAAGTTTCAACCACCTGATCAAGATACATCGGATTACGCAACCAACGGGATTCATGGATGTGATGTCCTACGCCTGAAGCAATCAGGTTATATTTATCTGCATAGTTGCGTTTAACCAAAAACTCCGTCATGCAGTATCTGTCGTCATCGGTCTTTCGCAAGTGTTTTCTTAACGTCCACCAGCGATACCAATAGGTTCTTTCAAAGTTTTGCTGTGGACAATCAAACAAGGGCACGTTCTCTTTCATCCAATCCCATGCAGCACAATTAGGAATCGCTTGCACAATGCCCTCTGGCTCCATCTGGTTGAAGTAGTCAATGTAATGGCGATAGTTGTCGTATGTCAGAAATGCACTACCGGCATTATCGTCGGTACTACGGGTTTGGAAACGGGCGATACGATAGACGGCCAACGGGTCACTACCGCCTGCGTTGTCGAGAATGCCATCCCAATCGGCAGGGGTATCAACATCAGGGAAACGGCGCTCGCCACCAGTTCGGAACATCACACGCTCAATGGCTTTCACAGGAGCATAGAACATCCGCTGCCCAACTTTCTTTCCATCAATAAAGACGGTTAACGTACGGCTTTTAACCGACAACTGAGCTTCGATGTGATAAGTCTTGCCTGACTCGTATGTCAACAGGTTGCCATAACGCGCCCCACCCTTCGCACGCAGAACGCCTTCGTCAGTCATTTCTATGCGTGAACAGCTCACACCATGATCGTCCAGAAACTCTATCTGCAACAATCCGTGATTGTTTTGTTCTGCCTGTAAATCGAAACTGACAGTCAACTCCGAGGTGGCGGGTATCTTGCGATCTACACGGGCATAGTCAAAGGGATCACTATCGCTGAGCCTCAACCACTCGCCGTCAATGGTAATGGGCGCCATCTTCGGCATATACACGTTCCATTGGGTTAGGTCAGACAACTTGCCAATTGTCGAGAAATCATCGTTGGCATGGGCATGAGCAACAGTTTGAACGGGCACAGGGACACGGGCGATCCACATATCTTCTTTGTTCATGGAGTAACTCACCCATAAATCGGAGTCTTTCGGACAGCCGTTACCTTCTATGATACCGCGCACATACTGCGGGCCAAAACTCTTATAATTGCCGCCATAGCGCATCGGGGGCACCTCGCCACACACCAGATTTAGCGTATTGTATTCCAATCCGTCTTTCGACAGGGAGATAGCGAGCGGCCAACGGAACTCGGAGGGATTATACACGGTGGCATACATACCATCAGTCAGGCGCTGTCCCCATATCTTCGCATTGCTGTTTACAAAACCTGGAGCACGCTCTACAGGCTCCTTCCACGTCAATCCGCCGTCGATAGAAATTGAGGTAAGGGCGTGTTTCCACAGAGCAACAAGTCTGCCGTCGGGCAGCGTATAATCACAATAAGCCTTATAGGGTTTGTTCAATGGTATCAACGGATCATTACGATCAGCTTCTTCCACCCATCCCATCCGCATACGAGGATTGGAGAGAATCTCCTCGCAGGCTTTTTTCAAGTATTTGTCACCCTTCCTGTAATTGGGGAAATCGGTGTTCTTCTCGTTGAAGTCATGGTTGTAGTAGAGGAAATATATCTTTCCCAGAGACCCATCAGACTTGATTTCACGAATGACACGACCAATTCCATTGCCGTCGTTGTTATGATCTTTCTTGTTCAGACATATACCGTAACTGGCTAAGGCATACAGGTGGTTGTCTTTGGAAACGTAAAAGCCCTGTCGCTGATGCATCACCGCCTTGATGTTATGCGCCTCACCTTCAACACCTTCTTTCTTAAAACCTTCTGGTACAGGATACTCCGGGAACAGCAAAACGGGATTACTCCAGCTGTAACCATCATCCGACATCAACAAAAGTGTACGAGATGGTGGAACCTGCTCGTCTTTGGGATCGCTCAGATAGTGTTGATAGAACCGCCCATTCCAGTATGCCATCATCGGCTGGTGATTATAGGTCCAGTCACAATACGCTGCAATCGGGTGTTCACGATTGCTTCGCATCGTCTGGATATTATGTACGCCCACCACAGGGGATAATCCACCATCATGACGGTTAGGATCACTCAATGTTTCTCCCGTATAATGCACTCCCTCCTGCCCCGTCTGGGCAATCGCGGGAAGTCCTATCAGGATATAAGTTATGACCGATAATACTCTCTTCATGATTCTATGTCTTTTCAATTGCATTGCTTTTGCGAAAAATTCTCTAGAGAATTTTGTGTGAGAGGGCACCTCTTGGAAGAAATTCTCTAGAGAATTTTTTCTAATCTCTTTTCTTTAGTTTCTCAACAGTTTTCTTGGGAGCCTTGAATATGGTACCATGCTTGTGCAATGGGGGTATTGACACGAAGTCTGACCAATCTTCAAATGTCTTGAAATCACGGGTAAACGATGCGCCGAAGTCGTACTTCTTATAGCGGTCGTAATAGATTACCCAGCCGTTTCGCACCTTCACGGTGGCAGGTCCCTCAACAAATGTTTCCGTAAATGGTTCTGAAGCTTTGCTCCACGGGCCATGAGGATCTTTGGCTGTAGCAATCTTCAGGTCACGTTCTGGACGGGTATTGTCTTTCAGTACCATCACATAATCTTTCTTACCACGTTTGACGAGCGTTGCGTCTATACAACTAAAACCTGGATCAATCAACAATTTTGTTTCTCCAAAAGTTTTAAAATCTTTAGTGGTTGTGTAATACAAACGATGGTTGTTGTATTCATCCTCAATTCCTTTTTCAAATTTAAATGGAACACACGATGCCCAAATAATCATCATTTCCTTGCGAGTGTCATCCCAGAAAAGTTCGGGTGCCCATACATTCACAGTACTGGTATCTTTCATCACGGGGATGAACTGTTCTTCCGACCAATGAATCAAATCTTTCGATGAGGCATAACCAAAACCTAAATCTCCCTTCCAAGAACTCGTCCAAACAAAATGGAACGTCCCGTCAGGAGTTGGCTGAATGCTGGGGTCACGCATCACACGCTGCTTTCCTACCTGTGGAGAAAGCCATACACCAGGAATAGAATCCCAATGCACTCCATCATTACTGGTCAGGAAACGTAAGCCGTCTGTAGCTGGTTCATGAAAAGAAGTATATACAAAGGTCTCACTCTTGCAAGCAGACAACGCTAATACCAGAATGATCATATATAATAATGTGTATTTCTTCATTGCTTCAACTATTTTATCAGTTAGAAATCGTATAATTGATTGAGCATTCACCAGCGGCAGGGAGGTCATAATGCTGACCATCTGGAGCTACCAATACTCCCTTACAACCACTATTCTTATCACCTTCTATGCGAACGGTGAGAGTTTGTTGATCCATAAACACATGAATCAAGCCGAAAGGTGTAGGAACGGCACCACGAAGCCACTGAAGTCCACCGAGAACAGGACGTACCTCATACTCCTTGTATCCTGCCTTCAAAGGCTTGACACCCAAATAGTACTTACCAAATAAATATACAGGAGAAGCACCCCATGCATGACACAAACTCTTTCCATAAGGACGACCATACATCGCCAGATGTTCCCGACCTGTTTCTTCTGGCACGTATTTTTCCCAAAAGGTTGTAGCGCCTTCTCGAATCATACCGCCCCAGTAATTCCGCACCTCATCGAGAACTTGCGTTTGGAAACCCATCTGACAGAGCGCTTCTAATTCATAAAACCGCATATAAGGTGTTGTAATACGTTCTATCGAAGCGTTCAGCATCACATGGTGCATGATTTCTTTCTTACGCTCGTCATCAACGAGATCATAAATAATGGCAAACATATTCGGAAACTTTGTAATTTGCCGATTCAATTCACCATCCTCTATGGCATGAAGGTAGGATTTTGCTTCCTCATCCCAGAAACAAGTGTCTATACGATCTTTCAGATGGTGAGCCAACGTGTAATAGATGTCGTGGTCAACAGCATAGTTCACACCATGATCATCAGCATCAATACTACCCTGAGGCGGATTCTCAAGCGGGTGCTTATAGAGAACCTCAGCACAGTTAGCCATCGAGAGATATGCCTTGCACAATAGAATCTGTTCAAAAGCCAAAGCCCCTCGCTTGTGCATCGGGAAATCCACCCAATCTACAAAGATCCAATCATCGGGCTGCCCTTCCGCCATACCATCGCTATTGGTACGTTTTTCCACATATTCCATCAACGATTGCATACGTGGATATATCTCACGAACAAATTCTACATCACCAGTATAGAGATAATAATCATAAACAGAAATAATCCAGTAGAACGTATAATCCATAATCGTATTTACGTGGGACGTAACTGGATCTTTTCCGCGTAACTGTCGGATTGTACGCTTCACACACGCAGTATCAAAACGCAAGTAATAATTCATCAGGTACGACTGGATGGCATCACCCGACCACGTCCAACGGTCACGTTTTATACCATCCATGAAAAATTCCCTTGTGGTGAGATCCATCGTATAAGCGCCAACCTTCCATATTCGGTTCAACAAATCATCGCTGCATTCAAAACTACCACTATGCGAGGTGTCGAAAGGTGCATATTCGTAATCCATTGACACCCGTTCGTAACTGCTGTCGTCTGCTTTTTCGATATATACAAACCGGAAAGCCTTACTGCCCAGTTCCGGTTCTCCGTCAGAAAGTACATCGAGCGTTTCGCAATGTTCTTTGTCTAATGCTTCCTCTGCACTCTCACCATAATAAATATGAACAGTACCTTTTAACCCGTGAACAATCAGATATCCAAAGGTTTCTTTGCCAAAATCGTACAATACCCCCTTTCCTTTGTCTTCAAATGATACAGGTTCTAACCTAACCCGTTCCAGCTGATACTTAGATGGTGGCATATCTGGCTTGTCAAAGTTCCACGAAGCAGCCGGCACATAGATGCCTGATCCATGAGCTATACCGTTCTCGTCAATCCATATCTTGTCTTCGTAAGTAGCCAGCCACGTACTGTCGGTCTTCACAGTCTTCCCGTCAATAAACAATGCCGGTGGTGTTGCCTGATTCCATACCTTCAGGTTCAGTTTATGCTCTCCGGCAGGAACCGTGAAAGTATTGCGCCCGATCATTGACTGCAACTTCCCATCCAACATCAGGTTGAATTGTCCTTCACAGGAAATGGTAATAGTTTCATCCTTCTCCAAAGAAAATGCATTGGAGAATTCCACCGTCACCCAATGACTGTCCTGTTTCCAGAACGGTGGGAACATTGCCCCACGCTCCGTACGTCGGTTGTTAAACCGATTGCCCAGCCACACTTCAAAGTCACCCGGATACCATATCCAGGTGGCTTTATTAAGATTAGATGTCATCGCCATAACGTTCGCGAGTAATTTGTTCGAGCGACTTTCCACGTGTGAGAGGACTGCCGATGAAGCCAACGATGAGTGAAACAAGCAAGAGAGCAATCATGCAATATGCAGCAATAATGAATCCCTCGCCATGTTCGCCATAGATATAGGTGAAGATGAGTCCCCATAAAGCCGACAAACCACGAACGATGAAGAACATGAGTCCTTGTGCTCCAGCGCGAAACTTTGCAGGGAATAACTCCGTTCCCCAGAGTGCGTAGAATATCTGTACCGACGTACCACCCTGGATTCCCCATAGGATAGCAAATGACCAAAGTCCTACAGGTCCGTTGACGCCTACTGTGACGATGATGAGCCACGCGCTGATAGCAACGAGGAGACCGAAGACATAGATAAGTTTGTGACTCGTCTTGTCGATGAGTTTCGATGTGATAAACGTCACGCCTACGATGATAGCCCACTGAATAAAGTTCATCCAGTTGGCTTGCTCATTACTAACTTCACCTGCTGTTTCATAGATATGTGGCTGGAAAAATCCCATCACACTTGCTACGAGGTTCCATGTCAGATAGATGCCCGCAAGGAAACATACCGTCTTCACAGCGATATGGTTGGTGAACAACAGTTTAATGTTGTCAAACATTGTAGCTTTCTTCTCTGCAGCCTTCTGTGCTGTAAACTCAGTGCTCTCCTGAAGTTGACGTTGCAGATTCCATGCGATGAACGCTACGATTAACAAAGATAGGAAAACGATACGTGATGAGAAAACATTGATTGTATCCTCGGTCATACCTGTTCCTCCAAAGAGATGTGCGACACTTTCCACCCATCCGAAGAGGTATCCACCAGGAGCAAAGAACATACCAAGCAACAGGATGCACATAGGGCCAATTCCCCATGACATCTGCGAGATACAGATATTTCGTCCACGGTTATTGATTTCTGAACTCTCCGATATATACGTCCACGATGCCGGCACTCCGATACCTACTGAGATACCCGTAATAAGGAATCCTACCAATAACATGGGGAAATTGACGGAAAGCATTATCAACAATACACCCGTCATATATACCAACAGGTTGTATGTAAAAATGAACTTACGACCATATTTGTCGGCAAGGAAACCGCCGATGATAGCGCCTACTGCTGCACCCAGACAGTTTGCACTAATGAAGTTGAGCCATCCGAGATGCACCTCCGATAGTCCAAGGTAATTCTTCCAAAGGGTGAGTCCACTTGCTCCGGCTACGATTGCGCCTGCATCCAGGTAATTCGTTAACGAAACAGCTATCGTGCTCTTTAAACTGCTTTTCTTTTTTTCCATGATTATTTATATGTTTTATATTTGTTGTTACTTCTGTATTCCAGCTTTGTTTTTGATATCCTCACTTACCATAGGACCATTATTCTCCCATACATTGTTTGGTCCATTGGCATTCTTCAGGAATTTCTCTTCTGGTGTCCAATTATCACGTATGGTAATATTGGACGAGCCTTCATCTGTATAAAGATAGAACCAGTGGTTCGGATCGTGTACATACGAAGGTTTGGCTATGTCGCGCACAACGTTCTCGGTAATCATTGTTCCTGGTTGGTTGCCCAGCGTATAGATACCGGCACAATCATACATGTGACGGGCATAGTCGTACACCAAATTAGCATGGATACAATTGTCTTTCATACATACCAGATCCCGATTCCACCCCCATCCTACGCTGATTCCCGTGTAGGATACATTGTGAATGGTGTTATGGTCGATGTTGATACCTGACACATAGCCTGCAGCTATTGCCACACATCCCCAGTCTTCATTGGTAACATCATTGAAGAGTGATTGTTCTACGATCTGGTTGCGACATACGACTCGTTCATCTGTAGGCGTATAGGGCAAATGTGTTTCCAAGCCTTCTGGTGAGAATGATCCACAAACGAATCCGTTCATGGCGATGTCCTCGAAGCGGCAACGCGTCGTAGTACCACCCTTGCAACCATAAACGTAGTCAAGTCCACTTCCACCGATGTGAGTGAATACGCAATGGTCGAAATTGATATTCTCCCCAAAATTTACGGTAACAGCGGCAGAAGCTCGTCCAAGAAATCCCTGATTGTCCAACTTATGATTATTCAGTCTATCTATCTGTGGACGAAGTTTATAGGCTTCCGTCAAATACATGCCTGCCTGCAAGGGTACGTGTCCTTTCTGGGATGGACGCATCCACGTGGTATAGGCAAACTCGATGCCGCGGAATGTCACATTGCGAACGGGCCGCTCAGCAGTTCCCACCACCTCAACGACAGATTCCAAAACTGGCACAACTACCTTTGCGGTTTTCATATTTTCATCGGATCGAGGCATATAGTATAGTTTCTGCTTGCGATTATCATAGAACCATTCGCCAGGCTGGTCAAGCAACGCGAGTGAATTGGTTAGATAGAACGGTGACGGATGTCCTGTATTGGGAGTCATCGGTGACGGCCAAGGATGTTCAAACTGTATCTTTGCCTCAGGATTATGGAAGGTGACTGCTGCAGAGTCGCCATCAATCCGGATATCTTTGATACGAAGATTGCTAACGCACCACATCTGATGCAACACCATCTCTGGATAAGGACTTACCCATTGGTTGTAGCCTCCTCGCAAAAGTGGAGCAACAGCTTTTTTCGGCACCCATAACACATGGTTCTTTTTGTCATAAGTCAGAATGCGGTTCATCTGTTCATAGTTACTAACATCACGTGCACGGACAGCTTTCCTTCCATTAACCCATACCTGTCGGAAATCGATGGGGCATCCATTAAAGTCTGGCACATCTGCCACCCACAACTTGCCTGCTTTCTTCCAACCGGTGACTGGGATACCGCCACTGATTACCGCACCATCGCCTTCAATGGTCAGTCCTTCATCCTCTGGACGAATCCGCAATGGTTCATATAAGTGGTAGATACCTGCTGTCAGATGAATCGTTGCATGATGACACTTGCCTAAGCGCTGCATCTCACGTGCCTTGCGTACCGCGTCAGCAAGCGATGAGTCAGGGGTAATGGTAATTTGTGCCCCTGCAGAACTAAACGATAATTGTAATAAAATTAATGATAAAAGAATTCGTATCATAGAATGGGCTTTCATTTCTATTTGCTTACATTCATCCAGACGGTCATATCGGTCTTACCGCGGTTATCCCATGCATAATATGGAATCAAACGTACCGTGACCTTGTGTCTCGGCTTGTCAGACACTTCCTGATAGAGTGTTTCATTGTTCCACGCCTCATGCGTATCTGCATAGGCTTCCCCTTCGAGAACGATAAATGTGTGATTGTCAATAGTCATTGGCTCTTCACGGAATTGGATGCCAGCAGGAATGATAATGTCGTTGATATCAACGCCTTCAATGTCATTACTCTCCAAGCAATACACCAAAGGACCGCGCATAACGGCTACTTGATTTTTTGCCTCCTCAACAAGTGGGTTGGCTTCAACAAGACGGGGACGCATCGGAAGATTGATACTGATGACATCACCCTTCTTCCACTTACGGTTTACAGGTACATAGCTATTGGCTGCCACAGGCTGTCCATCAATAGTGGCGTCCTTTGCCCATGCGGGAATATGCACCATCATGGTGGACATATTTTTCGCTCGCTTTACGGTGAGTGTCACCTTTCCATCCCACGGGTAGTTCGTTGTCTGTTCAACCTCAAGTTCTTTCGTACTGAGCGTATTTTGACCGAACAAATTTACCCACAAGGTATCGGCGCTCTGAGCATAGGCGTATTCCTGTGCCTCGCAGAGTGTACGCAAAGTGTTCGGCGGACAACAGAAACATGAAATATAGCGTTGACGCTCTTTCGGCCATCGCATGGTATATGGGAAATTGGCAGTACGACGGAGTGCCTCTGTGTAGAAATAGCGTTTTCCATCAAGAGAAACTCCTGAAAGAATACCATTATATAGCTCGTTCTCTATATTGTCGATATATTTTGCATCGCCTGTTGTTTGGAACAGTCGCCAAGAGAACAGCAGCTGACCAATCTGCGCACATATTTCATTGTGGGCAGCTTCCTGGGGCAGTTGGAACTGTCGCCCGTAAGCCTGGTGAATCTGTTGGATAGATGGTTGGTTATAGGTGGTACCATCTGGAGATACTCCGTCATAAAGAGCACCACAGCCACCCATAATATATATTTTATGGTTGACGATATCGTCCCAAATGCTGCTGAGGTTTTTCATCAACTGCTCCTCGCCGGTCTCTGCAAAAAGGTCTGCAACACCAGCATAGAGGTAATTGGCACGTACAGCATGTCCCATAGCTTCATACTGTTGACGGAATGGTATTCGGTCTTGATTATGGTCCTCACCATTCTTCACGCTGTCACGGATGGCAATAAGTCCCTCAGCTAACTCTAAATATTTCTTGTCACCTGTAGCGCGATACATCTCTGCAGCTCCCATATAGTGACTCGGACAAATCGCATTACGTGACAGTTCTGCAGCATCGTTCTTTAAGAAGTTATACAGAAAGTCAGCGGCTTTCTTACCACAATTAAATAAGGTGTTCTTTCCTGTCGCACGCTGATGGATGATACCAGCTGTCATCAAGTGTCCGAGGTTGTAGGTCTCAAAGTTCAGACGTGAGGCAAAAGCATGTTTCTGGTCCTTGCCTATTTCGATACCTGCTGCATTCTCCGTATTGGCATGGGAATCAATGCCCTGATTGCGCTCGCTGATAACCACAGGAGTGTGGATATAACCATCAGCACGCTGTGCCAAGGCTACCTGCTCAATAAACTGATCCATCAAGGCATCGAGTTTCGGATCTTTGGTTACAGCATAAACAGCGGCGCAAGCCTCTAACCATTTATACATATCACCATCATGGAAAGGAGGTCCATGATGCTTGCCTTTCACGGTTCCTGCGGCAACAAGGAAATTCATAAAGCCATGACTGCCGTGAGCACCTTTTTCATCCAGCGTCTCATAAGGTGTATTCCATGTATCCCACATCGACCAGATACCCGTTCCCGACAGCACATCAAAACGATCTTTCCAAAAACCTCCTGTCCACTTGACTGCCCCCATCGGTGTATTCTGCATGATAGACATGCGACTATTCGACATATCTGTCAGTCCGGCACTTCCCAATGGCTTCCCTTTTTTCTGCTTCTGGTTACCTTGTGCACATACAGACAACGGCAATACCATAGCCAACATGATCATTCCTAAGATTCGGTTCTTCATTTTGTAACTTTCTTTTAATTTTAATTAAAAGACGAACACATAGACGATTTGTCGTCAGAGAAAAGAAACGCAAGTCCATCCACGTCCGATTTGTTCAGAAAAAGCATCCCCCTCCATCTTCCAAGAGCTCACCTCCTAAAAAGTAATTCAATTTGAACAACATTGTAATTCAAATTGAATTACTTTGTAAAACGAATTAAATTACTTTTTGGAAACATTTAAAATAAGGTGTGGCTGACGACTCATTTGACCTGCGATTCACGTAACTTTATGCAGGATTGATACACGTTAGGATTTTTTAGGTTGCAGACGTTTGGCAGTTCGGTTATATTTCATTAC
>CADCPZ010000086.1 GCA_902803475.1 uncultured Prevotellaceae bacterium
ATTTTATTCGAGATAGCGTTTGTTATTAAACCTTTTTTCGTATTTTTGCATCCAAAATAACTAATTTTTATGGAAAAGAGAAAACCATTAATTCTGATTGCGAACGATGACGGCTATCATAGCGGTGGTCTCAGACAGTTAGTGTCTTTTATTGAAGACTTGGGTGAAATCCTTATCTGTGCACCAGAAAGTCCACGTTCAGGCTTCTCATGTGCTTTTTCGGCAGAGCCGCCGCTTTACCTGCATCGCCGTAAAGATATTTATAGTGCAAAAGTTTGGTCATGCAGTGGAACTCCTGTTGATTGTGTGAAGATTGCAATGCACCAATTGCTGGATGGGAGAATGCCAGATGTGGTGATAGGCGGCATCAATCACGGCGACAATTCTACCGTTAATACTCATTATAGTGGTACGATGGGAGTGGCTATTGAGGGATGCTTGAAATATATTCCTTCAATTGCATTCAGTAGCTGCGACTATAATCCTGATGCAGACTTGTCGGCATTGCGCGATTATGTAAGAAAAATTCTGCTTTATGTTCTTGATAAAGGTTTGCCGAAAGGCGTATGCCTCAATGTGAATTTTCCGATGAATGCTCCTTTCAAAGGTGTGAAGGTATGCAGAATGGGTTATGGCAGATGGATTAATGAGGTGGTGGCTTGCAGACATCCCAGAGGTAAAGACTACTATTGGATGGTTGGTGAATACAAAGATGACGAGCCAGGTGCAACTGACAACGACCGCTGGGCTTTGAATCACGGCTATGTTTGTATTACGCCTACTACCATTGACGTCACAGCCTATGAGGTGATGGAGGAGATGCAGGTGTTGGAGACCCCATAAACACCCCTTTAAACATTTCCAAGGGGGGGAGGAAAAGTTAAAGTTCTTGATATTATTAGAATAATATGAAATACTATTTGATTGTTGGTGAAGCTAGTGGCGATTTGCATGCATCGCGGTTGATGATGTCGTTACAACGGGAGGATGCGGAGGCACAGTTCCGCTTCTTCGGAGGAGACCACATGGCTGCTGTGGGGGGTGAACGGGTGCGCCACTACAAAGAGTTGGCTTATATGGGTTTCGTCCCCGTGTTATTGCATTTGCCTACGATTCTCAAGAACATGAAGATATGCAAGGAAGATATTGTGCGTTGGCAGCCAGATGTGGTAATCCTTGTTGATTATCCAGGCTTCAACCTGAATATTGCAAAGTTCTTGAAAAAGAATACGAAGATACCCGTTTATTATTATATCTCTCCCAAAATATGGGCATGGAAAGAGTGGCGTATCAAGCGTATTCGCCGTGATGTGACGAAACTGTTTTCCATCCTTCCGTTCGAGGTCGATTTCTTTGAGAAGAAGCATCACTATCCCATTCGTTATGTGGGCAACCCTACTGTTGAGGAGGTGGCGCATTTCCAGCAACAGTATCTCGATAGCTTTGAGTCGTTTGTACAAAAACAGAACCAACAGAAAGCTACGATCTCGAAAGATTCAGTATTGGCAGCACCCCTGACCCATAAACCCATCATCGCCCTTCTTGCAGGTAGCAGGAAACAGGAAATCAAAGACAATCTGCCAGCGATGATAGAGGCTGCGCGCCATTTTGAAGACTATCAGTTGGTGTTGGCAGGTGCTCCGTCGATAGAAGACAGTTACTATGAGAAGTTTTTGAAAGGTACACGTGTACGCATCATCAAGAATCAGACCTATGCCTTGTTGTCGCATTCCACCGTTGCCCTTGTTACCAGTGGTACGGCTACTTTAGAAACAGCTTTGTTCAATGTGCCGCAGGTGGTATGCTATGAGACGCCATTACCCCTCTTGACGCGTTTTGCATTCAATCACTTCATTAACGTCAAATACATTTCACTCGTCAATTTGATTGCCAATCGTGAGGTGGTACAGGAACTGTTAGCTGACCGATTCAAGGTGATGAATATAGCCAATGAGCTTTACCGCTTGTTGCCAGGCAAAGATGCACGTGAAGAGATGTTGCGCGGATATGCAGAAATGCGCCGTCGCTTAGGAACCAGCATCGCTCCTGATGAGGCTGCAAAGCTGATGGTGGCGTTCTTGCATTAGTTATCTTTCCAGAATGCAGGTGTGAAGAGTACGAGGACGGAGAAGAGTTCAAGACGTCCGACCAACATCAGGAAGGCACAGAACCACTTGACCAGTTCAGGTAGTTGTGCCCACGACATTGTGGGACCAATCTCCATACCCAGTGTCGGACCTACATTACCCATACAACTCAGCGTGATGGTTACGGAGTTGGTATGATCGACACCAGCCATAATCATCACAAAGGCACAAAGAACGGCCAATATCAGATACAGTGTTAGGAAAGCCAATAACGTCACACGTTTCGATTGTGTCACATTCGTGCCGTTGATCTTTATTGGCAGTATCGCATTCGGATGGAGAATCTGTCGGAACTCATTTCTGACAATCTTCAGCAGCATTACACCACGGATGCTCTTGATACCTCCGCTCGTAGAACCGCTCATACCACCGATAAACATCAGAACAGCAAGGACTACCCACGTGACATGTGGCCATTTGGCTGCATCGTCGCTGAACAGTCCTGTTGAGGTGAAGAACGAAACGACCTGGAATATTGATACACGGAAGGCGCGTTCGATGTCGTAATGATTCCTGAACATCAACTCCATCATGATATATGCTGTGGCAATGAGAATCATGGAAATGTAGAACTTAAATTCTGCATTCTTCAATAGAGCCTTGATCTTGAAGCGTGCCACGCAGAGATACAGTAGCATGAAGTTGATACCAGCCAGGAAACAGAAGAATGTACAAACATACTCCTCGGCAGGTGAATGGAAGGATGCCAGACTGCCGTTGGTGGTAGAGAATCCACCAGTAGCCGTACTTGTCATCGCATAGTTGGCAGCATCAAACAAATCCATTCCGCAGGCCATATAACTCAGCATACATGCCAGCGTGAGCACGATGTACACTACCCAAATCCATTTTGCACCCGTACTCAGTCGAGGATGCAGTTTGCTGCGTATAGGTCCTGTGGCTTCTGCTGCAAACACTTTTACAGAACCTTTTACCATCGATGGCAGAATGGCTATCGTGAAGAACACAATACCCAAGCCACCTATCCATTGTGTCAGCGAACGCCAGAAGAGTAATCCTTTGGGCAGTACTTCTACATCGTTGATAATAGTGGCACCTGTTGTGGTGAATCCTGACATCGACTCGAAAAACGCATCCGTCAGTGAAAGATGGCTGATAGGGCAGAACATAAACGGCAACATACCAAACAGCGAGAAGAGAACCCATGTGACGGTAACCACGAGGTAGGAGTCTCTTCTGGTCATCAAGTTGTCTGCATTCCTGCCCACCAGTTTGAAAACGACACCTCCTGCAATGGTCAGCACGATGCTGGCAGAGAAGGCGATGATGTCGTTACCGCCATGACAAATGGCGATGATGAGACATAAGAACATCAGCCATGCTTCTATCAAAAGCAGGGAACCAAAGATTTTGCTGATCAGTCGGAGGTTTAACATAATGCTTAATTAAACAACTTCTCGATACTCTTGATATCTACCCCATGACAGAATACGACGACGGAGTCACCTGGCTCTATCATTGTGTTACCAGACACCAACATACCTGTTTCGCCTCTTACCAGTCCACCAATTGTCATGCCACGTGGCAGTCCTAAGTCTTTTACAGGTTTACGGGTAATCTTCGACCCCTGTACAGGTACGAACTCTGCGACATCGGCATTTGAGGTCATCAGGAATTTCACGTTCTGCACGTTGGCGTCTAACAGCATTTGGTAGATATGGCTGGCAGCAATTACCTTTTTATTGACGATGGTGCCGATATCCAGACTTTCTGCCATATTTACGTAGTCGATATTCTCCACGCTGGCAACGGTTTTCCTGACGCCCATTCGCTTTGCCGTCAGACAAGCGAGAATGTTGGTCTCAGCATTGTTGGTTAATGCCACAAACGCCTGTGTGCTACGGATTCCTTCCTCTGTGAGCAGTGCCACATCGCGTCCGTCACCATTGATTACCAGTGTATCCTCGTTTTCGAATTCCTCGTTGAGGTGCTCACAGCGTTCTGGATCTTTCTCTATGATTTTTGCATCCATATATTCAGGCATTGTGTTCACAGTCCTTACGGCAGTAGTGCCACCACCCATGATCATCACATTCTTCACATCCACATAGTGTTCCTTGCCCACAATTCTGCGGATATAAGGAATATAGTTCTTGGTGGTCATAAAGTAGGCGAGGTCCAGTACCTCCAGGACATCATTACCGCCTGGGATGATGGTTTCGTCGCCTCGCTTGATGGCTACGATATGGAACGGGTCGTCAGGACCACAGATCTCTCGCAGCGGACGGCTCAGGATCTCACAGCTTTCACGTATCTTGATGCCCAGCATGACAAGAGCACCGCCATGCACATCCCATCGTTGTCTCACCCACGACATCTTCAGACCGTTGATGATGTCTTTGGCTGCCAGCATCTCAGGATAGATGACGGAGTCGATACCCATCTCCTTGAACACACGGATGTTCTCAGAGTCAACATATTCGTATTTGTCCACTTTCGCCACCGTGCGCTTTGCACCTAATGTCTTTGCTAACGAACAAGCAGTTATGTTCTTGTCCTCATTAGGTGTCACAGCGATGAACAAGTCTGTTTGTTGTACGCCTGCCGTTTTCAGGGCCTTGATACTTGTTGGCGAAGCCTCAATGGTCAGCAGGTCGAAGTCTCGTCCCAGTTTGTCCAAGTTCTCCGATACATCGTCCAACAGGGTAATATCGTAGTTGTTTCTTGTCAACAACTGCGCTAGATAACTTCCGATGGCGTATGCGCCTGCAATGATAATCTTCATATTATTTTAACGATAACGTTAACTGTTTTGCGATACCTTCCGCATCGATGCCTGTCAAATGATGCAGTTCCTCTACGGTGCCGTGTTCAATGAACGCATCAGGCAGTCCTAAACGGGTGATATGCGGATGGTAGTTGTGGTCGTTCATCCACTCCAATACGGCAGATCCCATTCCACCGTTGCGTACACCGTTTTCGATGGTGATGATGCGCTGGAACCGTTTTCCCACCTCATGCAGGATATCCTCGTCTAATGGTTTTAGAAATCGCATGTCGTAATGAGCGACGGAAGGAGCACCTTCCTGTCGCTGCACCTTTTCGATGGCTTCAGTTACTTGGTTGCCGATTGGACCAATGCTCAGGATAGCGATGTCGCTGCCGTCTTGTAGCTTCCGGCCTTTTCCGATGGGAATCTCTTTCATCTCACACTGCCAGTCGCTCAGTACACCTTTTCCTCTGGGGTAGCGGATGATAAACGTACCTTTGTCAGGCAATTGTGCCGTGTACATCAGATGGCGCAACTCATGCTCGTTCATCGGTGAGGAAATGGTCAGATTGGGGATGGGACGCAGCGCAGCCATATCGAAGGCTCCGTGGTGGGTTGCTCCGTCTTCGCCAACCAGTCCTGCACGATCCAGACACAGCACGACAGGCAGGTTCAGGATGGCTGCATCATGGATGATGTTGTCGTATGCCCGTTGCGCAAATGCACTATAGATATTGCAGAACGGCAGCAGACCGTCTTTCGCCATACCCGCAGAGAATGTGACAGCATGCCCCTCAGCGATACCTACGTCGAAAGTGCGTTCAGGCAATTCGTTCATCATGATGTTCATAGAACAACCTGTCGGCATGGCAGGTGTCACGCCAACGATACGTGGATTCTCTTTCGCCAGTTCCAGGAGTGTTTTGCCAAACACATCCTGATATTTCAGCGGTTCTCCTTCCGTATGCTCCGTTAGGCGTTCCCCTGTATCAGGGTCAAACTTTCCTGGTGCGTGCCAAACAGTTGCACTCTTTTCAGCCGGTTCGTAGCCTTTACCCTTTGTGGTGTGTAGGTGCAGCAGCTTCGGCCCTTTCATATCTTTCAATTGTCTGAGGATGCGTACCAGTTCTTTTACATCATGACCATCGAATGGTCCGAAATACCTGATGTTCATACCCTCGAAGATATTCTGTTGGTGGGACAGGACAGACTTGATGGCGTTGTTCAATCGGAGGATGCCCTTCTTCCGCTTGTCAGTGAGCATACCTTTCGAATGTAACCATTGTGATGCCTTGAAACGTAGTTTGTTATAGGTTTCGTTCGTATCTAAGTGCAGCAGGTATTTCTCCATACCTCCAACGGCACGGTCTATCGACATGTCGTTGTCGTTGAGGATAATCAGCAGATCGTTCGGACTTGATGAAACGTTGTTCAGTCCCTCAAAAGCCAGTCCGCCGCTCATTGCTCCGTCGCCAATAACAGCTACTACCTTTCGCTCTCTTGCTCCTTGCTCCTTGCCCCTCGCTCCCATCTGTTCTGCTACCGCCATACCTAAAGCCGCAGAAATGCTGTTCGAAGCATGTCCGCAGGTAAATGTATCGTATTCGCTTTCTAATGGGGAAGGGAAAGGGCGTAGCCCATTCAGTTTACGGTTTGTGCAGAACTCCTTGCGTCGTCCTGTCAGGATCTTGTGTCCGTAAGCCTGATGTCCTACATCCCACACCAGACGGTCGTCGGGTGTGTTAAACACATAATGCAATGCCACCGTAATCTCTACCACACCAAGGCTCGAAGCCAGA
>CADCPZ010000087.1 GCA_902803475.1 uncultured Prevotellaceae bacterium
TAACAAGCGGAAGGGCTGGGCCAATGACCACGTGGGAAATGTGTTTGTGCTGAAACGTGAGTGCACCAGCGCCAGTCCGCTTGTAAAATAGGGACTCGACAAATCAGGGAAATAGCGTCTGAGTTGTCCGCTCGTCAACATTCCCTTATAGACGATATTCTTGGAAGAAAGAGAGCAGATATAGAATTCCTTACAGTCGTCAATTCTCCGTTCAATCCTCTTCCTTACCTTATATAATGTTCTTTCAAACAGCGTATTCTCATCTTGAAGGTAATCACTCCCCTCCATGACAGGGAGGGACTGGGGAGTAGGTCTTGTTATAAACACCTGCTTGATGTCAGGTTCAACCTCACGTGCAGCTGCACCAAGTACTTCCGGACTTGTCGGTACTGTACGCAGATGCATCAGAGTCAGTCCCTCGCGTTCGATCTCCTCAATCATCACGCTTAAAATGACCTGTTGTGCCTTTTCATCCTTGGGAAGGAAAAGCAGACCTGTTCCATATTTCCCTTTTTCAGGTACAGGAATACCCTGCAACAGAATAAACTCATGGGGTATCTGTACCATAATACCGGCACCGTCGCCAGTCTTGTCACGTGTTTCTGCACCACGATGCTCCATGTTTTCCAACACCTTCAGCGCATTGTCAACCAGCTCGTGACTTTTTCCACCATGAATATTCACCACCATGCCTACACCACATGCGTCGTGCTCATAATCTGACTGGTAGAGACCTTTGTTTTGTCTTCTCTGATCCATCTTTTTTATTCGTAATGGTTGAAGTTTGCAAGTTGTCATATTATCCTTACTTTTACTTACGTTTTGTCAAAATTCCGCTGCAAAGGTAATGCAAAATGCTACTATTACAAAATAATATCTTTCCTTTTTACTCTTAAAAAATAACCCGTATGACATTTTGTACGAAAGTCCCCCGTTTTCTTGTCATTTTGAAATCTTTTATCCTGGTTTCTTGCTTCAATACTTTACACTTTGTTATTTGAGCCTAAAATCAAGGGAGGTGTGTCCGCAAACAATGTAATTTTTTACTCATCTAACAATTTGTGTCAAAATGCAAGCAAATACAAACAAAATGTTAGCAAATAGATATATTATTTGATTGTAAACTTTACAAAATGAAAGTTACGTTCATTTTCTTTAATCAAAAAGCTAATAATAGGCAAAACATATTGTCATTCTGTCTTACCTTTGCATCGTCAATTGCAATTAACACGATGTATAGTCCGGTAAACGGATAGAGTATTATTATTAAGGTAAAAGGAGCAAAGCTTATGAAAAGGATTGAAGCAATTATCCGTAAGACGAAGTTCGAGGATGTGAAGGAGGCGCTTTTACAGTCAGACATTGACTGGTTTGAGTACCATAATGTTCATGGTATCGGACAAAGTCGCGAAGAACGAATCTATCGTGGCGTACAATACTCAACAGATGTTATTGAACGCGTAGCACTAAGCATTGTCTGTCGTGATCCGCTGGTGGAGCCAACTGTGAAGGTCATCCTCGACGTGGCACATACTGGTGAAGTCGGTGATGGGCGTATCTTTGTGAGTGAAATGATTGACACCTGGAGCATTCGCACTGGCGAACACGGTGACACTGTATTAAAGGATAAAAAGTAATTAAAAAAGGAGAGACAAATGATGGATAACTTATCACTTGATACTGTATGGATGCTATTGGCAGCCATGTTGGTTTTCTGGATGCAACCAGGTTTCGCCTTGTGTGAGGCTGGTTTTACACGCGGCAAGAACACCGTAAATATTCTGATGAAGAACTTTGTCGATTTTATGTTCGGTTCAATATTGTTCTTCTTCCTCGGCTTCGGCTTTATGTTTGGAAGCGAGGGCGCTGGTTTCATCGGCGCACCCAACTGGGGTGACCTGAGTTTTTATAAAGGAGAATTACCTGTAGAGGGTTTCTTGATTTTCGAAACGGTATTCTGTGCTACCTCAGCTACGATTGTCAGTGGAGCTATGGCCGAGCGTACAAAGTTCTCAATGTATCTTATATATAGTGCAGTCATCTCATTGTTCATTTATCCCATTGAGGGACATTGGACATGGGGCGGTGGCGGGCTCTGCAATGATGCAGCTGACAGTTTTATGATGCGTACCTTTGGTGAGGTGTTCCACGATTTCGCTGGTTCAGCTATTGTGCATAGTGTAGGCGGCGTTTTGGCTCTGATTGGTGCGATGGCATTGGGGCCTCGTCTGGGAAAATACGGCAAAGACGGAAAGAGTCGTGCTATTCCTGGTCACAACCTGACGATGGCAGCATTGGGTGTGTTTATTCTGTGGCTCGGATGGTTCGGTTTCAACCCAGGTTCTCAGCTTGCTGCCAGTGGTGAAGTGAACCGTGTAGCCATCTCTCACGTATTCTTGACAACCAACCTTGCTGCTGCAGCAGGTGGCGTGGCTACAATGTTCATCACGTGGCTGAAATACGGAAAGCCCTCGCTATCGTTGACGTTGAACGGAGTACTGGCTGGTCTGGTAGGTATCACCGCTGGCTGTGATCTTGTATCACCAGTCGGAGCCATCATCATCGGTCTTGTATGCGGCACCGTATTGGTTTTTGCCATCGAATTCATTGACCACGTGCTCCACATTGACGACCCAGTAGGTGCTGCTTCTGTACATGGTGTATGCGGTATCTTAGGTACCCTGATGACGGGCCTGCTGTCAACGACGAACGGTGCGCTTTATGGTTACGGCTGGGGATTTTTTGGCGCAGAATGCTTTGGCATTCTTATGATTGACCTCTGGGCAGCTGCCTGCGGATTCATCTTGTTCTATGGTATCAAGAAACTGCATGGTTTGCGTGTTGACGGACGCATTGAAGAGGAAGGTCTTGATATCTACGAACATGGAGAAGCTTGCTATAATTAAGGAGTAAGGAGCGAGGAGCAAGGGGCAAGAATAATTACGCATTACGCATTAAAAAAGAAGTAAGAAGTATGAAAAAGATGGTTTTATTAGCAATAGCACTTGTCATGGGTATGACAGCTATTGCGCAGGACAAAATAGAGACGACGATTAGTGCAGATATCGTCAGTCAGTATATATGGCGCGGTCAGGATCTTGGTAGCGTATCGCTACAGCCGACGTTAGGTGTCGGATATAAAGGTCTGTCGCTGACAGCCTGGGGCAATGTGGGTCTCTCCGATTCCGATGATGCAAAGGAATTCGATCTGACCCTCGGTTATACGACAGGCAACCTGAACATCGGCATTACCGATTATTGGGTCAGCAAAGACGGCGGAGACCCAGAGGGACGTTATTTCAAATACGGTGCCCACAAAACAAATCACGTGTTTGAGGCCAACATCGGCTACGATTTCGGATTCATGAATGTGCAGTGGTTTACCGACTTTGCCGGCAATGACTACAAAGCGAACGGCAAGCGAGCATATAGCAGTTATTTGGAAGCAATAGTTCCATTCAAACTGATCACCATAGATTGGGCTGCTACAGCAGGCGTCGTTCCTTTCGAATCAGAAGCGTATCATACGTCCGGCTTTGCCGTCACCAACCTGACATTGCGAGCGACGAAGGATATTCACGTCACCAAGTCGTTCTCCATACCAATTTTTGGGCAGATAACGGCAAACCCGTGTGCTCAAAAAGCCTACCTGGTTTTTGGTTTAACGTTGCGACCATAATCTTTTCCCAGGTATTCCCTCTTCCGTCCACACGACGGGAGGGGGATTTAGCATCAGAAACAAGCAAACTTCAACAAATAGTTATGATGAATACAAAGTACATTTTCGTTACAGGTGGTGTCGTTTCCTCATTGGGAAAAGGCATCATCTCTGCTAGTATCGGCAAGTTGCTGCAGGCACGCGGCTACAAGGTAACCGTCCAAAAGTTCGACCCCTATATCAACATCGATCCAGGAACGCTCAACCCCTACGAACATGGTGAATGTTACGTAACAGCCGATGGTATGGAGACCGACCTCGATCTGGGACACTATGAGCGCTTTACCGGCATCCAAACCACACGTCACAACAGTATTACGACAGGACGCATCTACAAGACGGTCATCGACCGTGAGCGACACGGCGACTATCTTGGCAAAACGATTCAGGTAGTACCCCATATCACAGATGAAATCAAGCGGAGGATGCTGCATAATATTGGGGAATTAGGAGACCAATATGACTTCGTCATCACCGAGGTTGGCGGCACCATCGGCGACATTGAAAGTGCACCGTTTATGGAGGCCATCCGTCAGTTGCGTTGGGAACTGGGAAGTGATGCGGTATGTGTGCATCTTACCTATGTGCCCTTTCTGAAAGCCGCCGGTGAGTTGAAAACGAAACCCACACAGCACAGTGTAAAGGAACTACAGTCGATGGGTATTCAGCCCGACATCCTTGTACTGCGCACGGAACGTCATCTTGATGACGCCCTGCGCATGAAAGTAGCTTCGTTCTGTAACGTAGATTTGGAATGTGTGGTTCAGAGCGAGGATATGCCCAGCATCTATGAGGTGCCCGTGAGCATGCAGAAACAAGGTCTTGATGCTGCCATTCTGCGCAAAATAGGCATCCCTGTCGGTGAGACACCAGCCATGACTGCCTGGCATGCGTTCCTCAACAAACAGCGCAATGCCAAACGTGAGGTCACTATCGGCTTGGTAGGTAAGTACGACTTGCAAGATGCCTACAAAAGCATCCGTGAGAGTCTGATTCTGGCAGGAATATACAACGATGTAAAAGCGAAACTGCATTTTGTGAATAGCGAAGAGATTACGCAGGAGAATGTCTCTTCGAAATTAGAGAATATGGCAGGCATTATCATTTGTCCTGGTTTCGGACAGCGAGGCATTGAAGGAAAGATTATCGCTGCCGAATATACACGGACGCACGATATCCCCACCTTCGGTATCTGTCTGGGCATGCAGATGATGGTCATCGAATTTGCTCGCAATGTATTAGGATATAAGGATGCCAACAGTCGCGAGATGGACGAGCAGACGCCGCACAACGTTATCGACATCATGGAGGAGCAGAAGAGCATCACCCAGATGGGCGGAACGATGCGACTGGGTGCTTACGAGTGTGATTTGAGAGAGGGAAGCAAAGTGGCGCAGGCTTATACAGCGGTAGCAAAAATAAATGAGCGTCACCGCCATCGTTACGAGTTCAACAATCAATATCAAAAAGAGTTTGAACAGAACGGTATGAATTGTGTGGGTATCAATCCAGCTTCCAACCTTGTAGAGATTGTGGAGATTCCAGAGAAACGCTGGTATATCGGTACCCAGTTCCATCCTGAGTATTCATCGACGGTATTACACCCGCATCCCTTGTTTATGAGCTTCGTCAAAGCATGTATTTAGTCGTTTAGGAAATTCGTCGTTTAGTCGTTTAGGAAATTCGTCGTTTAGTCGTTTAGGAAAGATAGAGCGACAAAGTAATATCCCCAAACGACAAGACGACCAAACAACCAAAAGAAATGGAACAATTAAAGCATGAATGTGGTGTGGCTTTAGTGAGGCTCTTGAAGCCCCAAAGCTATTATGAGCAGAAGTATGGCACGCAATCCTACGCCCTTAATAAGCTCTATCTGATGATGGAGAAGCAGCATAACCGCGGTCAGGAAGGTGCTGGTATCGCTTGTGTTGACATGAATGCACCTGTCGGCACGGAGTATATGTTTCGCGAAAAGGCTTTAGGCAAAGACGCTATCACAAAGATCTTCGACCTCATAACGCCTGAGTGGACCAAGGCCCAGCTTTTTATGGGCCATCTGCGCTATTCCACAACGGGCAAGAGTGGTCTGCAGTATGTCCACCCGTTCCTTCGCCGTAACAATTGGCGTGCGAAGAACCTCTGTCTCTGTGGCAACTTCAATATGACCAACATCAACGAAGTCTTTCAGTTTCTCACGGCTCAAGGACAGTCTCCGCGCATCTTTAGCGACTCCTATATCACCCTTGAACTCATGGGACATCGTTTGGACCGTGAGGTAGAACGCCTGTTTGCGGAAGCCAAGGAGCAAGGACTTGAAGGTACTGACATCACCGACTACATCGACAATCACGTGGAGATGACGAATGTGCTTAAGACCACTATGAACCACTATGATGGCGGTTATGTCATGTGTGGCATGACAGGCAGCGGAGAGATGTTTGCCGTTCGCGACCCTTGGGGCATCCGTCCAGCCTTTTTCTATCGTGACGACGAGATTATCGCCTTGGCCAGTGAGCGCCCTGTCTTGCAGACGACATTCAACCTTCAGGTCGATGATATCCAGGAACTGCAACCTGGTCAGGCACTCATCGTTCATCGCAACGGCGACTTTAAACTGGAGCAGGTTCTGGGTGATTCTCCATTCAAATACAGCGCTTGCTCATTTGAGCGTATCTATTTCAGTCGCGGCTCCGACAGCGATATCTATCAGGAACGCAAACGGTTGGGTGAGCAACTCACACCTGCCATATCCTGTGCCATCGACGGCGACATCGATCATACGGTCTTCTCGTATATCCCCAACACCGCTGAAGTAGCCTACTACGGCATGACGGACGGCTTCCGTCGGCAGGGCTTCAATGTGCGAACGGAGAAAGTCGTGTGGAAGGATATCAAACTTCGTACTTTCATCACCGACAATTCTGAGCGCAACGATCTCGCAGCCCACGTCTATGACATCAGTTACGGTTCACTGAAGCCTTATCAGGACAACCTCGTTATCATTGATGATAGTATTGTACGAGGGACAACGCTTCGCGAGAGCATCTTCAAAATCCTCGACCGCTTGCACCCTAAGAAAATAGTAATGGTATCGAGTTCGCCTCAAATCCGCTATCCAGACTACTACGGCATAGATATGTCGAGCCTGGAAGAACTCTGCGCCTTCCGTGCTGCAGTCGCGCTGATCAAGGAAAGGGGACTGGAGCAAATCATCAACGAGGTATATCAGGCCTGCAAGGAGCATCCTGAGGAGGCTAACCACGTCAGAGCCATATATGAACCGTTCACCGTTGAGGAAATCAACCGTAAGATTGTGGAAATCCTGTGTCCGGAAGGTATGCAAGCACCCATCGAACTGGTATATCAAAGCATAGAGGGACTCCATTACGCTTGTCCCAACCACCCTGGAGACTGGTATTTCACGGGACACTATCCAACTTCAGGCGGCATCCGACTTTGCAATATGGCATTTGTGGACTACGTGGAGAAAAATTATAAATAGTCAAATAAACCGTAAATTGTAAACCGTCAAATTGTAAATAATATTATGTGTGGAATCGTAGCAATATTAAACGTTCAAAAGCAGCCACAAGAGCTGCGTGAAAAAGCATTGAAAATGAGTCAGAAGATCCGTCATCGCGGACCAGACTGGAGTGGTATATACTGTGGTGGCAGCGCCATCCTCGCTCACGAACGACTGAGCATCGTCGATCCGGAATCAGGAGGGCAGCCACTGTTCTCGCCTGACCGGAAACAGGTGCTGGCTGTGAACGGAGAGATCTATAACCATCAGGAGATTCGTCGCCGCTTTGCAGGACAGTATGAGTTCCAGACGGGATCTGACTGTGAAGTCATCCTCGCGCTGTATAAAGAAAAAGGAATAGATTTTCTGGAAGATTTGAATGGCATCTTTGCCTTTGTGCTCTATGACGAGGAGCGCAATGAGTATCTGATTGCCCGCGACCCTATCGGCGTCATACCTCTTTATATTGGTTACGACAGCGACGGGAAAGTTTATGTGGCTTCCGAACTCAAGGCGCTTGAAGGACAGTGCGAGCGCTATGAGCCATTTCTCCCTGGTCATTATTATTGGAGCAAGGAGCCAGGTATGAAGCGCTACTACCAGCGCGACTGGTTCGACTATGAGGCCGTCAAAGACAATACAGCTTCCGCTGCTGTTATCCACGATGCGCTTTCCGATGCTGTGAAGCGCCAACTCATGTCAGATGTGCCTTACGGCGTACTGCTCAGTGGAGGTCTTGACTCGTCTGTCATTTCTGCCCTCGCCGAGAAGTTCAGCGAGCATCGTATCGAAGACAACTCAAAGACGCGTGCCTACTGGCCCCGTCTGCACTCGTTTGCCGTAGGACTGAAAGGTGCCCCCGACTTGGCAAAAGCCAAACTCGTTGCAGATTATATCGGTACTGTGCACCACGAGATCAACTACACCATTCAGGAAGGTCTCGATGCCATTCGCGATGTCATCTATTTCATTGAGACCTATGATGTAACCACCGTGCGCGCCTCCACACCGATGTACTTGTTGGCACGTGTCATCAAGTCGATGGGCATCAAGATGGTGCTCAGTGGCGAGGGGGCCGATGAGATATTCGGCGGCTACCTCTATTTCCATAAAGCACCTGATGCCAAAGCGTTTCATGAGGAGACCGTTCGCAAACTCAGCAAACTCCATTACTACGACTGTCTGCGAGCCAACAAGAGTCTGAGCGCCTGGGGAGTAGAGGGGCGCGTGCCGTTCCTTGACAAAGAATTTCTCGATGTCGCTATGCGCACCAATCCGGAAGCGAAGATGTGTCCTGGACAGACGATAGAGAAGAAGATTGTTCGCGAAGCCTTTGCTGATATGCTGCCTGAAGCAGTAGCCTGGCGACAGAAAGAGCAGTTCAGCGATGGGGTAGGCTACTCATGGATTGATACGCTGAAACAAATCACTTCTGAGGCCGTTACTGACGAACAGATGGCTCACGCTGCAGAGCGCTTCCCTATCAATCCGCCGCTCAACAAAGAGGAGTACTACTATCGCAGCATCTTTGCCGAGCACTTCCCTTCCGATTCAGCTGCCCGCTGTGTGAATCAGGAAGCCAGTGTCGCTTGCAGTACTGCTGTCGCCCTCGAATGGGACAAAGCCTTCCAGAACCTCAACGACCCCAGTGGCCGGGCCGTCAAAGGTGTGCATGAAGAAGCCTATTGAAAGAAAGGTTATTCTTTACTAAGATATTAAGCGATTATCTGTTAAAATACTTCTTACCCTTGTAAATGATCAGTCCTTTGGTGTTCTTGCTGACGCGCTGGCCGAAGACATTGTGGCAGTTGTCGTCAACATCGTACATGGTGGCGGGGGTAGCCTGGCGAGGGCTGCCTTCGCCTACCATATTGATGGCGGTAGTACCCACGATTTTCTGCAGTCCTGCGAGGGCGTCAATCTTGCCGGCTCCAGCCTGTATCACATCGTGCGAGGGAATCAGTTCGGGATTGGTAACAAACTCGTCCTTAACGCTTGTCTCACTGATAAGATTGCGCACATCGACATAGGTGAGGTCAGGCTTTGCCTGCAGCCACAGGGCGATGACGATACGTGAGAAAAAACGGATATTTTCTTTTTAAGGGGGAAGAGTTGCCTACGGCTTATTGGCGCGGAACATAGCAATCTGCCTGTTGAATACGTCAATAATCTGTTGTAGTTGGGGGTGGCTGCGCTTCACGATAAGCGCGATATAGTTCTCTTCATCGCCGTCTTTCACCATCTCCGTGCAGGTGTAGTAGTCGCTCTGTTGTCCGTAGGCGTTAAACCAGTGGAGGAACAACCTGCTGCGTTGTGCCTGCTGGTTGTTGGCAGAGTCGCACATGTAGAGTAGGATGTCGGGATTTGAGCGGAAGAATTCCTCGATGATGAGAATCACCGTGGTCCTAATCTTCGAGTCACGTGGCGAGGATTTCTGCGTAAAGTTGGTTAAATTGAACCAATATGCTTTAAGAGAA
>CADCPZ010000088.1 GCA_902803475.1 uncultured Prevotellaceae bacterium
GGCTTTTTCTAAACCTAATTGACCGTCAGCCGCCTCTTCTACCTGATAGCGCTCTTGCAGAATGGTACGCAGGTAGGTGCGTATATCATCATTGTCATCGACAATCAGAATACTTACTGGTTCTCCGCTATCGTCTTCTGAAGGTAGTAATGCGATGGTCTCTACATCCGATATCTCGTCAACCATCGGCAGCTGGTCGTCCTGCTCGCCTCCCTGCAGAATATCGTTGACGAGCTTCTCCAGTTCTTGCGTGTTCCGGTCAACGATATGGATAAGGGTTGACGCCTCGGAAGAAGATTGTGTGTCGAGTAAGTTCTTCAGTTTTTCCACCGGCCCGCTTATAAGGGTCAGAGGGGTACGCAACTGGTGACTGGCTTTCGTGTAGAAATCAAGTTGAGAACGAGCCATCTGCTCACGCTCTTCACGGATACGCGAACGTTGCAAGAAATAAAGGTATAGCAAGATGAAGGTAACAGCCAACAGCACGATGACTACGATCAGGGATATCACGTAAACTTTCTGAGTGCCCAGCACTTGGAGGGTTTCGTCTATCTTGTCGTGCAAACGGTCCAGATACTTGGCCTGTCTGACGGCGTCTTCGCTCTGCATCAGCACAACGTGGGCATTGTCGCGCGTCACCATCGCTGCCATCAGCAAGTTTTCTTTCTTGTATGGCTTCCCCTCCAGGATATTCATTGCAAGTTGCAACACCTCGTCGCCGCGAGTGGGATAAATATAGGACGCCTCCAGGATAGAATCTCTCACACACTCGACACCATTGCCTTTGCCCGGCAAACCATCAATACCACAATAGAGTATCGAGGAGGAAGGGTATTTCTCTGACAGCACCTTGGAAGCACCTACTGCCATACGGTCGTTCTGACCGAAGACGAAATCTACCTGCGACAAGTCGCCACGATAGTTCTTGATGGCCTCAACAGCACTTTTTTCAGTCCAGTCGCCTTGAAGCGATGCCACAACATGTATCTGTGGATACTCCTTCAGCGCATCTGCAAAACCGCGATGGCGGTCAATAGCGGGCGATGAGCCTTTCAAACCCATCACCTCCAATACGTTACCCTTGCCATGCAGACGAGTGGCTATAAACTTTCCCATGACGTTGCCCATCTCGTAGTTGTCGGCACCGATAAAAGCGGTATATTTACGGGAACTGGTTTTACGGTCGAACACTATCACGGGAATACCCTTGTCGTAAGCACGGTCAATGGCAGGGGTGATCGTGGCTATCTGGTTGGGCGCAACAATCAGCAGGTCAATACCTTCATCAACAAACTGATTGATCTGTTGCACCTGACGCTCATCGTTGTCGTCGGCAGAAGCCAGCCGCAGTTCTACATCCTCATAGTAGTAGGAACCCAACTGTAACTCGTAATTCAGCTTATGGCGCCAGATATCCTCACTACACTGCGAAACGCCAATCACATAGCGTTTCTGTGTTTGTTGGCAACTATTCAGGAATACCGTCAACAATATCGTCAGGTATATGCCCAATCTTTTCACGCTGTAAAATTTATATTTCACGCCACAAATTTACACATTTTCGGGAAACCACCACTATCCTTGAGAGAAATTATCAACTTTGGGTGGATATTTTTTAAATTTTCAAACGGTTTGTTTCTTGATTCAACATTTCTTTGTATTTTTGCACGAAGCATAAGATAAAGGTAACAAATGTACATGGAAAAACTCAACATCAACGAATGGGCAGAGGAAGACCGGCCGCGCGAGAAACTCATGCGGTTAGGAGCTGATGCTTTGTCGAATGCAGAGTTGCTGGCTATCCTCATCGGTTCAGGCAGTACGAAAGAAACGGCTGTAGAACTGATGAAACGCGTCTTGAACGAATGCGACAACAACCTGAACACGCTAGGGAAGATGAGCATTAACGAACTATGTGCATTCAACGGCATCGGAGAGGCAAAAGCCATCACCATCCTTGCTGCATGCGAACTGGGCAAGCGACGGGCAAGGGAAAAGGCAGCAGAACGTCCTGACCTCGGATCGGCAACAGCCATCTACAACTATATGCACCCACGCATGCAGGACCTCGATACAGAGGAGGCATGGATTCTGTTGATGAACCAGAACTATAAACTGCTGAAAGAGGAACGGCTGTCGCACGGCGGCATCACGGAAACAGCTGTCGATGTGCGCGTCATCATGAGAGAAGCACTCCTCCATCATGCCACCATTATCGCTCTTTGCCACAACCACCCCAGCAACAACAATTCGCCCAGTCGTGTTGACGACATACTGACCCATCGTGTCAAGGGAGCATGCGACCTGATGCGCATCTATTTCCTCGACCATATCATCGTATGCGATGGACAATATTACAGTTACAGAGAACAAGGGCGACTTTAAAAGCCCCTCCTAACCTCCCCTTCAGGGAGGAAACCGAAAAAAGAATGACACTAACATGACACCACAAGAAAAGACTACATTAGAAGAACGGATTGTAGATGTGCTCAAGACCGTCTATGACCCAGAGATTCCCGTCAACATCTTTGACTTGGGAATGATTTACAAGATTGACGTGCAAGACGACGGCAGTGTAGAAATGGATATGACCTTTACCTCGCCTGCCTGTCCTGCTGCCGACTTCATTTTGGAAGACGTGCGCACGAAGGTAGAAAGCGTGGAAGGCATCAAGGCCGCCAACGTAAACCTAGTCTTTGAACCCGAATGGGACAAGAGTATGATGACCGAAGAGGCACGTATAGAATTAGGAATGGAGTAATCTCCCCAAACGACCAAACGACTAATCTCCCAAACAACCAAATATGAAAAAGATTTTTTTTCTTTGCGACGCACACCTGGGGTCCTGGGCCATGCAGCACAGACGCACACAGGAGCGACGACTGGTGAGATTCCTTGACAGCATCAAGGAGAAGGCATCAGCAGTATATCTGCTGGGCGACATGTTTGACTTCTGGAACGAATACAAGTTTGTCGTTCCCAAAGGCTATACACGTTTCTTGGGAAAGATATCCGAACTGACCGACATGGGTGTGGAAGTACATTACTTCACTGGCAACCACGACATCTGGACACACGGCTATCTGGAACAGGAATGTGGCGTCATCCTCCACCGTTCACCCATCACCGTCGAACTAGGCGACAAGGTGTTCTATATGGGGCACGGCGATGGACTGGGCGACCCCGACAAGAAATTCAAGATGCTGAGGTGGATGTTCCACAACCATATCTGTCAGCGCCTGTTAAACGCCGTCCATCCGCGTTGGGGCATGTGGTTGGGACTGAACTGGGCAAAACATTCGCGCCTGAAACGCAAAGACGGAAAAGAACCGCCGTATATGGGTGAAGATAAGGAGTTCCTGGTACGCTATGCAAAGGAATACCTACAGACACATCCCGATATAGACTTCTACCTCTTTGGGCACAGACATATCGAACTTGACCTGATGCTGACGAAGAAAACGCGCATGCTGATCCTCGGCGACTGGCTGTGGCAGTTTACCTATGCCGTTTTCGACGGTGAACATCTGTTCATGGAAAACTATATCGAAGGAGAAACGAAAGTATAAAGTTGAAAAAAGCAGATGTCTCACGACTTCTGCCTTTTTCATGACTAAACTTAATCTACAAACCTGAAATATTTTTCTGTTACCTATTTCTAAATTTAGTCATCCTAAACACTAATCTAATAACCTAAAAACTAACAATGATTTCTTTTTCTGGTGCAAAGATATAACGCAAAACACCGACCCGCAAAAACTTTCAACGAATCGGCGTTTTTTATCAGCGGAAATCTGTTTTGAATTGATTATAGTGCTTATCCTTTGCTCACTGCAATTCCCACAGGTCATCTTGTGAGCAGTCATCATTCATCACACTTTCAATCTCGCTTTCCGTAACAAGGTTGAAATCGCCCGTCACAGAGTTTTTCAACGCGGATGCAGCCAACGAGAAGTCCAGACAACGCTGGTTGTCGTCTCCCCAATGGCTATAAGCATGAAGGAATGCTGCCATAAACGCATCTCCGACGCCCATCGGGTCGATAACGGGATTGATATCGTATATACGTGTTGTAAACAAGGAGGGGGTTTCTGAAGGCGATGTGTCATCAGAGGACAGCAGCATACCCGTCAGGGTATGGTGGCTGGATGTGAGCTGATTACGACAGGCCAGAACCATTTTCTTGCATTTGGGTAACTGTTCGTGGACGGCGCGGAGATAATGGCTGAACGCTTTGCGGTCGATGACGGCCTGACTGTCGGTTGCATTAAACGGCACCCGCGGCAAGCCTGTCACTACCTCGTATTCTCCCTGATCGCCGAAGATGATATCAGCATGACTCGCCAACTCCTTCAGCGTCTCATGGGCATCGGCTCCATAGTGCCACAGGTTCTTGCGGTAGTTGATGTCGCACGCAATGGTAACGCCCATCTCCTCGGCGATGCGTACTCCTTCCATCGTTGCTGCAGCCGCACTTGCCGACAGCGCACAGGTGATACCAGAACAATGGAAAATAGCTGCATCCTGGAACACTGTCCGCCAGTCGATCATGCCAGGTGCCATCGTATAAAACGAGGAGCCGGAGCGATCATAGACAACATGGGAGTTGCGCATCGCTGCCGACCCTTCGAAATAATATGTTCCCAAACGCTCGCCGCCCCACACTACATGGTTTAGGCGAAGGCCGTACTCGCGCAACCGCATGGCACATGCTCTACCGATGGCATTATCGGGTATGCGTGAAACATACTCTACCTGATTGCCAAGAGTGGCCAGTGAGACTGCTGCATTAGCCTCACTGCCACCATAGTTGCCGTTGAACGTCCTTCCCTGAGCGAGTCGGAGATCGTCAGGTTTTGACAACCTGAGCAACACTTCTCCGAATGTAACGATCTTTTTCAATTTACTTGTTCTGCACTAGTTCCATCGTGTCGCGAGCAATCACGATTTCCTCATCGGTAGGAACAACCCATACCTTCACGCGGCTGTCGTCAGTGGAAATTTCTGCTTCCTTGCCACGAACATTGTTCTTTGCCGGATCAATCTTGATGCCGAGGAACTCCAGTCCTGCGCAAGATTCAGCACGCATACTGACCTGATTCTCACCAACACCTGCGGTGAAGACGATGGCATCGACGCCACCCATTGCAGCAGCGTAGGCACCAATATACTTCTTGATGCGATAGTTGTACATCTTCAGAGCAAGGATGGCTTTCTTGTTGCCTTCTGCAGCAGCATTCTCTACATCACGCATATCGCTGGAGATACCGGAAATACCCAGCACGCCACTCTCCTTGTTCAGGTAGTCGGCCATTTCCTGCGGCTTCTTACCCAGCTTGTCCATAATATAGGTCACTGCAGATGCATCGATGTCACCAGAACGGCTTCCCATCATCACACCAGCCAGCGGGGTAAGACCCATCGAGGTGTCCATCACCTTACCATCCTTGATGGCAGCAACAGAAGCACCGTTACCAATATGACAGGTGATAATCTTCAGGTCTTTGATGTCCTTGCCGAGGATTTCAGCCATACGATGAGAAACATAGCGGTGACTGGTTCCGTGGAAGCCGTAGCGACGAACGTGGTACTTCTCATACAGCTCGTAAGGAACGGCATAGAGGTATGCATAGTCGGGCATCGTGGAATGGAAAGCATTGTCAAAGACGGTCACCTGTGGAACCGTTGGCATCAGATGGTCAACGGCACGGATACCTTTCAAGTGGCCGGCATTGTGAACAGGTGCCAGGTCGCAAAGGCTCTCGATACCATCTTCTACCTGCTGATCAACGAGGCAACTCTTCTCGAAGAGGTCGCCACCTTGCACGATGCGGTGACCGACAGCGTCGATCTCGTCCAGACTCTTGATGGCTCCGTATTCTGGGCTGAGCAAAGTCTGGAATACGAAGTTCACACCTTCCTTATGGTCAGGCATATCGTGCATCAATGTTTTCTTCTCCCCATTGGGCAGGGTCAGTTTCAGGAATGCTTCATCGAGACCAATGCGTTCGACGCCACCTTGTGCCAATACTGACTCATCGTCCATATTGTAGAGTTTGTACTTTATAGAGGAACTACCACAGTTTAATACTAATATTTTCATTTTCTTTATTAAATTAAGATTAATTCTTCACTTTTATTTCTTCGCATCCATTGCCTGGCATGCTGTGATGGCTACCATATAATATATGTCGTCAACAGAACAACCGCGACTGAGGTCATTGACAGGACGGGCGATACCCTGAAGGATCGGACCGATAGCGATGGCATCACCCAGACGCTGTACGAGCTTATAGGCGATATTGCCCACTTCCAGACAAGGAGCGACGAGCACGTTGGCATGACCGGCGATAGCGCTGCCTGGTGCTTTCTTCTCACCAACAGAAGGAACGAGGGCGGCATCAGCCTGCAGTTCACCATCAACCTTCAATGAAGGATCAAGTTCCTTTGCCAGTTTGGTTGCCTCGATCACCTTATCTACGACCTCATGGGTAGCACTACCCTTTGTGGAGAAGCTCAACATGGCTACGCGTGGATCGTCGAAACCTGCTACGCTCTTCGCCGTCTGTGCTGTACAAACAGCAATCTGGCTGAGCTGGGCTGCATCAGGCATCGGAGTAACGGCTACGTCACCCATCACCAGCACACCGTTTTCACCATACTGCGGCTGTTTTGTAATCAGGAGCATCGCTCCACTGACACAGGTGATACCCGGTGCACACTTGATAATCTGCAGTGCTGGGCGCAGGGTGTCGCCAGTTGTTGACAAAGCACCGGAAATCTGTCCGTCGGCACCTTCAGTCTTGATAATCATACATCCCAGATACAATGGGTTCTTCACCAGTTCACGAGCCTGCTCAATGGTCATACCCTTCTTTTTGCGAAGTTCGGTAAGCAACTGTGCATACTCTTCACTCTTCTCATTGTTCTCAGGATCAATAATCGTAGCTTCGCTTGTATGGGTCAAACCCCATTCAGCTGATTTTTTAGCGATTTCATCGGGATTGCCAATGAGAATCAGATTTGCCAAACCATCTGCCAATACCTTGTCGGCAGCTCTCAAAGTACGCTCTTCCAAAGCCTCTGGAAGCACGATGCGCTGTTTGTTGTTTTTCGCGCGCTCACAAATTTGCTGTAATAAATCCATAATTCTGATTATTTTAATGATTGTGTTTTAAGCTTATATGGGTTGCAAATTTACAAATTTATATTGAAAACCGAACTTTTTTACCCATTAAAAAATATAAAATTGTTCTATTTTCATCATATCACTTTGTAACTGTTATTATCATCAGTGAAAATAAAGGATAACATAGCGGAATTATTACGACTATTATTTTGAGAAAAATGCATTTACCTTTATTTTTATTTTCTTAAATTTGCAACTGAGAAATGAGTTACTATTTATAATGGCCTATGACACAGACCGATGAACTATTGTTTAGGAAAGCTGAAAAAGCAATTCTTGCAAACAAACTGTATTTAAAAGAAGAAATGTCAAGAGCACTCGTCAACACGTTTGTTCACATCCCAAAGAACAAATTTGCACCGCTCTTCAGACAGTACACGGGAAAGGGATTTCCACGTTACATTAACAGTCTTCGCTTGGCTTATGCCGCTGAGCAGTTGAAACAGCACCCTGAATACAAGATAGAAAGTATTGCACACGAATGTGGAATTCCTGTTACTCAAACTTTCTACAGATTATTTAAGGCAGAATTTGGGCTTACTCCCTCTGCTTTCAAGAGGTTATACGCCAAATAATCTTTATGAAGGACACTGAACTAAACTGGGATTTCTTGCGTTAAAATACTTTCCAACTCCTCTGCAGACAGACGCAGACGGAATTCGCCATTATTGGCTACGCTGATACGGCCTGTTTCCTCGGAAACGACGATTGTCAGCGAGTCACTCTCTTGTGACATTCCCAAAGCGGCACGATGGCGAAGACCTAAGTATTTAGGGATTTCCTGATTGTGGCTAACAGGAAGAATACAGCCTGCCGCCACGATCCGGCTCTTAGAGATGACCATTGCTCCATCGTGCAATGGGGAGTTCTTAAAGAAGATGTTTTCTATCAACCGCTGGTTGATACGGGCATCGATACGTTCACCCGTATCAATGATGTCGGTAAGGGGTGCTCCGCGCTCTATCACTATCAACGCACCAACCTTGTTTCGACTCATATTCATACACGCCATCACGAGGGGCATGATATGCTCTTTGCGTTCTTTTTCCTTGTTTGACGTCCCAAACGAGAAAAAATTTCTCAAACTGCGCACTTTTTGATGTGCGCCGAGCGTGTAAAGGAATTTCCTAATTTCCTCTTGGAACAAGACAATCAGGCCAATCACTCCCACACTGACCAACTTATCCATAATGCTACCCAACAGGCGCATTTCCAATACCTGACTGACAAACAGCCAAACAATGATAAACACCAGAATGCCGATAAACACATTCAGTGAACGAGATTCCTTCATCAGCTGGTAGGCATAAAAAAGCATCAGCGCTACCAGTACAATGTCTATAATATCCTTAATTCCAAATTCAAAAAACATATCTTACTATTTAAAACTCCGTTTGACTATTTTCGCTGCCTCAACCGCTTCACGGACATCATGGACACGCAGGATAGAGGCTCCCTTCATCAGCGCAATCGTATTGACAACGGTGGTTCCATTCAATGCTTCGTCGGCTGTCGTTCCCAGCAACTGGTAGATCATCCGCTTACGACTGGCACCAACCAACAGGGGCAGGTCAAATACGTTCAATTTCTCCAGACTATCCAACAGCTGATAGTTTTCTTCCAACGTCTTGCCAAAGCCGAAGCCTGGATCGAGGATGATGTCCTTCTGGCCCAAGTCGCGCAACTGCTGGACCTTTTTTGAAAAGGTCATCAAGGTATCGTGGAGATTGGCTCTCACCGACATCAGAATATAAGGTACACGCAAGTGCGAAACCGTCTTGAATATCTCAGGCACAGACTCGTCGGCAGCCTCGATGCCCTTGTCGGCAATGGTGGAAACACCACCTTCGCTCACATCATTGATGATATCGGCACCATATTCTTCCACAGCCATACGAGCCACATCTGGACGGAACGTATCAACGCTGATAACGGCATCAGGACATTCTTTCCGAACGATGGAAAGTGCTCTGGAAATGCGCAAGCGCTCCTCTTTTTTATCGATTTCATCGGCTCCAGGCCGCGTTGAAAAAGCTCCGATGTCAATGATGGAGCCTCCCTGTTCCACAATCTGTCGTGCCCGCTCTGCTATCTCGCGTTCCGTCTGTACTCTCGACCCTGCATAGAACGAGTCGGGCGTACTGTTTAGGATACCCATCACCTGTGGATGACTCAAATCCAATAAGCGTCCGTGCACATTTATTGTATAACCAACGTTCGACTTCATCGACTACAAAAGTAACAAGAATTATTGAATCCACAAAAAAAACAAGATTTTTCTTTGTACTATCCTCAACTTTCACTACCTTTGAACTCATAAATAAAAACGATGATATGAACATTCAAGAATTATACCAGCTTTACAAAGCACATCCCTGCATCACCACCGACAGCCGTGACTGTCCGAAAGACAGTATCTTTCTTGCTCTGAAAGGTGAATCGTTCAACGGCAACAAGTTTGCCCTGCAAGCATTAGAGAAAGGTTGCGCATACGCCATCATCGACGAAGCCCCCACCAACCTCGCTCCTCAGGAGGAGGCTTTACGAGAGCGGTTGATTCTCGTTGACGACTGCTTGCAGACCTACAAGGACCTGGCCCGTGAACACCGCCGCCAGTTCGACATTCCCGTTATCGGCATCACGGGTACCAACGGCAAGACGACCACAAAGGAGCTGATAGCCGCCGTGCTGTCACAGAAATACAATGTGCTCTACACGCAAGGAAACTTCAATAATGATGTGGGTGTGCCGAAGACGCTCTTCCGCCTGACTAAAGATCATGATATTGCCGTCATCGAGATGGGAGCCAGTCATCCTGGCGACATCAAGACATTGGTAGAGACCGCAGAACCTACCTGCGGACTGATTACGAACGTGGGACGTGCCCACCTGCAGGGGTTCGGCTCATTTGAGGGAGTCATCAAGACCAAATGTGAACTCTACGACTTCCTGCGTAGTCGCAAAGACAGCCTCATCTTCATCAATGCCGACAATGAACACCTGATGGAACGTATCGGTGATGACGAGAACCTATGGCTGTCGCCCTACTCTACCCAACCCGAAAACCGTATGACGTGCATCAGCGGTGAGGTCATCAGTTGTGCCCCATTTCTGAAATTCCGCTGGCGCGAACCGCAGATGATTCTGGAACAGGAAGGACGCAGCAACAAATGGCATAAGATACAGACCCACCTCATCGGAGCCTATAATATCGACAACCTGTTAGCTGCTATCGCCGTAGGTATCAACTTCGGAGTAGATAGAAAGAAAATCTGCGCGGCACTGGAGTCATACGTTCCATCAAACAATCGCAGTCAGATGACTGTCACAGAACACAACCACCTCATCGTGGATGCCTACAACGCCAATCCTACTTCTATGCAGGCAGCGCTGGAGAACTTCCAACTGATTGAGGCCGACAGGAAAATGGCCATCTTAGGAAAGATGGGTGAGCTGGGCAGTGTCTGGAAAGAAGAACACCAGAAAGTTGTCGATTTCCTCAAAGAGGCACACTTCGACGAGGTATGGCTGGTTGGCGATGAATACGATGAACTGGACGACTGTCCGTTCCGCCGTTTCCACAACGTAGAAGAGGTGAAGGAAGCCATCCGCCAGCAACAGCCACAGGGGTATTATATTCTGATTAAGGGTTCCAACTCTAACAAATTGTTTGAATTGCCGGAACTTTTGTAGAAAGTAAGTGTGGAGGTAGTTCTTCGCACTTTGACTTCGTTTCGAAGGTTGGATGTGTTAAAAAGGGAAAAAATTACGTCTTCCGCATTATACATTAAGAATTTATTATTACCTTTGCAGCCGCTTTAGGCAATCGGGATGTAGCGCAGTTGGTAGCGCACTACGTTCGGGACGTAGGGGTCGGGCGTTCGAGTCGCCTCATCCCGACAGGAAAAA
>CADCPZ010000089.1 GCA_902803475.1 uncultured Prevotellaceae bacterium
AAACTCAAACAAAAATGATGATTTTAAGAGACATTAAAAGCAAGATGATTCTGACGATGCTGTTGATAGTATTGTCAGCGCAAGGAGTTTGGGCACAAAAGGCCACTCCTACAATGGAGATTTCTCCTTTGGATGCTAGCTAC
Source organism: uncultured Prevotellaceae bacterium (assembly GCA_902803475.1). Classification (GTDB taxonomy): domain Bacteria; phylum Bacteroidota; class Bacteroidia; order Bacteroidales; family Bacteroidaceae; genus Prevotella. Next base: position 144 of record CADCPZ010000089.1, read on the forward strand.
AAAAATGTGTATCCAAACTGGGGAAGTTTCGATGAGCCTACGATTTCTCTCTACACTACTGGTCCTTCAGACAATCGTACATCCGTATTGTCTAAATACCAGATTACGTATTACATTGATGGTCATCAGAATGATGCTACGTTTAGCAGCGATGAAAAAGGACGTCAGATTACCACCGACGCCACGACTGGTACGACTATCACTCGTTTTTATGGAGACGTACAGGTTGGTGCAAAAAATGCTGGTACTGTCACGATCCGTGTCGTAGCAAAAGTTAAAGAGGCTTATTCTAACGACTATGAAGAAACAGTATCTGCTACATATACATTCAACATCAAGATGGTAGAACCTACCGCAAACGTTTCGCCAGATAACTTGACAGTAGGCGTATGGCATACAGAAAACCAGATTACAGAAACAGGAGCACACAACTATGGTAAATGGTTCTTTACCAATACTTCTGCTATGATTCCCGTTCCAAACACGGCGATTTCTATCACCCATAACAAATATACGCAGGATCTTTCTAAGGTTTATGACGTTACATTTGCGCCAAAAGATGATGGTAGTGAAAACTATTTGGAGGTAAAAACTGACGGAGCAGATACTTACATTATTGCCAAACTGACTGAAGAGCAAAAACATCAGACTGACGCCAATGGCGACGCTGTCGTTCAAGACCCTTATAAAACACAAAAGTCTGCAACACTTGTAGCTACCTTCACTCCGAAGGATGCTTATAAAGGTTCATACGATGAAAAAACCGTTGATATTCCTGTAACCATTCAGGACTTTGATAAGACGAGCAAGATGACGGTAAGCCTGACGCTTGACGGCGTAACAGCAACAGAAAACAAGGCCGATAAACAAAGCGAAACCAATACGTTGAATTGGAGCCGCTGGAACGACCGTACTTCTGTGAATGAAGGTACAGCATCGCACCATCTGCCAAAACCGATTGTTGTAGGCAGCAACGGTGCCATTCTTTCGAAAAACAATCAGCTGAGTGTTTGTTATTTTGCTGTTGAAGACAACACCGTTCTTGATGACTGTCAGAAAACAGACTTAAATCCCGGGGGCGATGTATGGAATGCCGGTGAATCAACAAGCGGTAATTTAAGTCGCACGGCTAACATTGAATATAGGTTGAATGGAGCAGAAGCGCTCTATAACGCTAATAAGCCTGGACTGATAAAAGTTGGTGCGTTTGTTTATCTTCATGACGACGGCGGAGCTCCGGCAGCAACCAACGAGGGTGCACTTGACAACTGGTATCAATATACGGATGAACAGACGGTTCTTGTCAATGCGAGTGAAACAGGAAACACCTCCGACAAAAAGACCTATCGTCGTGTGACACCCGTGAAGTATTTCTACATCAACGTGCTGAAGCGTGTGCCCGAACTGGTATTCAATCCGGACCCTACAGGGGTACACTATAGTACTGCTGACCAGATTAACATGAACAACCGTTTTGAACTGACGGGTAAAATCGGTGACGAGAACGACGGAACGGCCGGCACACTGACATACGATGTTAAAAGCGAGACAAATCCCGATACTTTCTGGTACACTTTCGAATTCCCGACTAATTCTGGTATCGTTGTAAACAACTGGCCTCATAACGATAGGATGAAGGCACTTACAGCTGACGGAAAGATAATTCCTCCTATCGAGTATGACTGGGATAACTACGGTGCTCCCGTTTATACGAAATATAAAACTGTAATTGAGAAATATTACCCCGCTGGTGAAGATGTAAACCCATGGTGGTATGAAGAAAGAAAAGTTAAAACCAATGAAATAGAAAAATTCTCTGCTGACGAAGCAACAGCATACAATGCTAAGTTGACAGAAGCAGGAATTGAGGTAACTGTTTCTGAAGGTCAGAATAAAAACATCATGACCTTATTCCCGAATTCTATCTATCGCTATTGGTCTGTCAAAGGCTTCGGTACTGATGACCTTTGGAGTATTCAGTTTACCACTCCTACCACTCCTGACGAAAAAAAAGAAATAACATATACCATTCATCCATTCAACCATGCGAGATGGGATAAGGGAACAACAAAGGTACAGACTTATATCGTTGATGCTGCAAAACAGACAACCCTTCATATCGACCCGAAAGAACTTGTCGCTTCTATTAGCCAAACTGGTTTCGTAGAGCCGGAGGTATGGGTAACAGATGCTTTTGGTGAGGAGGTTTCTGATGACTATTCTTTCCAGTTTGAAATACTCTCTGATGAGAGCAATACTGGCACCACTGTTACTGATGATGGCGGTGACGTTACTGGTCCGAAGCATGAGGTTACCATCGGCAACAAAGTCGGCGACGTAGTTGTGAAGGTTACAGCTACAACCGACAACGCCAAATATGATACCGGTTGCCATACTTTGACAGATACCTATACCATCCACATCCTGAATACCAACGAGGATACGGATCCTTTGTACGAAATCATCAGTAGCAAGGATGATGGTGCAGTTCGCAATAAAAATAATACTGGTACTACAGATGAGGACTATGCCAAGGATAAGGTGATGGGTAAGATGCACTTCATCAAGACCGGTAAGTTCTATTCTGGCTATACTATCTCCGGTGTTCCAGGTATCGACATCCGCTTCGGCGTATTTGACGGTTCCACATGGAATGTGAAGGAAGATACGTCTGGAGATGTTGGTTCACACGACAACAATAAAGATGTCGTTTCAGGCTATACCGCAGGACAGCGCAATAAGTTCATTGGTGACGACACTCCTGTTGTTTTGAATAAGGACGGTATTGCTACTGGCGGCCACTTCTATGAGTTCTATGCTCATACCAACGGTTTCCTGACTGTAGATGCCCGTTGGGAGGCTAATCATACTTACGTTTTGATTGACTACGACCACCCTGAGATGAAGTATGTATATACCCCAACTTCAGAAACAAAGGGTGATTACACCTTCCCAATGGCTATGCTTGAAGATCACAGCTATCACCTCTATTGTACTACGGGTGGACAGATTAATATGCACGGTCTGTCATTCGAACCAGCATTCATCAATAGTAGCAGCGATACGGCTCCTGTTACCACAGGTTCTGTCTTCCTGAATGGTTTCCCGAATGTACCTACTTTGGCTGTAGCTGAAATGCCAACTGTGACCTATACTTCTGACAACAATGCAAAAGCAACTGTCAACAGTTCTACTGGTGCTGTAACTCCTATAGCACTGACCTTTGCTGACGATCCTAACTACGTAACGATTCGTGGTAAGGTGAAATCACAGGTATCTGATAAAGTCTTCAAGATTCCATATTACAACCTCGTCATTGCCGATATTCCAACCTATCGTCTGGGCGACCAGAAGGATTCATCTGGAGAAGGTAAAGACGGATTTGCTTCTGAAGGAGTTATCTTCGTACCACAGCCGGGAACACAGGTTACCACCTATAACATTCCGACTCCGATCATCATGACTTATGGTGGCTGGCAGAACAAATATGATCAGATTGTTCCATCAGGTGAGGGCGAAGAGAAAACGAATACGAATGTCAGCGATGGCTTCAAGGCAAAGACCAATGCTGAGATTGCAGGCTTCACCTCTACTGACATGCAGTTCAACAAGTATCTTGATGGATTCACTTGGAGTAATGTGGCTACACAAAACCCATCTGATGAAAGGGGACGCACCAATTATAAGAACTATCTGACAGACGCGAGCAAGATGGCTGATGTTGATGGAAATCCAGATAAAAGGGATTACTACATGAATACCTTCACCCTACCTGCTCACGGAGCATACTGGCGCTTTGAACCACGTACATCTGGTTATCTGTTCGTTTATCTGGTACAAAATGGTATCTGTTCTTATACTGGTGACCCGCACAGCTTGCAGAACACCAGCAAACGTTACTACGGTCTTGACTGGAAGCCACTATACATTGTTGATGAAGCAGGTTTGCCTGTATCTACTGTTACCGACCTTGGTACAATGAATGAGAGTGTAAAGAACTTCTTAGGTAACGAGGGTAGTTACACCAAGGGATTGATTCGTTGTGACAAAAACGATGCAGATGTGAAAAAAGTAGCAGAGGCTGTAGGAGATCCAGCGGAAGACTTCTCCTTCCTTTGGGAATTCCAAAAAGATAATGGCCCGGCCGGATTTGATAAAGACTACAAAGGCTCAACACCCAACAAGGAAAAATTGCACAACTTGATTATTAACGACTGGAAAGGTAAAGGTGACACGCAAACAATCTTCCAAGACCCAGAGAGTAAGGGCTATTCTATGATCAGCAAGGCTTACGTTCGCTACGCTATCCGTGTAAAGGCTGGTAAGAGCTACTGGGTATTCCAGAATGCTTCTAAGCCAAACCTCTGTGGATTCGGATTCGTACCCGATGGCTTCAACGGAGCACCAGCAAACAACAATGGTCCGGCTCCTGTTCCAGTTACTATTCAAGATAGTGAAACACTTGTACAAAGTTTGACGAATGCTGGTGGTGCTGCCAATATTTACGACAAGCCTGCTAATGTAACTTACGCTGGTCGCGAATTCAAGAATAAGCACTGGACATCACTCTGTCTGCCGTTTGCTGTCAGTGAATACAACTTCAAGAAAATCTTCGGCAAAAATGCCAAGATCTTCACCTACGAAAAACTGTCTAATGACAATAAGACCGTTCACTTCGTACAACATAACTACCGTATGTTGGAGGCTGGTCGTCCCTACTTCATCTATCCAGACTATGACGAAGCAACTGCTATTGAAGCAGGCAGCAAGACTGGCATCGTCTTTGAAGGTGTGACCTTTGAAGAAGATAAACCTGCAGGTTCCGACAAGAAAGATAATGCACAGAAACCTTTGATTATCTCTCAAGATGGTTTCGACTTCGTGGGCACCTATGATGGTGAAAAGATGCCACGTTACTCTTACTATATCAATGGTAAATTGTGGAGAGTAAACAATGAAGGTGGTCTTCCTTGCGGACACTATCGTGCTTACATGAAGAACCCAGAGAAAAATGAAAATCTTGCAAGACTCGGTGCTTCAACCTTCGACGAGCCGTATGAAGATACTGACACACCTGTAACACCGACGACCATCAAGGGTATCACAGATGGTACGATTGTTGAAACTGAAAGTATGGCAGGTCTCAAAGGTATCTACACCATTGAAGGCCGTCAGATTAGCACTGACACGAACGCTATTAACAACCTGCCTGCCGGTGTATATATCATCAATGGTCAGAAACAAATCATTAAATAAATAGGGGAAGAAACTATGACAATGAAAAAATATATCACACCAGAGATTCTGATCCACAACATAGAACTTGCACCATTGTGCGAACTTAGCAATGAAAGAAACAGGGGATTAGGTGATGGCGACAGCAAAAATGAAACCAGCGACATAGAAATCGGTAAAGGTGAAGGTCCTGGAACCAACGCCAGAGCCTTCTCTTTCTGGGAAGATGACTGGGAATAAACGTTGAAAACTCTTTTCAAAAGTAATAACCTCTTTTAGTTGGCGTGCTGGAATCGAGAAGGTTCCAGCACGTTTTCTATTATCTCTTTTTGCAATTTGATTGATTATTTCTTCTTAGGTCTTCTCCGTGCCCAGCCTTCTTCGCTGAAGTCGGGTTCTTCGCCTTTGAGTTTCATCTTGTCGGGATGGAGGAAGCGCATCCAGTCTTCTTTCTTGAAAGAGCGCTGACCGCTGTTTCGCTCCTTGCTCCTTGCATTCCCGAACTCCGTTCGCCTACCCGTAGCCTTTCCTCGCTCCTTTTCGCCCTTCGCATCTGCCTCATTGCAGCGTACTGCACGGCGCTTGTAGCTGGTGCCGTCTAAGGAACGCATGACGAGCGGGGCGTCTTTCTCTGGTACTTCGATATAGGATATCTTATCCAACAGGTCGATATGCCCTACTTCTACATGACCGCGAACGTGTTTGTTGATGAACTGCATCACCTCGCCAGGATAGAAGCCGTCGGCCTTGCCCAAATTGATAAACAAACGGCGATAACCGCGTTCGGGCTTCCTGGCGCCTCGCGCCTTTCCCCCTTCCCTTCGGGAGGGGTTGGGGGTAGGCTTTTCCCTTTTCGTCTCCGGCTTCACAATCTCAGGCGCATCGGCATAGTAGGAGAGGAAGCGACCAAAGGTGAGGGTGACGATTTTCTTGATGATGTCTTCTTTGTCGAAATACTCGAAGTGACGGTTGATTTCCTCCATGAACGGGGCTATCTGCTCTTCATCAACATCGATTTTCTCGATTTCACCGATGGCTTTATACAGCTGCTTGGTGCATATCTCATGGGGAGTGGGAAGGGTGCCATCAACAAACTCCTTGCCGATTTCTTTTTCAATGCGCTTCACCTTCGACTTCTCGCGGGTGTGGATGATGGAGATGGAGGTGCCTTTCTTGCCAGCACGACCGGTACGACCGCTGCGATGGGTGTAGTTCTCGATGTCGTCGGGCAAACCGTAGTTGATGACGTGGGTCAAATCATCGACGTCTAAGCCGCGGGCGGCTACATCGGTGGCTACCAGGAGCTGCGTGAGGTGGGAACGGAACTTCTGCATCGTCAGGTCGCGCTGCGGCTGCGACAGGTCGCCGTGCAGCGACTCGGCATTATAGCCGTCGCGAATCAACTTGTCGGCTATCTCCTGGGTCTCTATCTTCGTGCGACAGAAGATGATGGCGAATATCTTCGGATAGTAATCGACAATGCGTTTCAAAGCAAGGTATTTGTCTTTGGCATGAACGAGGTAATAGATGTGGTTGACATTCTCGGCTCCTTCGTTGCGCGAACCAACGACTATCTCTTTGTATTCGCGGAGGTAGGACTTGGCGATGCGCTCAATCTCGCGGCTCATCGTGGCGGAGAACAACAGGGTGTTGCGCTCTTCGGGTACTCCGGCGAGGATTTCGTCAAGACTCTCTGAGAAGCCCATGTTCAACATCTCATCGGCTTCGTCGAGTACCACATTGCTCACGGTGCTGAGCTGGGCGACACCGCGGTTCATCAGGTCGATCAATCGGCCTGGTGTGGCGACGATGATATGAACACCCTTGCGCAAGGCTTTCATCTGCGGCACGATATTGGCACCGCCATAGACGGCTTCGATATGGATGCCGGGCAGATAACGCGCAAAATCTTTCATATCATCGGCTATCTGCAAACACAACTCACGGGTGGGCGACAGCACGATGGCTTGGGTGTCGTTGCGAGAGGTGTCGATTCGCTGCAACAGCGGAATGCCGAAAGCGGCGGTCTTGCCTGTTCCTGTCTGTGCCAGAGCGATGACGTCATTACGATTGCCCAACAGGTACGGAATCACTTCTTCCTGTACGGGCATGGGGTGCTCGAATCCGAGTTCTTCAATGGCGCGCCGAATGTCTTCTACTACGCCTAATTCTTCAAATGTTTTCAATGTAATTTCTTGTTATACTGTAAATTGATGCTACAAAGATAAGCATTTTACGGCAAAATGATTACCTTTGTACCATGAAAATTGCCATATACTGTTCTGCTAACAACAAGATTGATCCTGATTTCTTCCGCATGACGGAGGAATTGGGTCGATGGATTGGGGAAAACGGACACACACTGGTGTTCGGCGGTTGTAACATGGGTCTCATGGAGTGTGTGGCCAAAGCAACGCATGAGGCGGGCGGCAAAACCATCGGGGTGGTGCCGGACATCATTGAGAAGGGCGGCCGTATGTCGTCCTACGTGGATGAGTGCATCCCTTGCAAGACGTTAGACGAGCGCAAGGCGCTGATGGTGGCTCATAGCGACATCAACATTGCGCTGCCTGGCGGCGTAGGCACGCTGGACGAGGTGTTCACCGTGTGTGCGGCGGCTTCTATCGGCTATCATCAGAAGAAGGTCATCCTCTATAATATGAAGGGCTTCTGGAACTCGCTGCTGGCGATGCTCGACGATTTGGAACAGCAGGGTGTCATCCGCGCTGGCTTCCGTGAACAACTGTTGGTCGCCAATACACAAGAAGAAGTCTGCCAACTTGTGACAGACTCCTTAAACCTTTGACCTTAGACCTTAGACCTTCGACCTATTCCACCGCAATCGTCAGCGATTGCTCGATGCCGCGTGCAGGGTCTTTCACCGTCAGCACAACGGGCTGGTGAAGACGGCGTCCTGTTTTGAGAACCACCACCAGTTGTCCGTTGAAAAGTTTCATGTGCGGCAGGGTGAAGGTCTCTAACGAGGTGGCATCACCGTTGCAAGCAGCCACGAAATGTCCGTTGCCCGTTACCTCGAACTGCAGCTCATCGTTGCAGTCGGGAACAAGGTTCTTGTCGTCGTCGGCAATAGAAACAATCACAAAGACCATTTCATCGCGCTGGGCAACAGGCTTGGGATAGGTGTTGCGCAGTTTGCCGTCAGCAAACTCAGGCAGGATGGCTTCGGTATTGAGGAACAACTGTGTGGGCGCTCCTGCTGTATGCTTCACAATCTTGTCGATGGCACGACCATTCTGATCATATCCTATCACCTTCAGTTCGCCTGGCTCATACACCACATCGTTCCAACGCAAGCGGTAGCGGTCGAGGAGAAGGCCCCCTCCCGTGCCTCCCCCTGAATGGGGAGGAGTAGATAGTTCTGCAGCTTTCCCCTGACTACTCCCCTCCGTCGGCTGATGGCTGAGAGGGGCAAGAAGCTGGTTGGCTGTCAGATAGTGCTTGCGACGTCCCTGACTCTTTCCGTTGATGAAGAGTTCTGCCTCCGGATAATCGGTATAGACATAGACGGGTGTCACCTGTCCTTCGCGACCAGGCCACGTCCAATGAGGCAGCACATGCAGCGTGTGGTCGGCTTTGTTCCATTGCGACTTATACAGATAGTAGCGGTCTTTCGGCAGTCCTGCCAAGTCGCAGATACCGAAATACGACGAACGGCTGGGCCAATACTCATCGTAGGGTGTCGGCTCACCTAAGTAGTCGAAGCCCGTCCACACAAACTGTCCGATGGTGTAATCGCGGTCGTCCATCATCAGAAAGTCGTCGTCGGGCAGATTGCTCCACGGGCACCACTCCACATCATACGACGAGCATTGTCCGTCGGCTTTCCCAATGGCCGTAGGGTCGTAGTTGGGTGAGTAGGACGCAAACTGTGAGTTGTCGGTCATCGCTACGGGGAACTTATATACCCCTCGCGAGCTGACCGTTGAGGCGGTCTCGCTACCCAACAGGAAGCCTACGGGCAGCTGGGTGATGTTGTGGTCGTATTTATGGACGCGGTAGTTGAAGCCCGGCACGTCCATCACTTGTGCAAAGCCCGATTTCAACGCATCGTCGGCGCGGTCCATTCCTTGTGTGACAGGACGGGTGGGGTCGAGCTGATGAATCAGGTCTTGCAGGTGCTTAGCCCAATAGACGCCCTCGTTGGCATCCCATTGTTCAGGAATCTCATTGCCTATCGACCACATCACAATCGACGGATGGTTGCGGTGGTTCAACACCAGATGGGTGATATCACGGTCGGCCCACTCCTTGAAGAATCGCGCATAGCCGTTCTTGCACTTCGGATAGATCCACATATCGAAACTCTCGGCCATCACCATCATACCCATCGAGTCGCAGACTTCCATCTGCAGGGTTGAAGGCATGTTGTGAGCCGTACGGATGGCATCGCAGCCCATCTCTTTGAGAATCGTTATCTGACGAATCAGCGCCTGCTTATCGACTGCAGCACCTAAGGGTCCGAGGTCGTGGTGCAGACAAACACCCTTGATCTTGCGCGTCTGTCCGTTCAGTTCAAAACCCCGTTCCTTCGACACTTTCACCGTTCGGATGCCTGTATGGGTCTTGAGGTGGTCGTAGATCTTGATGAGGCCGTCTTTCCCTGTGGCAACAAGTTCTACATCGACATCATATAAGAAAGGTGATTCCGGCGACCATAGCTGCGGATTCAACACCTCTATATCGGTTGTGGCCTCACCGTCGGCACCAATCACAGCGTTCTGGGCAGCCACCACCTTATCGGGGGTGCGCAACAGGAAGATGAGGCTCTGTCCGGCTTGGGCATCCTGTACCTTTGCCGACATACGCACCACCGCTTTGTCGGCTGTTGCCGACAGCGTGCGGATGAAAAGTCCCCATTCGTCGAGATAGGCTTTGTGGCCTTCTTTCCCCATCAGAACGAGTTTCACAGGACGATATAAGCCGGCACCAGGATACCAGCGCGAACTTTCTTCCAGATTCTGTAAATCGACTTGTATGTTGGCCATATCAGCCCACCGCATCATGTGGCAGCTCATCCCCATATCGACACCCTCCTTGACGATATAGGGCGTGATATCGATGCGAAAAGCGTTGTAGCCGTATTTCCATTCACCAGCGCGACGACCATTGACCGTCACCACCGGTTCGGCCATCGCCCCATCGAAGACCAGTTCGGCGCGACTATAACCTTCAGGAATCTCAACCTTCGTGCGGTAGTGACCTTTCCCAATCCAAGGAAGCGCACCGCTGCGTCCGCTCTTCTCGGTAGCCTCTTTCTCACCGTTCTGTTCGATGGCCACCTTCTGAAGGTCCCATTTCTTGTCGAACGGACCGCTGATAGCCCAGTCGTGGGGCACGTGAACTATTTCCCAGTTGACGGAATCGCGGGAGAACTCCCAACTGTTCAGAACGATCTCCTGGCGCTGTGCCGTAGCTGCTGTTGCCACAAACAGCAAAACAAACAAATTTGACAATTTTATCATTTGGTGATTTGACAATTTTATCATTTGACGATGATCCGCTTCTTCCTCCTTTTATTCGTTAACTCCCCTCCCTTTAGGGGAGGGGCTGGGGGTAGGCTCTTTATTTTTTCTTTCTCACCGGATGTTCCAACCACATAGACTCTTCTTCTATATATTTATTCAGCCAGGGAGAAACCTGTTCGGGGAAGACGATGACAATCCATGCAGGGATGTCATTATATCTTTCATCCTCCAACACCTGTCTTGCACACAAACGCTGCTGTTCTTTCATCTCTTCACGCATCATTCTTTCCTGCGTTTTGGCTTCCTCCCAAGCTTTGGGGTCATCCGTGAACACATCGATATGGAAATGACCAGGTCCGGCATTTTCAATCCTCTTGATGGCCGCACGCAGTTTATCCGTCATATAAGAACCCTTCACGGTTCTGCTTTCCATATCGACGCTGATATTGCGCTCGTCGGCCATGATGACGACACTACTGGGTGTCGGTCTTTCTTTGTTTTCACTCAGACGGATAAAGTCGTCCTCGTTCACTTTGACAGTCACCGTGAACTCCCCTTCGTTGACGGATATCAGCTGTGCCTTTGCCGTATCTTCATTGACAATCAGATAAAGCGTTTGCTGTGAAGGCGATGCAGTGCCGTCGATCGTCACTTTCAGTTTCTTTGCGCTCGCACTGAGGAAAACCACCAGCAGCGTGGCGAGCAGGATCATTCGTTGTTTCATAGCGTTATGGGTTTTTAGTTTGAAGAATTTTTATTTGCAAAGATAGGAAGAATAGATGAAGTTTGCAAATAATTGGCGTGATTTGTTTGGTTTTTCGCTCGACTTTGCACTACCTTTGAGCTTTTTTCAAAGCTCGAAGTTAGGCTGCGCCTCGGAAAAACTCAAATAAATTTGGTTTTTCGCTCGACTTGCACTAACTTTGTCCCCATGCAAGAAGAATTTGATATTAGACAAGAGCGGCTGTCAGGTGCGGAGAAGGATTTTGAAAACGCGCTGCGCCCGCTGACTTTCAATGATTTCAGCGGTCAGCAGAAGGTGGTGGAAAACCTCGAAGTATTCGTTGAAGCTGCCAAATATCGCGGTGAGCCTCTCGACCACACGCTGTTGCACGGCCCTCCAGGATTGGGTAAGACGACACTTTCCAATATCATCGCCAATGAGCTGGGCGTAGGCTTCAAGATTACCAGCGGTCCCGTGTTGGATAAACCAGGCGACCTTGCAGGCATTCTTACCTCATTAGAGCCGAATGATGTGCTGTTTATTGACGAGATACACCGCCTGTCGCCCATCGTGGAGGAATACCTCTATTCGGCCATGGAGGATTACCGTATCGATATCATGATAGATAAGGGTCCGTCGGCACGTTCCATACAGATCGACCTGAACCCGTTTACGCTGGTGGGCGCTACCACTCGCAGCGGATTGCTGACGGCTCCGTTGCGTGCCCGCTTCGGCATCAACATGCACTTGGAATATTACGACCCAGATACGCTGGCCCGCATCATCAAGCGGTCTGCCCACATCCTGCAGGTACCAATCGACGATGATGCTGCCGTAGAGATTGCTCGCCGCAGTCGTGGTACGCCTCGTATCTGTAACTCGTTGCTCCGCCGTGTGCGCGACTTTGCACAGGTGAAAGGGAACGGCAGTATTGATGCAGAGATAGCTCGTCTCTCGCTGCTCGCATTGAATATCGACCAGTATGGACTCGATGAAATTGACAACAAGATCTTGCTGACCATCATCGACAAGTTCCGCGGCGGACCTGTGGGACTGTCCACGATAGCTACGGCCATCGGCGAGGATACGGGTACGATAGAAGAGGTGTATGAACCGTTCCTGATTATGGAGGGATTCATCAAGCGCACACCTCGTGGACGTGTGGCCACACAACTGGCCTTCGACCATTTGGGACGCAATATGTATATGGGGACAGCGATGGAACCGAATCTTTTTGATTAGGAGAGCCTACCCCCAGCCCCTCCCAAAGGGAGGGGGGAAGAGATAAAGGAGGTAAATATTTAAGTTTGTAAACTTAGTAAGATGGTGAAGACAGGAATATTTGTAGGGTCATTCGACCCGTTTACGATCGGACACGACTCTATCGTACGACGGGCGCTGCCTTTGTTTGACCAACTCGTTATCGGGGTAGGGTATAACGAACACAAACAATCGATGGGTTCTGTGGAAGAACGAGTCGATGCCATCAAAGCGTTGTATGCCCATGAACCGAAAATCAGCGTGGAAGCCTATAGCGACCTGACGGTGGATTTTGCCGCACGTGTGCAAGCACAGTATATTATAAAAGGTGTACGGTCGGTAAAAGACTTTGAATACGAACGCGAACAAGCAGACGTCAACCGTCAACTGATGGGTATTGAAACCCTGCTGCTGTTTGCTGAGCCCCAACTGGCGAGCATCTCTTCATCGGTTGTGCGCGAACTGAAGCATTTTGGAAAGGATGTCAGCAGTTTGCTGCCGCAGAAGTAGTCCGTTGAAAATAGAGAGCCAATCGTAAATTGTAAATCGTCCAATAGTCAAATCCCAATATGATTACCTACAATACCGACGGCGTGAAGATGCCGAATATCAAGAAACGGGAAACAACCCAATGGATCAAGGCTGTTGCTGCTTCCTACAACCGAAAAGTAGGAGAAATCGGCTATATGTTTGTTGACGACGAAAAGATTCTGGAGGTCAACAACGAATACTTAGGGCACGACTATTATACCGACATCATTACCTTCGACTATTGCGAAGGCAGCACGCTGAACGGCGATCTGGTCATCTCGTTAGACACGGTGCGCACCAATGCCGAGAAGTTCCATAAAGATTATGAAGAGGAACTCCACCGCGTCATCATTCACGGGGTCCTTCATCTCTGCGGCATCAACGACAAAGGACCCGGTGAACGTGAAATCATGGAAGCTGCCGAAAACAAAGCGTTGGCGATGCGGTAAGCACGTTGCTTATCAATCAATCACCTCCAACGCTTTCCGGACGATATCGTTGGTTTCGTTCATCACCTGGAAATATTCACTGATATCCCACAGGTCGCGTGCCACCAACGCCTTGAGCTGTGTTTCCAGATAAGGAAGCGTGCGCTTGAGTTCCTCCTCGTCCTTCGGCTCAATCTTTTGTTTCTTTCCTTCAGCCATGATGTCGTCAACCAACGATTGAGGCACCACGAAATTCTTGTTGAACGTAGCGAAATCTGGATAGGTCTTGCGCAGTTCCTTACGATGGTTGTCGATGAACTTCAGGTTGGCATTATTGATGATGCTCTTAGCCGCCAACTGACGATGATACTTTGTATATTTCAACGTGTCTAAAGGCACAAACTCATCGGGCATGATTCCGCCGCCGCCATAGACGGTACGATGCTTGCGCAGCGTCTTGTATTTCAGCGAGTCATCGAAATGGATGCTGTCGCGGTTGGTCAGCTCACCACGCTTCAGACGGTTCTCCAAATCCATCTCATAGTCTTTCATGTCGCCTTTTTTATAAGGTTTCTGGATGCACCGTCCGCTGGGCGTATAATAATGTGCTACCGTCAGGCGAATCATAGAACCGTCGGGCAGGTCGATGGGGCGTTGAACGAGTCCTTTTCCAAACGAGCGGCGTCCTACCACCAGACCGCGATCCTGGTCCTGAATGGCACCCGTGACAATTTCCGATGCCGATGCCGACAGTTCGTTGATGAGCACGACCACCTTGCCGGTTTTCAGACTGCCGTTGCCCTTTGCTTTGTACTCCGTATCGCGAACGCGGCGCCCTTTTGTATAGACAATCATATCGTTCTGTGCCAGAAACTCGTTGGCGATTGATACCGCAGCCTGCAAGTAGCCGCCACCATTGTCCTGAAGGTCGAGAATCAAACTCTTCATGCCCTGTTCCTGTAGTTTTTGGATGCCATCCATGAACTCGTTGTAGGTCTTTGCACCAAAACTGCTGATGCGGATATAACCTACTTTCGGACGAATCATATAGACAGCATCAATGGTGTGCACAGGAATCTTGTCGCGCTTCACCACGAAATTCAGTTCACCGTCGATGCCGCGACGGATGACACGCAGTCTTACCTTTGTGCCCTTCGGACCACGCAGGCGCTTCATGATTTCCTCGCGAGCCATCTTCACACCAGCAATCGTGGTATCGTTCACACCAACGATGCGGTCGCCAGCCATAATACCCACCTTTTCAGAAGGGCCGTTGACAACAGGCTGAATCACGATGAGCGTGTCTTCAACAATATTGAATTGTACACCGATACCCTCGAAATCGCCTTGCAGCGGTTCGTTCATCGCCTTCGTCTCTTTGGCGGTGGAATAGGAAGAGTGCGGATCGAGTCCTTTCACCATTCCTCGGATGCCGTCTTCCACAAGCTTCTGCTCGTCAACGGAATCGACATACAGACTGTTGATGGCTGCTTCGGCAATCTGCATCTTCCGCATCGGACTGTCGTTGCCAAACTTAAATCGGATTTGAGCCTTCGTCGCAGTGAAGACACAAAGAAACAAGAAAACAACACCGATTCTTTGAATCAGGTGTGAAGCATTCACTTTCAATATCATGTTGCTGTTATTTTTCATTATATTATCCTTCCTCTTCTGGCAAATCTTCTTCGATAATCAGGTTGTCGATGATAAAGTTCTGGCGTTCGGGTGTGTTCTTACCCATATAGTAAGCCAGCAGTTTCTGCACCTGATCGTTTTTGTGCAAGGTTACTTGTTCCAAACGGATATCGGGACCGATGAAATGGGCAAATTCATCGGGCGAAATCTCACCCAGTCCTTTAAAGCGGGTAATCTCCGGGTCGGGTCCTAACTCCTGAATGGCATTCAGGCGTTCTTCCTCGCTATAGCAGTAACGGGTGATGAAATCACTTTTCTTTTCCTTGGGGTTTCGTTGCTCATCGGCTTGGGCAATCACTTTCTTGTTCTTGATTTTTGTTCGTCGGTTGCGAACGCGGAACAAAGGTGTCTGCAGCACATATACATGTCCTTTCTTAACCAGTTCAGGGAAGAACTGCAGGAAGAACGTGATAATCAGCAGACGGATGTGCATGCCATCGACATCAGCATCGGTAGCAACGATCACCTTGTTGTAACGGAGTCCGTCGAGACCTTCCTCAATGTCAAGGGCAGCCTGTAACAGGTTGAACTCTTCGTTTTCATAGACGATTTTCTTTGTCAAGCCGAAAGAATTCAGCGGTTTTCCACGCAGCGAGAACACAGCTTGGGTGTTTACATCACGGCTCTTGGTGATGCTACCGCTGGCAGAGTCGCCCTCCGTGATGAAGATACAACTTTCCTCCTTGCGGTCGTTTTTCACATCGCAATAGTGGATGCGGCAGTCGCGCAGCTTACGGTTGTGGAGGTTGGCTTTCTTGGCCCGTTCACGGGCGAGTTTCGTCACACCCGCCATCGCTTTACGTTCCCGTTCACTTTCTTTGACCTTATTCTCTATCGCTTCCGCCACATCGGTGTGGATATGCAGGAAATTATCGACCTGCTGTTTGATGAAGTCGCCAACATACTTATTGATGCTCTCCCCATCGGGAGCCATCTGTGTGCTACCCAGTTTGATTTTCGTCTGACTCTCAAAGACCGGTTCTTCCACATTGATGGCGATGGCGGCAACCAGTCCGTTACGGATGTCGCCGGATTCGAATTTTCCAAAGAACTCCTTCATCGTACGGGCGATGTGCTCCTTGAATGCGCTCTGATGGGTTCCACCCTGTGTAGTATGCTGACCGTTGACGAAAGAATGGTATTCCTCACCATACTGATTGGTATGGGTGAAAGCAATTTCTATGTCTTCCCCTTTCAGGTGAACGATCGGGTAGAGGCCATCAGTTGTCATGTTGTCTGTCAACAAGTCCTTCAGTCCGTTGCGGCTGAGGATGCGGCGACCGTTATACATGATGGTCAACCCCTGATTCAGGTAGGTGTAGTTGCGCAGCATCGTTTCCACGATATCTGCATGGAAGGAATAGTTCTTGAAGAGTTTGTCGTCGTGATCAGGAACAAAGTGGATAAAGGTACCACTCTCATCCTCGCTATTCGTGGTCTCGTCGCTTTTCAGGATGCCTCGCTCGAAGGTCAGTGCGCGAACCTTTCCGTCACGATAGGATTTTACTTCAAAGTAACTGCTCAAGGCATTGACAGCTTTCACGCCGACACCGTTCAGACCAACACTTTTCTTAAAGGCTTTCGTGTCGTATTTACCACCCGTATTCAGTACGCTCACCGCTTCGACGAGTTTTCCCTGCGGAATGCCGCGTCCGTAGTCGCGTACCGATACCCGAAGGTTTTCGTCGATATCGACTTCAATGCGCTTGCCGGCATTCATCTTGAATTCATCAATACTGTTGTCGATGACTTCCTTCAGCAGCACATAGATACCGTCTTCGGGTAGTGAGCCATCGCCCAATCGACCGATATACATACCGGGACGGGTACGAATGTGTTCCATATCCGACAAATGCCGAATGTTTTCATCCGTGTATTCAACAGGAGACTCATTCCCCTGCTCTTCTCCAGAAGGGATGGGAGAATCAAGTTCTTCAGCTTCTATTTTTTTGTTCATCTTTCTGTTTGTTCGAATTCTTATACCAAATCAACTCTACCCCAAGGGATTCCCCCTCGCCCCTTGGGATGGCTACGGGGTGGCGACCATCGGTCGGGAAGGAGGGGGTTAGGGGGTGAGGCTTTTCTTATAACATCTTCTGCGCTTATGCTGATAGTGCTCAAGATATTGCCACTGGCTCTGCACCTTCTCATTGGTCTCCATTTCCACATTCGTTTCGCCCCATTTGAAGCCGAACTTCTGATACCAGGGAATCAGGTCGTAGAACAGCAGCGCATTCACACCTTTCTGCTGGTATTCAGGCAGCACACCTATCAGCATCAGGTCGAGACACTCTGCCTTGTGGAACTTCAACGCCCTCATACAATGCCACCAGCCAAAGGGCCACAAGCGTCCCTTCCGGCATTTCTGTAAGGCACGAGTCATATTCGTGATACTGATACCTACGGCAATCACATCGTGGTTGGGCAGGTTCCAGTCCTCAATCAGACAAAGCATATCCATATCGAGCATGGGGAAATACATCTTCAGGTATTCGTCAATCTGACGCTCTGTCATCTGGGAATATCCGTAGAGGTTGCCAAACGACTTGTTGACCACATCCAGCACCTTGCGGCCGTATTGCTCCTTGCCGAACACCTGACTGCGCTTGGGATGCATCGGGTGCAGGTTGTAGCGTTTCATCACCAGTTCAGCCACCTTCTTATATTTCTCAGGCATACCGTCTTTGGGCACAATCAGCTTGAACTCCACGTAGTCGTTGTCCTTCTCGTAGCCTCCCAGCTGTTTCATGTGCTCCGGGTAGTAGGGATAGTTATAGATCGTGGCAATCGTACCCAACTGGTCGAAGCCTTCTATCAGCATACCCTCAGGGTCCATATCTGTAAAGCCCAACGGACCGACAATCTGTTCCATTCCTTTCTCGCGACCCCATTCCTCTACGGCGGCGAAGAGCGCTTTCGACACTTCGATGTCGTCGATAAAGTCAACCCATCCGAAGCGTACACTCTTGGTCTCCCACCGTTCGTTGGCACGATGGTTGATGATGGCGGCAATACGTCCCACAACCTTTCCGTCCCGATAGGCCAGGAAATACTCTGCCTCACAGAATTCAAAGGCGGCGTTCTTGTCTTTTCTCAACGTGTGCATCTCGTCGGTGAAAAGATTCGGCGCATCAAACTCGTTGCCACGATACAATTCATAGTGGAAGTCTATGAATGTACGCAGCTCTTTTTTGTTTGATACCTTTTTGATTTGAACAGATGACATATTGTTTGTTTTTTTGCTTATATTCTGCAAAAATACAAAAATATTCACGTTATAGCAAAACTTACTTTGTTTTTTTGGCAATAATTAAGACGTGTTCACCCTGTGCAAGAGTTGTTGCAAAGATATAGATGTCGCCTCCATCCTTTAGTTTCAACCGTTTTCGTAACGCTGCTACCGTCATCGGGAAGTTGCGAACGGTGATATTGGCACATGTGATATCAGTCAGCGAGCGACCTAATTCCTTTTTGTTCATGGATGAGCATCTTACAATCTCAAAATGACGACCAGGAAAATCTGCACAAGAGTGATTGGCAACAAACAAATGGGAGTTTTGCGCCAAAGGATGCACGCCAAATCTCTTTGCCAGCTCATCGAAACATCCTGCTTTCATAACGGACGCATTCGGCTCATAAAGGTAGGAGAATCCTTCTAATCTCCCTTGTGAGGGCTGAGGGCTGAGGGCTGAGGGCTGAAGGCTGAGGGCTGAAGGCTGAGGGCTGAGGGATGAGGGCTGAGGGATGACTTCAAAGCGTTCTTCGCCTCCCTTTGAAAAGATGTTGATACAAACCAGTTTAACTTCTTCCTTCACTTCTTTAACTCCCTCTTTACACACCACCAACAGCTCTTTGCACTCATTGTCAACCGATACAATATGTATTTCCAGATACCAGCTTTGAGTTCCCCTTTTGTCGGCCTCCCGCAAATCCTTCACCACCTTTCGCCAATCCAACATTGGAGAGAGCTTCAGCAGCACCAGTTCCGCTTTTGACAAGAGTTCTTCCCACATCTCCAATACGTTCGGTGTACAGTCGGCAATACCATAAGTACGTCCACCGTGTTCATTACGGCGTGCTGGGTCGAGGAAGAAACATTCCGCCTGGCTGATGGCATGAAGGAATGCGGTGGATTCGTCGTTTTTGATGGTTGCATCGAGATTTAAACAGGAAAAATTATGGTGCGCTATTTCACAAAGATGTTCTTCGCGTTCCACATAGATGCGTTGATCGAACGAGCGTGACATAAACGAAAAGTCAACCCCAAAGCCGCCTGTCAAATCAACAAACACATGAGGACGATTACAGGAAAGAACAGTTTCCCGATGAAGAGGGAGGTTGGCGGCAATCACCTTTTCTTTATACCTTGCGGTCAGTTCGCTGGAACATTGCTCCATCGACAGGTGCGGCGGATAGATGATACGGTCTGTTGCGGCCCAAGAAGGTAGTTTTGTGCGAGCCGTCTGCCAGCCTGCTATTTGGTCAAGGGCAAATGACAGGTTGATATCAGCAGAGCGGGAGGCTTGCAATGCCAACTGGCGTACATCTTCTGTACGATGCTCGTGGATAAACAGACGTGTTGCTTCCGAAATATGTTCCATTGAGGTTACAAAGATACGGAAAAATTTGTTAGTTTACGCTATTTCGTTTATTTTTGCAGCATAAAATCACAAAATGGAAATAACTAAACTGAAAAAGAATATGAAAAAGTTAATGATGGTAGCTGCAATCATCATGATTACAGCAAGTTGCTCAATGGCACAAGAACCCCAGTACACCGTGAAGGGTATCTCTGCAGATAACGGCAAGAAGGTATCATTGGTTGACTACTTGTCACAAAAGGAAATCAGTAGTGTAACCATCAAAGACGGAAAGTTTGAGTTTACTGGCGTAGCCGACCAGAATGCGCTTCTGGGTGTGAAGAAAGAAGAATCAGGATGGACGACGTTATTCTTCAACGACGGCACACCCGTAACGATTGATCTTGACAAGAAGACGCTGAAAGGCTCTGAACTCAACGAGAAACTCACCGCGTTGGATTTGGAAAGTGGTAAATATGGAGATGAGATTAAAAAGATAGGACAACAGTTTGCGGCGATGAGTCCTGCGGAACAGAAGGAAAAAACGCCAGAACTGGAAGCACAGGTCATGAAGATTTACGGCGAATATCAGCAATTCTTAACCACATTATTCAAAGAAAATCGGGACAATCTGATTCCTGTTGCTTTTATGCGTGATGCGATGCAGTTGCTTGAAGGCGACGACCTCAAGGAGATGATGAATCCTGCGTATGCATATAACCAGCATCCTCTCGCAAAGAAGTATGCGGAGGCTTATAAGAAGCAGTTGGCTGATGAAGAAGCCAAGAATGCAATTATCGGACAGCAGTTCATAGACTTGGAGGAAGCCGATGTCAAAGGCAAGAAACACAAGCTGAGCGAATATGTAGGAAAGGGCAAATGGGTGCTCATCGACTTCTGGGCATCATGGTGCGGTCCCTGTCGTGCAGAAATGCCAAATGTTGTGGCAAACTATAACAAATACCACAGCAAGGGCTTCGAGGTGGTTGGTTTGTCGTTCGATGACGACAAAGACGACTGGGTTCAGGCCATCAAGGATTTACAGATGCCTTGGGTTCATCTCAGCGACCTGAAGGGCTGGGAAACCATTGCAAGCGAAGTCTATAACATCAAGGCGATTCCTGCCAGTTTGCTCGTTGACCCCACAGGTAAAATTGTTGCCCGTGACTTGCGTGGAGAGAAATTGGGCAAGAAACTCCAAGAAATTTTCGGAGAGTAAAGACTGACGAGTTAAAGGTATGTGTTCTCATCCATACCTTTAAACATCGTTAGGAAACGCGAGGCGCGCTCTTTGCAGCGGTCTGTCTCCTCCTTGTATTTCTCTGGAATGGTTTTGCCTGAATATTCCTCTATGAACGGGGTTTTCTTGAGGGTTGCTATATCGGGGTTTATCACGCCTTCTGCTTTCTTAACAGTCAAGCGTAACAGTCGTTTACCGTCGAACCACATACGTAGTTCGTAAGGAACCATTTTGCCATCGTGGACAACGTCGGGTGTAATCGCATAGATGAACATCACCCGTCCCTTGTTGTCATAGAGGTATTCTTCGTAGAACTCACGGGCAGCAAAATTATATTTCGCTGTCGCAAAACGAAGGAAGTGAGGAGGATAGGGATTGCCCTCATACTTCGGTGGCAGCTCACCATAATACATACGGATGTTTTCATGATGTGGTCCTGTGGCAGGAAGATTCTGTACCACACGCAGGTCGAAGTATTCAGGCGGCATCGCATAATTGCCGTCCTCGTCAGGCGTCATCAGGTCCATCATCTCGTGGACAGCCTGATATTCCTTGCGAATGCTTTCAATCGTGTTTTGTGCATCAATGGGTAAATACGATGCAACGCCCAATAGTAAGGATAAAAATAATTTCTTTTTCATAGACGCTCTTTGGTTATTATTCATAGGTACAACGGATGGACTGTATGACGGTAGCGGAAGCTCCCACAGATCCTGTATGCTGGATATGGATGCCGCCAAAACGATTGGGTTGGTCGATAGTAGCTGTCAGTTGTTGATGCTGGTCACCATTTTCAATCTGGGCAGAGAACGTATTTCCCTTTGCCGCGAGTGTGATGCGACAGCCTTTCTTGAAGAGTTCACATTTTTCAGCAGGGCATAATGGAGTAATATCCCCCTCGTGATAAGCAACCAATACAACCTCTACCGCTCTGTCGTAGGCAGGTGTGCGTACAAAACGGAGTCCGTAGCCGGTCAAAGTATGGGTGTCAAATTTGATGCATATATCCAAATACTGACCTGTAGCACTACCGAAACCCTGTCCGGCTGATTTACAAGGTGAGAGTTCCATTGTCAGCGTCTGGTCACGGTATGTTTCATCCGTTTTTCCTGTGTACATCATCCGTGCACCACGAACATGCTGAATCATACCGTAGCAACCTTCTGCACCATCCATTCCCTCACCATAACACCAGGCAGACTTGTTTGTGTTCACACTCCAGTCGTAGTTGGCTGTATCTTTTGGCTTGTAGGCATCCAACGTCCACCGATCCTGTTCCAATATCGGTTGGTTTGCCAGAGGCAACAGGGGTGTCGTAACGGGCATAGGAACATCGGGAGGTGTTGGCACATCAAGCGGTTTCCCGTTTAACGTGCAATTTTCCATGAGGCAGAAATTCTTCGGATCAGGTTTCTTCGTCCATTCGATCGTCAGGTTGGGGTCGTCACTTGTCCAGCGGCAGTTGCGCATCGTCACGGGATCGGAAATTTTTGTCAGATATTGTACACCCCGCACTTTTGTATAGATGTCACAATCCTCAAAAACGGCTCCTTGCAGAGAGGTTCTATAGAAAGGCTTACTGGAAAAGAACGTAAAGCGACAGTGCCGATAGGTGCCGGTTCCACAGAGTGCATCATCGGTACATTCAAAATAACAATCTTCAAACAGCGCATGTCGTGCTCCAGCAAAAGGACATAGGTTTAATCGGGAGATAAAACGACAGCGATGAGCCTCATACCGGTCACCATTGCAAATAATCAATTGTGCTTGCACAATGGCATCGGCACGATGCTTCCGACTCTGTCGTGGATCACGCTTGTAATCAAGATCCACATTACAATAATTGCCGAATGTCAGGTTCTCGACCAGGATATCATCACCCGTGATATGCAACATGGTGAAATTGCCCTCTGCCCCCTGTGTCTGTCCGCGATTACTCGCCAGCACTACATCTTCTGGATTTTCTCCCATACCGATGATGCGTGTCTTGTTCAAATGCAATTTCATACCATAAGGGATGTTGTCGCCAGGTTCCGGCCTGCGGACAACGGTGTCGTCAGGATTGTCTATCCAATAGACTCCTGGGGCGATATGGATGGTCGTCCACACGTTATCATCGGCAAACGTTTCTGCTTTGCGTAATGCTTCGTTAACAGTAGCAAATACTCCTTTCTTTGCATTTGTCTTTTTGAGAGGACTTACATAGAGGTGATGTTCTGATTGGGAAAATACTGAAACGTGCCAAAACAGGAACAATATGAACAAACACAATGTTCTATAATGTTCATGGTTGTCATCAGTTGTCATCTTCCTCATAAACTTTCCGACTCGTCGATTCATGGTTTTCGTGTTTAGGTACGGCACAAAGATACAACGAATAATCGAAAGGAGCAAAGCAATAATAAAAAAAGTAAATCAAAACCATTACTTTTTGCAAAAATGAAATTCTCTAGAGAATTTGCTGTAAGAGGACTGCTATCGCAACAAATTCTCTAGAGAATTTTGTGCAAAAGCACCCCTTTTACTTTCCAAAATCATTGTTTGTAAAGAAAATTCCTGTCAGTCTCCTGTCAGTCTCTGTCACTCTTTTCAAGACTGCAGGCCCTGTGTTTATCGGCGTTCTGTCAGTCTGACAGTCTGTTTTTCATTTTTTCGCAGTATTGTTATTAACAATATTCATTATTCCCGTATATTCATAGGCACAGGTTTTTGAATCCTGGGCAATAATGCGTTCATACTATTTTGGATTTAAATGATTTAGATAATTGGTGACGGTTCTCAATGATCCGTTGTTTATTTCTTGTCAATATGACGAGGGCAAAAATACGGACTTTTTCATAAACTGGCAAATTATGGAATAGCGAAAACAAAGAAATGCTTGCATTTCATTTGTTGAGTCATGACAAATTGACCGAAGGGCAAATTTTACTTCAAAAATGATCAATAGAACCGACCCCAGTGATCTTCCATGATTTGTGATTCCTTTGTTGCCAATTCTATCATATTCTTTGTCTTTTTAATGAGTTTTTTTGCTTCTCGCATTCCTTCTCCATGTTCCGAATAGGCAATAAAATTAAGATTACAAGATAATATATAATTAAACTTTGCAAGCGCTTCTTCAAACCTGTTATTGAGAGCAAGCGCTGAAGCATAGTCATAGACAACCTGCATATCATTATCACCAATAATACTATATGCTGTCTCTGCGCATCGCAAACACAACAAGGCATCTTTCAATTCATAGTAAATTTCTGATGCGACCGTCCACATGTAATACTCATCATTGTATGTGCGACCCTTTTTCATAAGGTATTTTGCCGCAAGCTTCATGTCTTTTTCTTTCAACCATTCGAAGTGGCTCCAAATCCTACCACGCTGTTCCGGAGTACAAGAACTTCCTTCCTTAATGGGCATGGACTTGGGTTTCGACATTGTCCATTCTAGCATTCTTTTAAACTTACGTACTTCTTTCAGTGAAAAATCACTATAGACACCTTTCTTTCGATTTGCAAGATGCTCTTTTGCTAACCGTAGAGCTTCTTCGTCATTGTTCTGTACAAAAAGGCAGTGCGACAAATAAAACCTTGCATCATTTTTTATAGTCCTTGCACTTTTAATCTCTGCCCATTCAAGACTCTCAGAAATATCCTTTAAATCTGCTGAAATAATCATGCGCCATATAGGTATTGCTTCTGATATTCTTTCTGCATTTTGAAAAATACGAGCTTTTACAAACAACGTATAGAAAGAAACATTCTCTTCACTATTTTTTTCAGAAATATATTCTATAGCTTTTTTGACCTGCTGTTTGCCTTCAAGGACATCTGCCATAAGGACCTTAAGAAAAGTGTTCTGTGGTTCTTTCTCAAGTTCTTTTGTTAAGTATCTTTTTAAAGCATCGAATTCAGAAGATTTGTATTTTTTTTTAATATAACGTCTATTCATTATCTTCTTCTTTTATTTGGATTTACAGATCACGGGGTTCATTCTGTTGATCATTTTTTTCTAATTTTTTTTATGACGAGGGCAAAAATACGCACTATTTCATAAATTGGCAAATTTTGGAACAGCGAAAACAAAGAAATGCTTGCATATCATTTGTTGATTCGTGACAAATTGACCGAAGGGCAAATTTTACTTCAAAAATGATCAATAGAACCGACCCCAGTGATTGCAGTGATTGGGTTAGGCTCATCGTTCCAAACTGACTCAAACTCTTCTTTACTAATAAACTCAAAGGGAAAGAGTTCTACATATTCTTTAATTGTAAAAATAGAATGTAACCAATAGTCATGGAAACCTTCGCAGGGAGCCTTTGTTATAACATTGCCAGTATTTCCTATTCCCACCTCACAACATGTGCATTTTTTTTTATCATCATATGCTATAAGCCAAGAACTTATGCCTTTTAGTTTTTCTTTATCATAAATTCTAAAGAACACTTCATGAGTTTGGCATTCCTTTTTCAACTTCGTAAGTTCGTCCACTCTCCAATACAATTCTTTTTTAATGTCAATGAGTGTATCTTCATCGCATATTCCGAGTTTATTAAGAAACGATTTCAAACTAATATAAAGAGCTTTCTTATCCGATAAAACTTCTACTATTTCAGGAACATAACCCACATATTCCACATTAGCTATCTCTTGTGGAAGTCCTATCGGGTCCCACTTTGCAAGATATTCATTTACTTTCTGATAAATATTAGAATTTTCCATTGTAAAAATACATTAATTAAAATGGTTTTTTATAACCTTTGGGTGTTGAAATTGTCTTTGGCTTATCGCTAAACACTGAATGATCACCAGAACCGACACCGTGATCTTCTAATGCGTTACAGCTTATCTGCCTCATTCTTCGACTTTCATATGTCACTCACCCTTGACATTGTATCGATTCCTATGATGTTTTTGAACATCTTCCAACTATCTGCAGTCTTGTATTTGTCGATACAGTTTTGGGGTACTTGGAGTATGCACGTAGATGTGTCAATACCGTCTAATGCATGATAGTCACACGTAGGAGGAACAGATGGTTTACATATTATGGTTTCCAGATTCTTGCACCGCCCCAAAAAGGGATCCCCAAACACATGTGTTCCAATGTATTGCACATTGCTACCTATAATGATCTGGGTAAGATTTGAACAAAAATAGAAAGCGCCGTCGTCTATTCTCTTCACGCTGTCAGGAACGATGAGCGAAGTAAGACCTGAGCAAGCCTCAAAAGTAAATCTGCCGATACTCAACACGCTGTTAGGGATGGTGATAGATGTCAGTCCAGAACACTTTCCGAAGGCATGGTCCGCTATATGTAAAGTTCCCTCTTTCAACACAACAGACGTGTTTGGAGCCATTGTTCCCTTATACTTATATGCAAAATGATTCAAATACACCAATCCGTCTGGCTGTTTGTCAAACCATTTAGTACCCTCAAATACATCTTGACCGATGCTCGTCACGCTGTCGGGAAGGGTGATAGAGGAAAGGTTCTTGCAATTTGCAAATGCCCGAAAGCCAATGCCCTTCACGCTGTTAGGAATAGTTATAGAGGTAAGACCAGAACTGTCCTCGAAAGCATGGCTTGCAATAGTTTGCGTTCCCTCCTTCAGCTTTATAGACGTGTTGGGGCGCATTGTACCCTTATATTTGTAAACACATTTATTCAGATATACTACTCCTACAGGCTGTTTATTATACCACGCAGTTCCATCAAACGCTTCAGTGGCAATACTCGTTATGTTGTCTGGGATGACGATGGAGGAGAGTTTTGAGCATGATAAGAAGGCCTCTTGACCTATTCTTTTCACACTATTTGGAATAGTGACGGAAGTAAGACCTGAGCAACGACGAAAGGCATAATCTTCAATATCTGTCACACTATTAGGGATATCAATAGAGGTAAGGCTTGAACATCCAGAAAAAGCGGAGATACCAATGCTCGTCACGCTATTGGGGATAATCGTATTCTTGCATCCCGCAATCAGACTGTTGCTTGCCGTTTCAATAATCGCATTACAATTGTCTCGCGAATCATACTTTATATTATCTCGATCAACCACTATGGAGGTAAGATCTGGACAACCTGCAAAAGTGGCAACACCAATATTCATCACACTACAGGGGATAGTGACAGAGGAAAGATCAGAGCAATTTGTAAAAGCGAAATTACCTATGCTTGTTACGTAGTATTTGTTTCCCTCATAGGTAAATTCAACGGGAATCGAAATATCACCCGCATATTTCATGCCATTTGGTTTGGCAACGACTTCTGCCTGACCTCTGGTTATGTTAAGATCATAGTATAATCCATCTACTTGAAGTTTTGAAACCCTGCCGAACTGAGCATATGCATGGAGTCCAGACAGGCTCAGAAACAAGGTGAAGACGAATATAAGTTTATACTGTTTCATCATTTTCTTGTCATTTATGGGTTTTCATCTTTTTCGTTTCATTGTCCACAGGCAACATTGTCTATAACTGGAATTTATATCCGAGGGTCAGAAGGAACAGGCTTGTATCACACGGGGTCGGTTCTGTTGATCATTTTTTTCTAACTTTTCTTTATGACGAGGGCAAAAATACACACTTTTTCATAAACAGGCAAATTTTGGAACAGCGAAAACAAAGAAATGCTTGCATATCATTTGTTGATTCGTGACAAATTGACCAAAGGGCAAACTTTTACTTCAAAAAGTGATTAGGTGAATCGCAATGTCAAATGTGCCTATACCGAAATTTTTATTCAAAAAAATCCCGCAACTTCCTGATAATCGGTATTCGGTGCAGGAAATGCGGGATTTTAATATAATCGCTCAGTTGATTTTATCGAACAGAGCTGCGTTCGGCATAGTTCAAGCAAGGTTGACTCTGCGCTCACTAATCGCTCAGTTTGGCTTTGAGGAATTCGCGGTTGAGGCGAGCGATGTTGGCAATACTTTCGTTCTTCGGACAAACAGCTTCGCAGGCACGGGTATTGGTACAGTTACCAAAGCCCAGTTCATCCATACGCTTGATCATTGCCTTAGCGCGCTTGGCTGCTTCAGGACGACCTTGTGGCAGGAGTGCCAACTGACTGACTTTAGAAGAAACGAACAACATAGCAGAACCGTTCTTACATGCAGCTACACAAGCACCGCAGCCGATACATGTAGCGCAATCCATTGCCTCATCTGCATTCTCTTTCGGAATGAGGATAGCGTTGGCATCCTGAGCCTGTCCGGTACGGATAGAGGTATAGCCACCAGCCTGAATAATTTTGTCGAAAGCGCCACGATCAACCATACAGTCCTTGATAACGGGGAAACCGGCAGAGCGCCAAGGTTCTACAGTGATGACGTCGCCATCGTTGAAACGACGCATATAGAGCTGACAGGTAGTCGCTCCACGCTCGGTCTTTCCGTGCGGAGTACCATTGATATAAAGCGAGCACATACCGCAGATACCTTCGCGGCAGTCATGGTCGAAGACGAATGGTTCCTTGCCCTCGTTGATCAGCTCTTCATTGAGGATGTCGAGCATCTCGAGGAACGAGGTGTCATCTGGAATATTCTTCATCTCGCGAGTATCGAAGTGACCCTTATCCTTAGGACCATTCTGCTTCCAATACTTTAATGTAAAACTAATATTCTTTGCCATAATATTTGGTCGTTTGGGGGATTGGTCGTTTGGTCGTTTGGAGATTTTACAGTTTGAAACGTTAAAAAGGCAATTGTTCCTGTGGATTCAACGTCCTCTTTACTGAACTGATGAGAGCGTTCAGTTGTTTCCATACAGTAGTTATTGTTTTCGACATTTCCTCGTATGTTTCCTGACTTATATATCCTAAATAAAAACTCAGTTCTAATTGGGTTTCTATTTCTGACATAGAACCAGAAGAAATACGTAGAAAGTGTAGCTTCTCTTTATTAGAGCCTCTGGCATAGCCTTCAGCAATATTTGAGGGAACAGAGACAGCAGCTCGGCGAATTTGTGAAACCAATCCAAATAATTCTTCCTTTGGAAAGGTTTTAGTCATCAGATATATGGATGTTACCATTTCTATACTCTGGTGCCATACTCGCAAGTCTTTATGAGTCTCCATAACTAATATTCCTAAACGACTAAACGACCAATATCCTAATTTACTAAATTAATTCTTATAGTTACGGGTTTGAACCTTTATTGCCTCATACTCCAATGGCTCTTTGATGAGTTCTGGAGCTTTGGTGTCGTCGCCTTGGTATTCCCAACATCCAACATAGAAGAAGTCCTTGTCGTTACGTTTGGCCTCACCTTCTTCTGTCTGGTGTTCCTCGCGGAAGTGTCCGCCACAAGACTCTTCACGATGGAGGGCATCGTAAGCAACAAGCTCACCCATGAGGATGAAGTCACGAAGATGGATCGCTTTGTCGAGTTCGATGTTCAATCCTTCCTTTGTTCCTGGGATGAAGAGGTTGGTGTCGAATTCCTTGCGGAGTTCCTTCATCAGTTTCAAACCTTCTTCCAAACCTTCCTTCGTACGTCCCATACCGACATGTTCCCACATGATATGACCGAGTTCCTTGTGGATAGAATCAACAGAGCGCTTGCCCTGAATACCCATCAGGCGGTCTGTTTCTGCCTCAACAGCCTTCTCTGCCTCTTCGAATTCTGGCAGGTCGGTAGAAAGACGTGGCCAGATATCCTGATCGGCCAGATAGTTCTGGATGGTGTATGGAAGTACGAAGTATCCATCAGCCAGTCCTTGCATCAGTGCAGAAGCACCCAAGCGGTTGGCACCGTGATCAGAGAAGTTACACTCGCCAATAGCGAATAGACCAGGAATGGTGGTCATCAGTTCATAGTCAACCCAGATTCCACCCATTGTATAGTGGATAGCAGGGAAGATCATCATCGGCTTGTAGTACTTCACACCATTGATTTCGTTGGCAAGGTCGCCTGGGAATACGTCAGTAATCTCCTCATACATCTCGAAGAGGTTACCATAACGCTGCATAATCTGGTCGATACCCAAACGGTTGATAGACTCGGAGAAATCGAGGAAAACGGCCAAACCCGTGTTGTTGACACCAAATCCGGCGTCACAACGCTCTTTGGCTGCGCGAGAAGCAACGTCACGCGGAACGAGGTTTCCGAATGCCGGATAGCGACGCTCCAGATAGTAGTCGCGGTCTTCTTCTGGAATTTCCCAACCTTGCTTGGTTCCTGCCTGCAGCGCTTTGGCATCTTCCAGTTTCTTTGGAACCCAGATACGTCCGTCGTTACGCAGTGACTCTGACATCAGCGTCAGTTTAGACTGCTTGTCTCCATGAACGGGGATACAAGTCGGGTGAATCTGTACATAGGATGGGTTTGCGAAATAAGCACCCTTACGGAAGCACTGAATGGCAGCCGTACAGTTACAGCCCATTGCATTGGTAGAAAGGAAGTAAGTGTTACCGTATCCACCAGTTGCGATAACAACAGCGTTGGCGCTGAAACGATGCAGTTTGCCGGTTGTCAAATCTTTAGCGATGATACCGCGTGCACGACCGTCGATGATTACCACATCTTCCATCTCGTAACGGGTGAAGAGTTTTACTTTACCAGCCTCTATCTGTGCACTCAAAGAAGAGTAAGCACCGAGCAGCAACTGCTGTCCTGTTTGTCCCTTTGCATAGAAAGTACGAGACACCTGTGCACCACCGAAGGAGCGGTTGGCCAACATACCACCATACTCACGAGCGAAGGGAACGCCCTGCGCCACACACTGGTCGATGATGTTGTTGCTGACCTCAGCCAGACGATAGACGTTGGCCTCGCGAGCACGATAGTCACCACCTTTCACGGTGTCGTAGAACAGACGATAGACAGAGTCGCCGTCGTTCTGATAGTTTTTAGCGGCGTTGATACCACCCTGTGCAGCGATAGAGTGTGCACGACGGGGAGAGTCCTGAATGCAGAAGTTCAGCACGTTGAAACCCATTTCACCGAGTGAAGCAGCAGCTGAGGCACCAGCCAGACCTGTACCAACAACGATGACATCGAGTTTCAGTTTATTCTTTGGGTTCACCAGACGCTGATGAGCTTTGTAGTTTGTCCATTTCTCAGCTACTGGTCCCTCAGGTATTCTTGAATTTAATGTCTTTGCCATGATATAATGCTTAATTAATAATGCTTAATGCTTAATTAACAACAAAGGCTTGGTGCGCAGTTGAAGGCAAATGCCAGCACGACTGCGATGAAGCCGAGAATGAGCAGGGTGGTGTAAACCAATCCAATAACCTTCCAGCGGCAGAACCAAGTTTTCCCGTTCCAACCCAATGTCTGGATGGCACTCCAGAAACCGTGTGAGAGGTGGAACCAAAGGGCAATCAGCCAGATGATGTACAATACAACAAAAACAGGATTGCTGAATGTCAGTTGGATATAACCGAAACCGTCGGCAGGATCGCCCAGCGGATCAGCTATCTCAAAGAGTTCAGCAAACATCATGTTGTACCAGAAATTAAACAGGTGGAGACACAAACCGAGCACGATGATGATACCGAGCACCAACATGTTCTGAGATGCCCACTCAACCTTTTTAGGTGTGTCTGTCACAGCATAGCGCTCATTGCCGCGAGCACGACGGTTCTGTGCCGTAAGAATGAATGCATACACGATATGGAAAACAGCCAGAGCTGCCAATCCCAGTGTTGCCGCTACAGCATACCAGTTGGCTCCCAGCAATTCACAAATCGTGTTGTACGCATCACCAGAGAACAATGCCACAATATTCATGCAGCAATGAAACGTCAGGAAAAGAATCAGCGCAATGCCTGTTACCGACATCACTACCTTTCTTCCGATTGATGAATTGAATAACCACATAATTGTTTGTTTTTTAAATATTTAACGTTAAATGTATGTTCTTTCTGCAAGTCTCTTGCGAATG
>CADCPZ010000090.1 GCA_902803475.1 uncultured Prevotellaceae bacterium
GATATACGCACCTACCTGCGTACCATTCTGCAAGAGCGCTATCAGGTAGAAGAGGCGGCTGACGGTCAATTAGGTTTAGAAAAAGCCCGCCAGACTGTGCCTGATTTGATTATCTCAGATGTGATGATGCCAGTGATGAACGGTCTGGAGTTCTGTCAGAAGGTGAAGACAGAAGTCACCACCAGTCATATACCCGTCATACTGTTGACGGCGCGTGCCCTCTATCAGCATCAGATAGAAGGCTACCGTCACGGTGCCGATGCCTATATCACGAAACCCTTTCAGTCGTCGTTGCTTTTGGCGCGTATTGATAACCTGTTGCGTAACCGTCATCTGTTACGCAATATCTGGTCGAGTCAGGATACAGAACAGAAAGATCATCGTGCAACACCACAGCAAGACAGTCGTGAAAATGCGTTTATTGAGAAATTCAGAATGGTGGTAGAAGCGAAGATGGCGGACAGCGACTTAGGTGTGGAGGAAATCGCGTCGGACATGAATCTGAGTCGTGTGCAACTCTATCGCAAGGTCAAGGCGTTGACAGGATCCTCACCCGTTGAACTGATGCGCAAGGCGCGTTTGTCGAAAGCCTACAGGTTGTTGCTCAGTGGTGACAAGAATATTTCGGAAGTGGCCTATGAGGTAGGTTTTTCTGCCCCTTCTTATTTCACAAAATGTTTCAAGGATGAATTTGGCGTGTTGCCAGGTGACGTGCGGTCGCGTATGTAAAAAAAAAGAAAAATGTTATCCTGAAGACAGAAACAGGGTCAAACCTAAATACCAAAACTAACTAACTATTTATATCTAAGAAAACTAAAACTATTGTTTATCTGTTGCAAAGGTATTCCTTTGTTGACACAAAAAGTATAAATAATCGTTCGCTTGCTGAGAAAAATGTTACGTTGAAACAAATTTTTGGTCGAATGAACGATTATTTACACGCCTTTTTTTTATAAATATAGACTTTTGCAGCAGAAATATTTTTAACGATAGTAATAACTAAAAACACTTTTGCATGAAACACATGAAACAATTGCTGATGAGCCTTGTGCTCATGATGACGGCGCTGACAGCCAGCGCACAGCAAGAAGTGAGCGGTAACGTGGTTGATGAGACCGGCGAACCCATCATTGGTGCCACTGTGATGGAGAAGGGTACGTCGAACGGTGTAATCACCGATTTCGACGGTAATTTCAAAATCAACGTGGAAATTGGTAAGACCCTCGTCGTTACCTACATCGGTTGCCAGAATTTAGAGGTAGCCGCCGCTCCCAACCTGAAACTGACCTTGAAAGAAGAGGCCAATGAACTGAACGAAGTGGTGGTGACAGGTTATACCACCCAGCGCAAGGCCGACCTGACGGGTGCCATCTCGGTGGTAAGCGTCAGTGAGATAGCCAAGCAGAACGAGAACAACCCCATCAAGGCGATGCAGGGTCGTGTACCAGGAATGAACATCACGGCAGATGGTTCGCCTGCTGGTAATGCTACTGTTCGTATTCGCGGTGTGGGAACATTGAACAACAACGACCCCTTGTACATTATCGATGGTGTGCCTACAAAGGCTGGTATGCATGAACTGAACGGCAACGATATTGAAAGTATTCAAGTGCTGAAAGATGCGGCATCAGCCAGCATCTATGGTTCGCGAGCTGCCAACGGTGTGATTATCATCACAACGAAGCGCGGTAAGACTGGCAAGGTGAAAATTGACCTCGATGCCAGTGTTGCCGTACAGAGCTATACGCATAAAATGGACGTTCTAAACGCCAAACAGTTCGGACAAGTCATGTGGCAAGGTTATGTGAACGATGGCCTCGATCCCAACCAGAATGGTTTGGGATATCATTATGACTGGGCCTACAATGCGTTGGGAAGACCCGTTCTCAATAAACTGTGGATGGACAAATACCTTGACGCTGCTTGCACCACCCCGTCTTCTGATACAGATTGGTTCGATGAAACCACCCGTACAGGACTTGTCCAACAATATAATGTGTCATTGAGCAATGGTACTGAGCGAGGTTCTTCTTATTTCTCTTTAGGATATTATAGTAATAAAGGTATCATCAAGACATCAGACTTTAATCGTTTCTCAGCACGTATAAACTCTGACTACAAACTGCTGAAGATAAAAGATCTGAATGTCATTACCATAGGTGAGAACTTTACCTTGAACCGCACCAGTGAAGTGCAGGCTCCTGGCGGGTTCCTCGAAAATGTACTACAGGCCAATCCATCGTTGCCTGTTTACACTACTACAGGTGAGTATGCGGGTCCTGTAGGCGGTTATCCTGACCGTGAGAACCCTGTGGCCCGCTTAGCCCGCAACAGCGACAATCGCTATACTTATTGGCGCTTGTTTGGTGATGCCTACATCAATATTAATCCCATTAAAAACTTGAATATCAAATCAACTTTCGGTTTGGATTATGCACAGAAACAACAGCGCATCTTTACTTATCCCGTCACAGAAGGAACGGTGGCTAACCCGACGAATGCCGTAGAAGCCAAGCAAGAACACTGGACGAAATGGATGTGGAACGCCATTGCAACCTACAATCTTGAAGCCGGTCTGCATCGTGGAGACGCCATGATTGGTATGGAAATCAACCGTGAAGATGATGTCTGGTTCAGTGGAAAGAAATATGACTATGCGCTTCTGACTACCGATTATATGTGGCCGGATGCTGGTGTGGGAGAAGCCGAAGCTTATGGAAATGGTGGCGGATATACGTTGGTGTCCTTCTTTGGAAAGATCAACTACAGCTTCGATGACCGTTACCTGGCCAGTGTTACTTTACGTCGTGACGGTTCAAGCCGCTTCGGTAAAAACAACCGTTACGGAACATTCCCGTCGTTTAGTTTAGGATGGCGCATCAACCAGGAGAAATTTATGCAAGGCATCAAGTGGATTGACAATTTGAAACTTCGTGCCAACTGGGGACAGACAGGTAACCAGGAAATCGATAATATTGCCCGATATACACTCTATGTCAGTAACTATGGTGAAGCTAATTTTGGCGGACAGAGTTATGGAACCAGTTACGACATTGCTGGTACAAACGGCGGACAGACGCTGCCAAGCGGATTCAAACGCAACCAGCTGGGCAACGATGATCTGAAGTGGGAAACAACCACTCAGACGAACTTAGGTTTCGATTATGGGTTCTTCCGTAACTCACTTTACGGATCATTCGAATGGTACTACAAGAAAACAACTGATATCCTTGTATTCATGCCAGGTATCGGTGTCATGGGCGAAGGTTCGAGTCAATGGATCAATGCTGGTGAGATGGTGAACAAAGGTATAGAATTCAATATCGGATATCGCGGTCAGGTGGGTGATTTCCATTACGACCTGATGGGTAATATCGGTACCTATCGCAATGAGGTAACCAAACTTCCTGAAACGATTGCTGCAAACGGCACATTTGGCGGTAATGGCGTTGAAAGTGTTGTCGGACATCCCATTTACTCTCAAGTTGGATATGTTTATGACGGTATTTTCAAGAGCCAAGAAGAAATTGACAATCATGCACAGCAAAATGGAGCAGGATTGGGACGCATCCGTTGGAAAGACCTGAATAATGATGGTGTCATCAATGAGAAAGACCAGCAATGGATCTATTCGCCCGTGCCAGACTTTACCTGGGGTCTGAATGTCTATTTGCAGTATAAGAACTGGGACTTCACCATGTTTTGGCAAGGAGTTCAAGGGGTAGATGTGATTTCCGACCTAAAAAGGGAAACCGACTTGTGGAGTGGACTGAATATCTCTAATTTGAATAAGGGTGCACGTCTTTTGGATGCATGGACGCCTGATAATATGGGCAGCAACATACCTGCAGTAAGTGTCATGGACAACAACAATGAGAAGCGTGTCAGCAGTTATTTTGTAGAAAACGGATCGTTTGCCAAACTTCGTACAGTGCAGTTGGGATATAACTTCCCAAAGAAAATCTGTGAGAAACTGTATATGGAAAGACTGCGCATGTATCTTTCTGCACAAAACCTTCTGACGATCAAGAGCAAGAATTTTACAGGTGTGGACCCAGAGAATGCCAATTTCGGATATCCTATCCCTGTAAATGTTACTTTCGGACTCAACATCTCATTCTAATTAACAAGTAAGAATGCAATAATTATAGAAGTTATGAAAACAATCAAATATCTTTTTATCTTTTTACCCTTACTGGTTTCCTGCAACAGTATGCTTGATGACCAGATACCACAGGGTACGCTTAGCGATGAGCAGGTGAAAGACCCAACCAATGCTGAAGCAATGGTCGTTTCCGCATATGCCATCTTCACCACAGCCGAGGATATCAACTCTTCGTTCTCAATGTGGAACTATGACGTCCGCTCTGATGATGCATATAAGGGAGGCAACGGTACCAGCGACGGTGACGTGTTCCATCAGCTCGAAATACAGCAGGGTGTGCTAACCACCAACTGGAATCTTAATGATATATGGGAACGTCTTTATAATAGTATCTCCCGTGTCAATACAGCTATTGCGCTGCTCAACGAATGTGACGATAGTTTCACCATGAAGAAACAGCGTTTGGCAGAGATGAAGTTTCTCAGGGCATACGGACATTTCCTGTTGAAACGGTTGTTTAAAAAAATCCCATTCGTGATCGACGAGAACCTCACTTATGATGAATACAATAACCTGTCGAATACCAGCTATACGAATGACGAAGGCTGGCAGGTGATTATTGACGACCTCATGGAGGCTTACAACACCCTTCCTGAGAAGCAGGCAGACAAGGGACGTCCCACAAAGGCTGCGGCAGCAGCGTTTCTGGCTAAGGTATATCTCTACAAGGCTTATCATCAAGATGATGCTAATAGCAACCAGGTGACAAGTATCAATAAAGAAGACTTGGAAAAGGTAATAGAATTCACAAATCCTTCACTCTATGCAAACTACGGACTTGAATCCGATATTCATAACAATTTCCGACCGGAAGAACAGTTCGAAAATGGTATAGAGAGTATCTGGGCTATCCAATACTCACGCAACGACGGCTCTACATACGGTAATCTGAACTGGAGCTACGGCTTGATTCCGCCGAACCTTACTGGTGCTACTGATGGAGGTTGCGACTTCTACAAACCATCGCAGAACCTCGTAAATGCATTCCATACTGGTTCTGACGGTCTGCCACTGTTAAAGACCTTTAACGATAAAGACTACGATATGGCTAACGATAACGCCGATCCGCGTTTATTCCTTACTGTAGGAATGCCTGGACTCCCCTACATGTTCAACGCTAACTATATCATGAACCAGACGAGCCTCTGGAGCCGCTCAAACGGACTTTACGGCTATTATGTAACGTTGAAGCAAAATGTTGACCCCGCATTGATAGGAGAATACCTGATTAAAGGTTCTTATTGGGCAAGTTCCATGAATCGTATTGTCTTCCGCTATGCCGATGTGCTATTGGAACGTGCAGAAGCTTACGCACAACTTGGCCAGACGGAACAAGCTATCAATCTGGTAAATCAGATCCGTAGCCGTGCTGCTTCAAGTACGCAGATGATTTCCAGCTATCCATCCCGCTATGGTGTGAAGATGTATATCTCCAACTATCATGGTTCATTCTCAAAGAACGATGCAGTAGAAATTGTGAAAATGGAGCGTCGCCTCGAACTCGGTATGGAAAGCGAACGTTTCTTCGACCTTGTAAGATGGGGTGAGGCCGCATCAGTACTCAATAAATATTATTCTGAGGAAATAGACAACTGTGCCATCTATAAAGATGCTCATTTCACAATCAATAAAGACGAGTATCTTCCTATCCCCTTCAAGCAGATCTCCGCATCAAATGGCAATTATACCCAGAATGTTGGAAACTGGTAATTTGAAGACAGTAGCGTAAACATTAAATAATAAAAATCATGAAAACGATATATAAACTATTAAGTATGTGTCTGCTAAGCTGCGGTATCGTTCTCGCATTTACCGCTTGCTCTGATGACAATACCAGCGACCTGCAACTCAATGGCAATTGTTGGGTAGAAAGTATTGCACTCGACAATTTCGTCGGAACAGTCGATGCCTCTACCCGTTCCATTGTTGTACGCCTCCCAGAGGAATATGAAACAGGTGCGATGAAGGTCACCGACCTGAAGATCTCGGATGGGGCATCTTGTAATATTCAATTAGGCGAAACCCTTAATATGGATGCAGCAAAGGTGCTGCGCGTATTGAACGGTGATGCTTTTTTGGACTGGACGCTTTATGTCCTTCACGATGAAGCACGCATCACACATTTCGTCTTTAACGATATCTATGCCGCAACCATTGACCAAGAGGCTAAAACAATTAAAGCCTACTTGCCAAAGACTGTTGATATCACCAATTTGGTACCTACAATCACCTATAGCCAGAATGCTACGATTACACCTGCATCCGGTGTAGCCCAGGATTTCACGAATCCAGTGGTTTATACCGTAAAGAACAATTCGGCTGAGGCTACTTATACGGTTACCGTCACAACAATCGACAAACCGTCGGCTCTCTTTGTCGGCTCTCCTCAGAGCATGAACGACCTGGATCCCGAAACAAAGGCTGCATGTCTGTGGATGTTAGGTAATGTGCCCAACTCACTCTATGCCTCTTTTGCCGATCTACAGTCTAACACAGTGGATCTCTCCGAATGCAAGGTTATCTGGTGGCACTATCATGTTGATGGCGGAGTTGATGGTCACGATAACTTTGTGGCAAAGGCTACCGATGCATTAGCTGCAAAGAATCAATTGCGTGCATACTACGAGAACGGTGGTGCTTTGTTCCTCACCCGCTATGCCACAAACCTCCCGTCGTTTATTGGTGCTACTGGTGATGACGAATGGACAACTCCTAACAACTGTTGGGGGCAGGACGAAGACAAGGCAGAACTCTGTAACGGTCCTTGGACCTTCCGTATCTATGGTAATCAGAACAGTCATCCGTTATACCAGAATCTGATTACTGGTGATAATGCCAATGAGGTTTATTGCACGGATGCCGGTTATCACATCACAAACTCTACAGCTCAGTACCATATTGGTACCGATTGGGGAGACTACAAGACCCATGCCGCATGGGAAACGCGCACAGGAGGAACGATTCTCGGTGTTGGCGGCGATGGCGCTGTGGTAGCATGGGAATATCCAGCCAAGAGCGGCAAGGGTGGCATCATCTGTATCGGCTCTGGTTGTTATGACTGGTATTCATATACTTACGAAGCAGGTTACACTGAGAAGTATCATAAGAACATCGAGATTATGACTAAAAATGCGATTAATCACTTAATGAAATAAACCATTATGAAAAAGATAATATATTCCACATTTGCATTCATGATGTTAGCTCTCGCGCTAACAGCATGTAGCGAAGATGAGTTTGGTCCCGATGCGCCGAAAGATTGGGAGGGTACTACTGCATTCTTCGATTCCAACGATGAAGCTGGTTTCCAGACATTCTATAAACCTGCTGTTGGACGGTGTGGCGACCCGATGCCATTCTATGACCAGAAAGAAGGCAACTTCAAAGTTCTCTATTTGCAAGAATACGACAACAATGGGGCATGTTATCATCCTTTCTGGGGTGTCACTACCCAGGATGGTGCCAACTATCAGTCAATGGGTGAAGTGTTGCCAACAGGTACCTCCACACAGGAAGCAGATGCCTCGTTGGGTACAGGTTGCGCTTACTACAATGAAAAAGACGGACTTTACTACATTTACTATACAGGTCACAACGTGCTCCTCAAGAATGTAGAAGTTGTGATGCGTGCCACATCGCCCGACTTTAAGACATGGACAAAGGACAACACTTGGATGTTAAAGGGTGCCGACTACGGATATTCAACCGTTGATTTCCGCGACCCTCAGATCTTTGTCGCAGAAGACGGTCTCTACCACATGGTGATTGCCAGCAATCTGAAATTTGCCGAGTTTAAATCTGCTGACATGAAGAACTGGGAACACGTAGGCCAGTTCAGTATGATCTGGGACCGCATGTGCGAATGTCCTGACATTTTCAAGATGGGCGATTACTGGTATTTTGTTTATAGCGAGGGATATCGTGCCAGCTGGAGCCGTAAGGTGAAATATATGATGGCTACATCGTGGGAAGGACTGAAAGCTTGTTTTAGCAACCCTGGTGCCAATTGGCCTAAAGACGGCAAGGAGGGTGTGCTTGACAGCCGTGCCTTCTATGCAGGTAAGACAGCCTCTAACGGTACCGACCGATATATCTGGGGCTGGTGTCCTTACCGTACAGGTACTACCTATCACGACAAGAATATCAACGTTGGTGCAGAAAGTGAACCCAATTGGTCAGGAGCACTTGTATGCCACAAGATTATTCAGCATGCCGACGGAACACTGACATTGGGCGAGGTTCCTGCGATGGCCGACAAGTACTATCAGGAACAAAGCCTTTCTATCATGGCCAGCAACGGCTACAATGACGGCGCGCTTTCTGGAGATGACGCTTACGTGCTCTTCAATCGTTTAGGTCATCATAATCATATATCCTTTACTGTCAAAACTTCGAACAACTGGGATAAGTTTGGCATCTCTCTTACCCGTAGTACCGATATTGATTACTACTACACGATGGTGGTGAATCCAGAGGATGAAAATCATCGCAAGGTAAACTTCGAGCAGGAGGGCTACAGGATTGTACACGAGCTTGATGAGCATGGCAAGGAAGTGGAAAAGAAAGTTTATGGCATAGGCTTTATTGCAGGCATCGACGGCTACAAATTCCAGCGTCCAGACGACAATGTCTATAAGATTGATATCTATACCGATAACTCCGTGATGGTCATGTATATCAACGATGTATGTTGCTATACGCAGCGCATCTATGGCATCCAAAAGAATTGTTGGAGTATCAACAACTATGGTGGCAACATCGCAGTGAGCGACGTGAAGGTAAGTCAGTATTAATTAACATTACTATCTATTCCACCTGGGTATCGAACGAGTTACCCAGGTGGTTACTAACCCCTTAAAAGACAAACACGTATGAAAAAGATTTTTTTACTTATGTGCCTGATGGCAACCACAGTTATCGCGTCAGCAACAGATGTTTGGACTGGTGAGCATGCAGTAGCATGGGATAACACCCTGAAAATCGATGCTGCCAAGTTTGCTGACATGAAGCTTGGTGACGTACTTGTCATCGAATTCAAAGACGCAGCGGGCGAAGTTATAGAGCTGCATAGTAATGGTACCATGCTCCCTGGTACACGCTTTGAACACCATATCTTTCCTGATAATAGCGATGTGATGGTATATGCTACTACAGAAATGCTTGCATACCTAAAGGAGTATGGTCTTGAGGTTTGCGGTAAGGACTTCACTGCCACCAAGATATGGTATGGTGACGGCAAAGAAAGCATTGACGATATGACAGTATGGAGCGGCCTTTTCTGGATGGATAATTGGAGCACTCTGGAGATTACTAAGAACTGCTTCTTAAACGTTGACTGGAGCAAGATCAAAGCAATCCGTTTCATTTCAGAAGCTAACCGCACCGATTACATCATCAACATTTTGACAAGTTGGGGCGAAAGTGGTAAGCTGGCTGACCAGAGTACAATGACTATGACCAACAACTATGCTGAATTCAGCCTTGAAAACTTCGATATGGCAGCTGCACTCGAAAACACAGACCGTCTTATGATTCAGTGTAACAAGGAGGCTGGCGAAGCCTTCAACTTTACCGATGTTGTTCTTGTCAAGAAAGAGGCTACTGGTATCAATGCAATTGATAATGGACAGTTGACAATTGACAATGAGGCTCCGATGTACAACCTTGCCGGCCAGCGTGTTGGTAATAATTACAAAGGAGTCGTTGTGGTCAACGGCAAGAAGGTGATGATGAAATAAAATCGATATCGAGATGAAAAAACTTTTATTAACCGCAGTGGCTGTTCTCCTGTGCTGTATGGTACAGGCACAGACAACTTTGCAGATTCTTGGTAAAAGCCACGCTATGAAGCGTGTGGAAATCAACAAGAAGTATCTGTTGCTGCCTGTGCAGGAGAAAGAAGACATAGCCGAGGTACATGTACTGGTAGGTAGTCATTTGGTGCAGTCGCTGAATGTCAGACTGGCCGTTGACAAGGTGGACTATTATGTGCCGTTAGAGATTTCACGTTATGCAGATAACGTGGATAAAAACAGCCATCTGTTACTGGATATCACATTCCATGGTGACCGTCGTTTTACTGGAGCAATGAAAGACTTTCTCTGCTGGAAAGAGATGAAGCTGAGCGACACGTTTGACACGAAGAACCGTGAAACGTACCGCCCCACGTATCACCATACTCCTGCTTACGGATGGATGAACGACCCCAATGGAATGTTCTATAAAGACGGGGTATATCATCTGTTTTATCAGTGGAACCCCTACGGCTCTATGTGGGAGAATATGACATGGGGACACTCTACATCGCGTGACCTCATTCACTGGGAAGCGCAGCCCACCGCAATTGAACCCGATGCCTTGGGGCAGATTTTCAGCGGTTCGTGTGTGGTTGATAAGCAGAACGACCGTGTAGTGGCCTTCTACACCTCGGCAGGAAAGAGTCAGGTGCAGTCGATGGCAGTATCGGCAGACAACGGTATAACGTTCCAGAAGTATGAGGCCAATCCCGTGTTGGTAAGCACCGAAGAAGATTTCCGTGACCCGAAGGTGTTTTGGAATGCGGAAATTCAGAAATGGAACCTGATTCTTGCTGCTGGTCAGGAAATGTATATCTACAGTTCAAAGGACCTGACCAACTGGACCTACGAAAGTGCCTTCGGTAAGGAATATGGCTGCCATGATGGTGTTTGGGAGTGTCCCGACTTGATGAAGCTCCACATCAATGGTACCGACAAGGAGAAGTGGATGCTCATTTGCAACATCAATCCGGGTGGTCCCTTCGGTGGTAGTGCCACTCAGTATTTCATCGGTGATTTCGACGGTAAGAAGTTCACCTGTGATGATGCACCGGAGGAAACAAAATGGATGGACTATGGCAAGGACCACTATGCTACTGTTACCTTCGACAATGCTCCCGATGGTCGCCATATAGCGCTGGCGTGGATGTCGAACTGGCAGTATGCCAACCAGGTGCCGACAAAGCAATACCGTTCTGCCAACAGTGTGCCACGCGACCTGGGTCTCTTCGAACACGAAGGAGAGGTATATTGTCGTGTCACACCTTCCAAGGAACTGTTGGCACTGCGTGGAAAGGTTCTCAACAAATTGTCGCAGGCTTGCGAGATTGTCGTTGATGTGAAGGGTAGCACAGAGATTGTGTTGTCGAACTCCATTGGCGAACAGGTCGTGATGACTTACGATGCTGCCAAGCATGAGTTTGCGATGGATCGCACGCGCAGCTATGCCAGTTTCAGTGAAAACTTCCCTGTGAAGACGATTGCCCCCACGTATGGCGACATCAAGCAGTTGCGTATCTTTGTCGATCACAGTTCTATCGAAGCCTTCGATGCTGATGGCAAGATGGCGATGACCAACTTGGTATTTCCTTCAGAACCATATAGCAAAATCTCTGTCAAGGGAGGAAAGGCAACGATTTATTCCTTAGCCCCCTAAGTTGGAGGGCTGAATAACCCCAAGTCCCCTTCCAATGGGGATTTGGGTGTTGAACAGTCCGCTACAGCAATATTTGTTTAATAATTTAAAAGGCTCAGAAAACCTTATGAAACAAAACAAATCAATCTATCTGATACCCGTGATGCTCAGTTTCTTCTGCATGGGCTTTGTTGACTTAGTGGGTATCGCATCTAATTACGTGAAAGAAGACCTGGGACTCAACGATGCTACGGCAAATATCTTCCCCTCGTTGGTATTCTTCTGGTTTCTCATCTTCTCGGTGCCTACGGGTATGCTGATGAACAAGATAGGGCGTAAAAAGACGGTGCTCTTGTCGTTGATCATTACGGTGGTATCACTTTTCATCCC
Source organism: uncultured Prevotellaceae bacterium (assembly GCA_902803475.1). Lineage (GTDB taxonomy): Bacteria > Bacteroidota > Bacteroidia > Bacteroidales > Bacteroidaceae > Prevotella. Next base: position 11,987 of record CADCPZ010000090.1, read on the forward strand.
TCTACTGGGTAATAGTTTTGTTGTGATGCTCGTGGCTTTCTCGCTGCTGGGTATCGGCAATGCGTTGATGCAGACTAGTATCAATCCGTTGGCCATGTTGATTATCGGTGACAAGAATCTGGCATCGACACTAACCTTCGGACAGTTTGTCAAGGCCATCGCTTCTTTCCTTGCACCCTATCTGGCTATGTGGGGAGCCACCAAGGTCATTCCGTCGTTTGGCTACGACTGGCGAGTGTTGTTTATCGTTTATCTGGTAGTAGGCATCATTTCCTCCTTACTGTTGTGGGTAACACCTATTAAGGAAGAGGTAAGAGTAGAGAAAGAAGGCGCAAGAGAGGGTTTGATAGCTGAGTATGTAGGTTGCCTGCGCCTGTTGGGTAAACCTGTTGTGCTGCTTTCGTTCTTCGCTATTATGTGTCATGTGGGTATCGATGTGGGTACCAATACCACTGC
>CADCPZ010000091.1 GCA_902803475.1 uncultured Prevotellaceae bacterium
CGGGCAGCTGGTTCCCAATTTCATCGAGAAGATTGCGCAACATCTACCTGTTTACAAATCGCTTACGGAAAAGTTTCCCAACAATCCAGACTCTGTTGATTACTATATGAACAAGCCACACAAGGTTCGCGTCTTCGATTACGAGAAAGGCAGTATTGAAAGGGAAATGTCCACGATGGACTCTATCCGTTATATGGTCAGCTTCATGCATTGTTCCTTCTTAGCTATGGAACCTGAAAGTGGAGCTGTACGGGCATGGGTGGGCGACATAAATTTTGAGTCGTGGAAATATGATAAGGTCACTGCGATGCGACAGCCTGGTTCTACTTTCAAGCTCTTTGTATATACGGAAGCCATGAATCAAGGACTGACACCTTGTGACAAACGACGCGATGAATACATCTCTATGGATGTGCTCGACAAGAAGACTGGTCGCATGAATACTTGGACACCCAGCAATGCCAGCGGACATTTCTCTGGCGACTCGCTGCCTTTACACACCGCATTTGCACGAAGTATCAACTCTATTGCTGTACGGCTTGGACAAGAGATGGGTATTCGCAATATCATTAAGACGGCACAGGATATGGGTATCAATAGTCCGTTAGATGAAGAACCTTCATTGGCTCTTGGCTCCAGCGACGTCAACCTGTTGGAGATGGTGAACGCCTATTGTACGATAGCAGCTGGCGGACGTCATCATGAGCCTGTACTGATTACACGAATAGTCGATCGTAACGGCATCGAAGTATATCGTGGCCCTGACGACATTCATCAGGTACTCCCAGCAAAGACGGCCTTCTTGATGCAAGAGATGCTAAAATCAGGTGTTCGCGAAAGTGGAGGCACCTCACAGAGTCTGAACGGATATGTCACCGCCGATACCGACTGGGGAGGTAAGACCGGCACCTCCAATAACCATTCTGATGCTTGGTTTATAGGCGTCAGTCCCCATCTGGTTGTTGGTGCGTGGGTAGGAGGCGAATATCGATGTATTCACTTTAGGACTGGTGCATTGGGACAAGGGTCGAGAACGGCACTTCCCATCTGCGGCTACTTCCTGCAGAGTGTAATGAAAGACCCTGCATTCCGTCGATATCATGCCCGTTTCAGCAAACCAGACGATATGGATGTGGAACCATACATGTATCAATGCGACTATATTGAACAAGTTGACACCCTTGATGCCGATACCGTCATGGTGGACTTTACAGATGAAGAGTTCAATGCAGAAGTAGAAGGAATGCTGAACGAGATGAACAAACAGTCGTCAGCTTCCCAATCTGGCAATCAGAACCGCTCGCAGAATCCTTCTGGCAACGAACAGAAAGAATCCTCACCAGCCAACAAGCCACGTGAGGAACAGGTTACATTCGATAATCTATAAGATGAGAGTATCTGGTAAACGAGGAAGCTATCAAAACGAATAGGCAAAGCCGATAGAGGCGTTTTCCTTTATTTGGAAGTAGCCGTGATGCCCGTCTCGCTTGACGGAATCGTCGAAGCGCGGATAAACGAACAACTGAGCAGAGAGCCAGCGTGTCAACTGGAAGTTGAAAGTATTCTCCCACTCCAATTCCACTCGTTTATAGGAAGTAAATCCATATAGACGCGATTTCCATTTCAGCTGCTCCAGTAGTTGCCATTCAAATTCCACGTTAAACTGCGAACCATAATCAAATAGCACATGTTTACCCTCATCGATGCCCAATCGCTTTGACAATTCCAATAGTCGAGTATATTTCATGTTCAAGGCAGCAGGAGCTAAATGGACATTTCCTTTCAGTTTATGATTCAACCAGTCAACGGTATAATCCATACCTAAAGAGAGGTTCACCGTCAACGGTGCCAGGAAATCACTATACAGTTTCGAATCATTTGCCTTATAGCCGTGCGTAAACTGTGTCTCGGCCATCAGTTGAATGGTATAGTACCATTTCTTCGTGGCCTGCAATCCCAGTTTTCCTGTATAACGCAACAAGTCGTCAGTAGCAAGAAATTGATGAACGGTATCGCTGGAACTATGTTGCGCACCCAGTTTCATTTCCAGTTTATTGTCCCATTTCACGCGCTGTTTGTTGTTGTAATTGGCTTCAAGGGTCACAGCAGTCATCATCGCATAGTTGCTTTGTCCACCTTTATACCAGTTCGACGATACATAGTTTTGCATGAACTGCAGACTGAAATCACCCTTGAATTTCCAGAAGTTCGGTTTCTGTATCGCCACGTTCACAGGGATACTGCTCGTCACCTGTTGCGCCAATTTGTTGATATCGGCATGTTCAGGAAACGGGATTGATTCCATCACAGGCTTCATGGGTTTTAGTTCAATCTCGTTCCAGTTGTCCACATGCGCAATGTCCCATTCTGTATTCCTCACCCACTCCGGATGCGCTAAATAGACGCGTAACAGTTGCTGATATAACGGAGACAATCGTTCATCAAGCGTGAAGGCCTCATGAGCGATATCGCGATAAAACGTCAGGGGAAAGAA
>CADCPZ010000092.1 GCA_902803475.1 uncultured Prevotellaceae bacterium
ACGGTGTGTGAAGAATGTCTCAGGGTTCTCAGCGGTACCGCGAGTCATCGGGCGCTCAGGAGAGAGGGCACGATTGCGGAAACGCTCTACGTCAGCTGGATCAACGAGCTTAGCGATGTCTTCCTGATCCATAACCTCAATCTTGTGATACTCATGAGAAGTACGGAAACCATCGAAGAAGTTTACGAATGGAATCTCGGTCTTCAGGGTAGCCAAGTGAGGAACAGCGGTCAAGTCCATAACTTCCTGTACAGAACCAGAGCAGAACATTGCGAAACCTGTCTGACGACAAGCCATCACGTCCTGATGGTCACCAAAGATACAAAGAGAGTGTGAAGCGAGCGTACGGGCAGAAACGTCGAATACGCAAGGCAGCATCTCACCTGCAATCTTATACATGTTAGGAATCATGAGCAACAAACCCTGAGAAGCGGTAAAGGTTGTGGTCAGAGCACCAGCCTGGAGTGATCCGTGAAGAGCACCGGCAGCGCCACCTTCTGACTGCATTTCCTGTACGCTGACAGTTTGTCCCCAAAGGTTCTTACGACCACGGGCAGCCCACTCGTCAACATGTTCCGCCATTGGTGATGACGGGGTGATAGGGTAGATGGCAGCTACTTCTGAGAACATATAGCTCACGTGAGCAGCAGCTTCATTACCATCACAAGTGATAAACTTTTTTTCTTTAGCCATTTTGTTTTACTAATTAGTTAATGTTAATGTATAATGTTTGTTGTTCTCGATAAATCTTTTTTCTAGGAGGTTCTAGGAGATTCTAGTTTTTCCTAATATAGGAAGCCGAAAAGCCATAGCGGAATGCGGTTGTCCTTGCCGATCTCCGTATTGTAACGGGCATAGATGGTGTCAGGACTGAAGCGGATTTTGGTGTTTTCCGCATCGCATATCCGGAATTTCTTTTTTTCGTCGATGATATAGAAGCCGTCTTTCGTACCTTGATTGACCTTATGGTCTTTCCACAGGGAGTTGACGAAAAATGTTTCCATCGCATCCTGTTTGTTGGCATTGATGTTATAGATGGCGTATATCAGGTTGGAATTGTGGAGCATTACCTTCGAGGGCTTCTTGGGGAATTGCTGTCCGACGGGGTATATGAGGTTGATGAGTCGTGCATCAGCCAGATATTTGATGTAGTTCATCACTGTGGCGCGACTGGTTTGTATCTCATGTGCCAGCTTACTGATGTTGGGAGCTTTGGGGCCTGCTACAGCCAGCATGTAGAACAATTTCTTGATCTTGGTGAGGTATTTCAGCTCAATCTGCTTGATGAGCAGGATATCCACTTCTGTCATCATATTCATCGTCTTCAGCAGGTTCTCGGAAAAGTTTCGCTGCTCCAGGAAGAACGGATAGAATCCATGGTGAATATAGCTCATAAAGTATTTGGCAGGACTGGCTTTCGGCAGTATCTGTTTGATGATGCGTTCATGATCGTTGAGAATTTCATCGAGCGAATATGCCCGAAAGTTGTTGCCAGTCTGTAAGTTCAGGAACTCGCGGAAAGAGAAACCTCTAAGGTTGTAGCTCTTGACGATACCATTGAGTTCTGGATTTTCGTCTTTCAGGCGCATCACGCTCGAACCAGTGAATACAATCTTCAGGTTGGGGTATTGGTCATAGCATTTACGCAGCTCAGAACTCCATTCGGGGTGTTTGAAAACCTGGTCGATCAGCAATACGCGTCCGCCCTTGCGGTAGAAATCTCCTGCAAAGTCGGCAATGCCCATCCCCTGAAAATAGAAATTGTTCATGTTGATGTACAAGCATTGGTGGTCGTGCGGACCAAACTTTTCTTTGGCATATTGTAGGAGAAACGTGCTTTTTCCTACACCTCGTGTGCCCTTAATGCCCACCATGCGGTCGTTCCAGTTGATCTCGTCCATCAGACTGCGATGCACTGGAGCGTTCGTATGTTCCACTAAATAGCTGTGCGTACGGAAGAAAGCATCCATGTAATGATTTGTTTTTTCGTTAACGATTAATATCCGAATTCGTCCTGCAAAGATAGTTTTTTTTTCTGAAATCGCCAACTCTACTTTGCAAAAACTTGTTATTTTCACTTTTTTTGTATTTCACGGTGCTTTTCTTTTCAGTTTTTTGGTAGAAAATATATTGAAAAAAGGTGTAATCTTTATTTTTTGGAAAAATAAAATAACGCAAATATCATGCTTTTCGGAAAAATGTCGTATCTTCGCAGGCATGAAACTGCATATCTTTAATCCAGAACATGACCTTGCATTGGCATTCGGTGGTGACAATTTCACTGCTCCGCATGCAGGTCGACAGTTGCGAGCCGATCTTGGTTACCTGCCTGCGGTATGGGCAGCAGATGGTGATTTTGTGCTGGTTGACGATGTGGAAGTAGCTTTGGAACGTGTGCGGCATCTGGAATCATACACCAAAGAGGTGGCGTTTGTCACCAAGGATGACTTAAAGGCATTACCCCTAACAGATATCGAGCCTTGGGGATGGGATGCTGCTCTCTGCGCACAGCTTGCAAGAAATGGCGTATCAGCGGCATGTTTGCTCAATCATCAACAGTTGAACAATATTCGGACACTCAGCAGTAGGAAATTTGCTGCTGTCGTTTTGCCCCAGTTTGTTGCCCATGATGAGAGGCTGGTGGGCAAGAGTGAATATATAGAGGATATTGAAACATTGCACCGACGAGTAAAAGAGTGGCGGCATTGTGTGCTGAAAGCCCCTTGGAGCAGTAGCGGACGAGGTGTCCGCTATGTACAGGATGCGATGGACGAACCACTTATTCGTTGGGCAGAGCACATTCTGGAACGTCAGGGAGGAATTATGATAGAGCCTTATTATAATAAGGTGATAGATTTCGGAATGGAGTTTGAGTCGCTTGCTGATGGTGTACGCTATGTGGGATTATCTCTGTTCCAAACAATCAATGGTGCTTATGCAGGTAGCATCCTTACCCAAGAGCATGTCAAGCGCGAACTGTTGGCACGCTATCTGCCGTTAGAGCTGTTAGATGCAGTGCGGCAGCGAATCATCGATGTCCTGTCGCCGTTGTTCAAGGGACAGTATATGGGTCCGTTTGGCATCGATATGATGGTATGCGCTAAGCCTTATCGCCTGCATCCCTGTGTGGAAATCAATTTGCGCCGTACAATGGGACATGTGGCCATCGCAATGACGCCCAGTCTCGTTGGCCTGAAGGAACTGATGCGCATAGACTACGAGCACACGCGCTATCATCTGAGAATCAGACCATTTAAAAGTGATATAAACAACGATATAATATGAAACAGCTACTTTTTTCTCTTTGCATGATGTGCGGAACAATTTCCGCCTATGCACAATCCAGTTACAAATCAGCAGTGTGGAATCCTGATAACGGCGATGGGACTTACACCAATCCGGTTATCAATGCAGACTATAGCGACCCTGATGTCTGCGTCGGTGCATCGGGTGAAGATTATTACCTCACGGCAAGTTCGTTCCAATGTACCCCAGGGCTGCCCATTCTGCATTCCAAGGATTTGGTGAATTGGAAAATTGTAGGCTATGCACTGAAATCACTCTATGCTGGTGACAAGAAGATGCAACGCCACTTTGCGAGCGTACGTCATGGTGAAGGCGTTTGGGCTCCGAGCATCCGCTACCATAACGGGGAATACTACATTTATTGGGGTGATCCCGATTATGGTGTGTACATGGTGAAAACGAAAGATCCTGCAGGCGAATGGAGCGATCCTGTATGTGTGATAGAAGGTAAGGGAATGATTGACACCACACCGCTTTGGGACGACGATGGTCGTTGTTACTTGGTGAACGGATGGGCAAACTCCCGCTGTCGTTTTGCCAGTGTGCTGACGGTGCGCGAGATGAATGCGGACGGAACAAAAGCCATTTCTGAACCTGTTATAGTCTTCGATGGTAACGGCACAGAGAACCGTACGTGTGAAGGTCCGAAATTCTACAAACGCGACGGATGGTACTGGATCATGTGCCCAGCTGGTGGCGTTCCTACTGGCTTCCAACTGGCCATGCGTTCGAAATCTCCTTATGGTCCTTATGAATCGAAGGTGGTACTTGCACAGGGCAAGACAAATATCAACGGCCCCCATCAAGGTGCATGGGTACATACGAAATATGGTGAAGACTGGTTCCTGCATTTCCAGGACAAAGAAGCTTACGGACGTGTTGTCCACTTGCAACCTGTAACATGGAAAGACAACTGGCCTGTGATGGGAAAGATGCCATCGAAAGGTTACTGTGGTGAACCTGTGCTTACTTATCAGAAACCGAAGACGGCTGGTAAGGTTGCCAACGAGAATCCTGTAGAGAGTGACGAGTTCAATGAACCGCGTATGGGACTACAGTGGCAGTGGCACGCCAACTATGACCAAAAGTTCGGTATGCCCACTCCCTGGGGTGTCTTCCGTGTCTATTGCTACAAAGCAGGCTCACACGATAACTTGAGTGTTCCACTTTGGGCCCAGAAGAATAACGAACAGAGCGGGTGTATTATCGTTTCAAAAAGTAAGAAAGATTCTATCAAAGCGGTCAGTGAACGCATCTGGAATGTTCCGAACCTGTTGTTGCAGAAAACTCCAGCCGATAATTTCACAGCAACGACGAAGATTCGCATGACGGCAAAGGAGGATAACCAGTACGGTGGTCTTATTATGATGGGACTTGACTATTCGGCTCTCGTCGTTAAGAGAGTGGGGAAGGAGTTCCTGTTGCAGCGTATTACCTGCAAGAAGGCAGACAAGGGAAAACCGGAAACGATAGAGACGCTTGCAACATTGAAGCCTACTGCTGAAGATAAGGTTGACTATCAACCAGCCATCCATTGTGACATTTACCTGCGCCTTTCGGTCAGTTATCTTGGTGGCACAAATGCTGACGGCACCAATAAACATGAGGCTATAGTACAGTTTGCTTATTCGCGCGACGGAAAGAAGTTTCAATCGGCTAGCGAACCTTTCACTATGCGCCAAGGAAAATGGATAGGTGCGAAAGTAGGACTCGTTGCTGTTCAACCGGCAGGTAATGAAAATCGTGGATGGGTTGACGCAGACTGGTTCCGGATTACAAAATAGAAACAATAAAGGCGAGAATTTTTCTCGCCTTTATTGTTATGGTGTAGGTATTGAATTTTTGACTTCCGGATCTGGAATAGCATAAAGAATGATAACAGCTAATGCAATGATTACAGCTGCTATACTCAGAAGTATGAATAGGATACGAGCAAATATCTTGCGGCGTCTGGCAGCAGATAGTCTCTTGTTTTTCTCACGCTCTACAGAGTCTTGTCTGTGCTTTCTCTTGCTGCTGTGGCTGCGATGATGATGCCCACTGCTATGTGTGCTCTCACCACTGTGGTGGTGATGCGTATGATGTTCTGACTGGGTGTGTGTTATTTGTTCTGTGCTCATTTCAATCTTTATTTTCAGCGTGCAAAGGTAAAAAGAAAAATCGACATAGCAAAACGTTATGTCGATTTTTCTTACTTTTTTGACCTTCTGCCTGATGAATCTCAGACCTTCGGCTTAGGATTAATTCCGTTTTTACAGGCTGCATGCAACCGTCAGACCAGCCATTACGATGCTGACCATAGACATCAGTTTGATAAGGATGTTCAATGAAGGACCGGAAGTGTCTTTGAATGGGTCACCAACGGTATCACCAACGATGGTTGCCTTGTGAGCAAACGAACCCTTACCACCGAAGTTGCCTTCTTCCACATTCTTCTTAGCGTTGTCCCAAGCACCACCGGCATTCGCCATGAATACGGCAAGGGTGAAACCGCCAGCCAATCCGCCTACGAGCAAACCGAGAACACCGGCTACACCCAGTACACAACCTACAATAATCGGGATGATAATCGCAAGAATTGATGGGAAAATCATCTCGTGCTGTGCAGCACGGGTGGAAATTTCTACGCAACGGCCATAGTCAGGAGTACCTGTTCCTTCGAGGATGCCGGCAATCTCTTTGAACTGACGACGAACCTCAACAACCATCTTCTGTGCAGCACGACCTACAGCCTCCATTGTCAGACCGCAGAACAGGAACGCTGCCATTGCACCGATGAAGGCACCAACAAGTACACGTGGGTTCATCAGGTTCACCTGGAAGAAGTTCATGAAGTCAGGAATCGTTGCCTCAGCAGCATTGATGGTTTCGCCGGCAAGGTTCTTGAGTGTGTCACCAGAACGCTCCATCGCAATCTTGATTTCCTCGATATAAGAGGCGAGCAGTGCCAGAGCTGTAAGAGCAGCAGAACCGATTGCGAAGCCCTTACCTGTTGCAGCTGTGGTGTTGCCCAGCGCATCAAGGGCATCCGTACGATGACGTACCTCTTCGCCCAATTCGCTCATCTCAGCGTTACCACCAGCATTGTCGGCGATAGGTCCGTAAGCATCGGTTGCCAATGTGATACCCAGTGTGGAGAGCATACCCACAGCAGCGATACCTACGCCATAAAGACCGTGTGCCAGTGCGTCAGAAGACATTTCCAATTTGAATCCGTTAGCACAAAGGTAGCTCAACATGATGGCTACACCAATGGTGATGACGGGGATACAGGTAGAAATCATACCCGTACCGATACCTTTTATAATAACAGTAGCAGAACCGGTAAGACCTGCCTCGGAAATCTTCTGGGTTGGTTTGTAGCTGTGTGAGGTGTAATACTCTGTAGCCTGACCGATAATCACACCGGCTGCCAAACCGCTGATCACAGAGAAGGAGAGACCTACCCAGTTTTCAATACCTAAGAGATAAAGGATGGCGAAGGTTGCTCCAGCAATGAGTACAGCGCTGACATTTGTACCGAGTGCGAGTGACTTCAGCAGGTCGCGCATGGTAGCTCCTTCTTTTGTGCGAACAAGGAAGATACCGAAGAGTGAGAGAAATACGCCTACAGCAGCAATCAGCATCGGAGCAATAACAGCTTTGAGCTGAGTTTCACCGCCAATAACCGAATAGGCAGCCGCACCCAAGGCAGCTGTTGAAAGGATTGATCCGCAATAGCTTTCATAGAGGTCTGCACCCATACCTGCTACGTCACCAACATTGTCACCAACGTTATCGGCAATTGTGGCAGGGTTGCGTGGATCGTCCTCAGGAATGTCGGCTTCTACCTTTCCAACAATGTCAGCTCCCACGTCGGCTGCTTTGGTGTAGATACCACCACCCACACGGGCAAACAGAGCCTGTGTGGAAGCACCCATTCCGAAGGTCAGCATCGTTGTGGTGATGGAAATCAGACTGTCAACACCTGCAAGGTTCAAGATTAGGAACCAGATAGCGATGTCAAGCAAGCCGAGACCAACAACGGTCAGACCCATTACCGCTCCTGAACGGAACGCAATCTTCAGACCAGCATCGAGGCTCTTGCGGGCAGCATTTGCTGTACGACCGCTGGCATAAGTAGCAGTCTTCATGCCGAAGAAACCTGCCAGACCGCTGAAAAAACCACCAGTGAGGAAGGCGAATGGTACCCATTCGTTTTGTACATGAAGTACATAAGCCATAATCGCAAACAAAATGGCTAATGCAATGAATACATAGAATACAACTTTGTACTGCTGTTTAAGATATGCCATTGCGCCATCGCGTACATATTTGGCAATCTCTTTCATACGAGGGGTACCTTCATCTGCTGCAATCATGCTACGGAAGAAGTACCAAGCCATTCCCAAGGCGATGATAGAAGCAATGGGAATCAGCCAAAAAACACTTGGAATGTTTGTCATGATTTTTTAGTTTATAAGTTTAT
>CADCPZ010000093.1 GCA_902803475.1 uncultured Prevotellaceae bacterium
CAACGGTGCCCGTTTTGCGCTCACCATTCGTAAAGAGGCATTAGGGGTCTGCACCTCCTGCTCAGAAGGACTGTCTTCCGAACAAGCTGCGAAGAGAAGGAGAAAGAGAAGACCCACCAACGGAAGTCCCTTCCCAATGGAAGACTCTCCCCCCAGAATGGAAGACTCTCCCCCCAGCCCCTCCCTGTTGAGGGAGGGGAGTAGATACGTCTTCTTGCTTGCAATCTTCGCAAACAAAGACTGTATGTATTTAATAATGTGTATTATTCTATATCGTATCATTTCTGATGTTTTTTCTCTTTTTTATTCTCTTTCCCCTATTTACTCCCCTCCATACAGGGAGGGGCAGGGGGGAGGGTCTCCTTTTTCTTCTACCAATTATAAAATTCGTAATTGACCTCTGTCTGGGTCCATGGAGCCGTTTCAGCTACGACCACCTGGATGCGTGCCTGAGCTGTATAGACATACACCGTCCAGACGTGGTTACGTGAGAAGCCGCCGGTATCCACCATTTTGAAGGTAGCCGTCTTTTCCTCCTCATTGCCGATTTTGTATTTGATTTCACCCTGCAGCATCTTGTCGCTTTCGCGCAGATAGTACAGGCGTTGCGTAAGATTGCTGGCAGGTGCATCGTCCAATAACCGTTCATAGTAGATCGGTGCCTGCTCTTCCGTCCACGCATATTGAACAGGGTTGTCGTTGACGGCAACGTCCTCCAATGCCTCGCTCAGCAGTTCTGGCGATGTGGTATCGTAGCCGCTCTCCGTCTTGATATGGCAGGTTTTGCGGTTGTAGGGTGCTGCTTCTGTCATAAACAGGTATTCTGCCATTGGAATCATGCTGCCGTTCAGTTTGATGCTGTTGATGCGAAGCGTTTCGCTGCCCGTCTGTCTGGAGAAGGCAAAGCGAATCTTCGATATGGTGCGTATCAGCAGTACGGTAGCTATACCTTCGTTGCCGTCATCCAGTCGCAATACAGGAGCTGTTCCTGTTACAGGTTGGTCGCGTAACACACCAGTCATTGGTAATCCAACGTTTGTCGGAACGACAGAAACAGGACTTGTCACGCCGAATGGGTCAGCGGTAGTCTTCTGCATCAGTGCTGCTTCCAGTTGTGCCTGTGTCATCTTTTCGTCCAGCTCTACGTTGCAGTTACTGTTCGATATATTGGCAGCCACATACACATCCACATGCTCACGACTACCTGCTTCCGTCTCGGCATACGTCTCGTCAATGGTGAGCTGAATCAACTCGTAGGGATGTTGTGCGCTAAGACCTGGCGACTCCTCTGGTGCATAATAGCCGATGAGTGTGTGTGAGTCGTGTGTAAACACCCATATCTGCAGCTTGTAGATAGAATTTTCGTATGCAATCGGATTCACATCGCCGTCGTAGGCGCGTGTAGAACTTTCCGTTTGAGGTGTATATAGATAGATGTATAGTTTTGTCGGAACTTTCGTTTGGTTGCCGTTATTGGCTTCATCGTCACCTGACGAGCACGCCGACAGGCACAACAGCATGGTCAGCAGCAGTCCTATCAGGAGGCTGTTGCCGTAACGTCGGTTGATATGTCTGTCTGTGTACTTCATTTTACAATACAATTTCTTCAGGTGTTGTCGATGTCCACCGTATCAATTGGATACCCAATTCGAGTCGTGGCGCCAGCAGGTTGGGTACCACATTGTAGGCTTTTGCCAAACTGGTTACTTTCATATTCAGTGTGGTCGTGTGGTCTTGGGTGAACACACGGCCAACGGCAGATGTGTCTCCACCTGTACCATCTGCAGGATCTACCTCACCTGCCAGATAGAATTTGGTTCCTTGATAGACGATACCGTCTTGTCCTTTGAAGTCAACGCCACTGTTGTTGATAAACTCCAGCAGCACTGGCACTTTCTGATGGTCGTAAGACTGTAGCACCAGGGTATTGGTTACCTTTTCCGCGTCTTCCGTCGCGCTGAGGTAGAAATATTCGTCGCCTGATTCGCCATTGGTCTTGACCTGTGAATCATAGATGAATTTCACATCCCCCTCTGAATAAACAGGGTAGGAGGTATTGGGAGAGAAGTCGAAGCCAACGGGTAGCTGTCCACCCACGATGATTCCCGTCAGTGGGAAGTTGGGGGAGTTGATGTCGCCTACAGGAACATTGTTCCCTCTGGCATCTTTCAATACTGATGTACCTGTCTTTTTCAAGGCAATCTGCAAATGGGCAACCCCATATTGCAGTGGGTCTTTAATAGCTACCGCCTGGGTAGAGCTTCTCACTGTGCTATTTGGATATTCATAATCAGCCAGTACCTCGCTCCATTCGCGGTTGGTGTAGGACTCTTCTCGTTTGTCAATGTTTGATGTGTAAATTCTGCTGTTGCCGTAATAATACAGTTCTGCTGGATAGGCAAAGCGGTCGATACCATTGATGTCGGCAAAAGAGGTGTATGTTAGTTGTGGGACGAATTCTTCGCCATTCCATCGTATTACAATCGCTCCGTCGGGCAGTCCTATAGAAGCAGGGAAGTTGTCCCATGTATTATTGTATTCAGTTTCAATCTTGTTGATGATAGCCGTTCTGATAGCTATATCATCAGCATTGGTAAGCGTTAATGCATTCAGATTATTTTTAAGCGCCTGCGTATAAGCTTTGATGTCGGTAGCCGAGCCAGGCAGGATTTCACCGCTGGAGGAAGCACCTATCTGATAGACGAAGTTCACATACATCAGCCTCATCGTGGCGTCAGGTGCATTCTTCCATGAAATCCCGTTTCCTTCGGCTTTGGCGATTTTTGTCATGTAATCAGCTAATCCTTCGGCATTTGGATGAATCGTAGAATAGATAGATTCCAGCGAGAATCGGATGTCCTTCGGTTCCATTCCAACTGGGAAGGCTTCCACAAGGCATCCATTGATATGTTTATCGGTGGAAGCCTGTGTTGCCCGTCCATAGCTCAGAAAGGCATTCACCCCTCTCATGATTGAACAATCATTATAATAGTAATAAGGTCGTTCATCAACAGGTTTATCACCATCGCCAACGATAAAAAAACGTTTTGGCAGGTCGTTAACCGTGATTTTTCCTGTTACAGCAAAGGGTACGATTTGCCTCATTGTGATACCGCGGTAGGGTTGTCCTGCGTCTTGCACGATGGCACTCGTCATACGCGTTGAAGGTTTGCTTGCCCTTGTTACTGCAAAAGCCAAGTCTGCTACAACGTCATCATTCTGATTCTGTTGCAGTTCATCGTCTATACATCCTGCTGTCAGAAACAGGAAGCAAAAAGCAAGAAACCAATAGTTACGCGCGTACATATATTTATTATAATTCAGGATCGTATGTGCTGCCTTCATTCCAGTCAAGCGTCACACTTATACCAACAGTACTATCCGTTGGTCGGACGGCTCCTTCGTCGTCCAGTTCTCCCTTGATAATCTTCAGTTCTCCAGCTTTCAGCTGTTCTTTTACATCAATTTTGGTTTCTGTGATGCTGCCGTCGGGCATCGTCACATATACTCTTAGTTGCCACAGTGGTTCGTCGGCACCCACCTCATCCGGATTGTGCGATGGGAAATTTACGGAGCAGAAGCACAGCAGGTCGTTGCCCGTTTCCACCTTGTCGGCTCTCACCAGCACTTCTTTCTCTGGGAACACGTAGGTGCTGTCTTCAATCATGAACTCTTTGGCAAAGCCTGTGGCATAGACTTTTATGTCGCTGTAGGCGTGTCCTTTCGTATCGAGGACCAATGCTACGGCGCTATTTGCCATATAGAGTTTTACATTGAATGTCTGACTGACGTCTGAGAGCACCTCCATCGGCAGTCGTGCCGTAAACAGACCTGTGGTGTGCGATGCAATCGGACTGTCGTCTGTCTGTTCCAGCATTGAGGTGTGGCAGTTCTCGTCATTGGTGAGACCTACCACGTGGTTGTCTGCAATATTTGCCACTGCCAAGTGCATATACTCCTGCATCGGCAGTGTGAGGGTATAGCTCGTCTGGTTGGCGTCTATGATGTCGCGTTTGTGATGCAGACGTGTCATGTCGCCTTCCGTATCGTAGAACGAGAGGTCGATGTCGTGGGCAAAGTCGCTG
>CADCPZ010000094.1 GCA_902803475.1 uncultured Prevotellaceae bacterium
ACAGTTTCCCTCAGCCCATGTTGAAGGATATACGGCAGGCCCGAACAACCGCTTTTGCGGCACATGCTGTGCTGCTAAACGTCGCAAGCACTCACCGCCCTTTACACACGCTGTATTGAAACACACCGCATAGCTTGGCGGCACATTCCTAAAATCGTATTGAATATCTTTTTCTTCTGTCATCTCCATTCATTATTTATTTCTACTTGCAAAGATAAACAATCATTCCGGAATTCGCAAAAATACGTTCTACTTTTTATTAGCACCTTTGGGCATCGGTATCGTTTTGCTGACGTCAGCAAAATGATCAGCAACAGTCTGACCAGCATTGATGCAAGCCTCTTTCACATTGTCAATCACATTGTTGTAATTGCGCCATTGGGTATATCCAAATAACGAGCACAAACTACGTGCTCTCCTACATCAACCAAACCACCTGTATAACCACTTTGCAGAAACTTTTCCGTCAAAAGCATCAAAAAAAGCCCGGCTAACGAAAAATAGTAGTGAAAATATCTTTTGATTGTAAGAAAATGTGTAACTTTGCGCCAAAAGTCAGCAGGAAAATGTGCGTAGTATATCGAAAAGTCGGCAGGAAAATGTGCGTAGCATATCGAAAAGTCGGCAGGAAAATGTGCATAGCATGTTGAAAAGTCGGCAGGAAAATGTGATTTATGTATAAAAGAAAGATAGAAAAAGTACTCCAATCGTGGCTGGATGATGTCTCTCACAAGCCACTTGTTGTAAAAGGTGTCCGTCAGTGTGGTAAGACCAGCAGTGTTATGGACTTTGCCACGAGGAAATTCAAACATGTGGTTTATTTGGATTTCCGTGAACATCCGGACTACAAGAAGTTTTTCACTCCCAATTTGGAGGTGGATTCCATCATCATGCGCATTACTGCAGCTATGCCAAATGCAGAGATTGAGCCTGGTGAGACCTGTTTTGTTTTTGATGAAATCCAGGATTGCCCTAAGGCCAGAGGTTCGCTGAAATACTTCCATCAGGACGGACGCTACGAAGTGATGTGTACAGGCTCCCTATTAGGTGTGAACGGCTATAAGACTCCCGAAGAAAAGAAAGAAGAAGAGGAAGCATCCATTCCTGTAGGGTTTGAAGATATTGTTGATATGTATCCGATGGACTTTGAGGAATGGCTCTGGGCCAATGGCATCAAGGACATCCACATAGAATACCTTCGAAAATGCCTGAATGAAGAATCACCCGTTGATGATGCCTTGCACGACAGATTCCGCGAGTTGCTCCACCAGTATGTAGTGGTAGGCGGTATGCCAGAGGTCGTGACCACTTTCATGGAAACAAAGCAGATAGGCAAAGTTCTCGCCGTACAACGTCGCATTGTCGATGAGTATAAGGCAGACATGGTGAAGTATGCTCCTTCTGCTGACAAATCGCGCATCAGAGAATGCTTCGAGTCTATACCTGCACAATTGGCACGAGAGTACAAGAAGTTCAGCTATACAGATGTACGTCCTGGAGGCAGAGGACGTGACTATGCCGGAAGTCTGCAGTGGATAGAGGACGCTGGCATTATTCGTAGATGCTACAACACGGAGATAACAGAACTCCCATTGGACGGTCATAAAATCAAGAGCGAGTTCAAAGTATATATGTCTGATATCGGCTTGCTCATTTCCATGCTTGAAGATGGCACTCAGTCGAGCATCCTTGCTGGCGATATGCTCAGCTACCATGGTGCCATCAAGGAGAACCTGATAGCAGACATCTTTGGCAAAATGGGCCGCAAACTATATTACTATCACAAAGATAGCGGAGTGGAACTTGATTTCCTCATGCGCTATAAAGGTAAGTGTACTCCTGTAGAATGCAAGGCCACCACGGGTAATGCCAAATCTATGCGGACTGTTTTGAAGCACACAGAGAAATACCATGTCACGGGTGGACTTAAGCTTGGGGACTACAATGTCGGATATAGCAACCAATTACTCACATTGCCCATGTATATGGCATTTCTTTTAACTGAAGTGTAATTAGCTGGGACAGGTTATTTGATACAACATATCGTTTGTCCTGTTTCAGTAATTCAAGGTGCCACAATGTAGGTAAGCATGTGCATGGACCACGATAACACACGAAGAGGGCGTGCCTTCACTTTGACACGCCCTCTCAATTTCTTCTATTGATGAAAACGGAATGTTATAGTACGCTGCTGTCTGCTGTGCTATCGACCTCAGCGACATCGGTAGAATCGCTATCGAAAACGTCGAAGATACCACCGTCGTCATCGGTGTCGAGGGTGATACCCTGCTCGGCGAGATCGAAGCCGCCCTTGTCGGCGAAGTCGCTAACGCTCTGGTCTAAGCCTGATACGTCAACTGCTTCAGAGAGGTCAAAGCTGCCATCACCATTATAGTCACAGGCTGCAGTATCGAAGGTGCCGTCACCATCGGTATCGAAGAGGAATACCTTATAACCGTCAACATTGATGGTTCCTGCGATGACGTTGGAGCCGTCGGGCAGGGTGACTGTCTCTAAGTCTTCAATGGTGCCTGTCTGCAGGTAGCCTGCCACAGCGTCTTCGTTCATGTCGGGCACTTCCGTCACATCAGGAACAACTGTAGGTTTCAGCTCTCCCTCCTGTGCCAATACCACTTCGTCGTTGTGATCGACAACAGCATCATGGGTAAACGCATTGCGCTCAGCCTGCGACATATCATTCCACTCGTCAGCGGTATAGGTATTGAAGAGTTTGCCGTGCCAGATAAAGGTGCCACCAGGCCCTTGTGCATCACGTGCAGCAGCGAAGGCATCGGCAAAAGAGTCGCTATCGTCGGCTACAAAAGCATGCTCATGCACATCATCGACGAGCGATACTTCCGGCAACTTCTCGATATCTACTTCTTCGTCGCCGCTTAACTGTGTGGCTGCATAAGCTGCGCCACCGCCTAACATCACACCGGCTACACCGCCGATAGTGACAACTCCCCAATTGGGTCCGTCGTTAGATTTGAACTGTGGATGGTTCATCTGTGGGGGAACATTTGGTCTTTTGATTTCTGGTGCCATAGTCTTTTAGGTTTTGTTATGTAATAGCATTATTTTATCTCTGTGGCGACAAAGATAGTTATTTTGTTGGTTGCCACCAAATATATCATGATAGTTTTATATAAAATGGGCTGTTTTTATGATAAAATGGTTATAAAAACGCGTGTTTTAGGTGTTAATGTGTGGTAAGGAAGGGCTATAAGGGTTAAAATAACCTAAACAACTAAAACATTTTGCGCTTGTATGAGTCTAATGCATATAACTTTGCAGCGCAAAAAATTACCTGTTAATAATAAAAAGGAAAAGATTATGAGAAAGATTTCGATTGTTTTCGCTGTGGCTGCCGTTTGTCTGTTGACAACGAGCTGTGCCAGCAAGAAGGAACTGCAGAACTGTCAGACCGAGAATAAACAGTTGACGACCGACTACCAGAATGCCAAAGAGCAGCTGGCAGCCAACCAGGTGCGCATCAGCAGTCTGGAGGAACAATTGCAAGAGGCGAAGAGTGCTTATGCATTGCTGCAGCAGTCGCTGGACAAGAGTCTGACGAATGCCAACCAGAACAACATCAGCATTGACAAGTTGGTTGACCAAATCAACGAGTCAAACCAGTATATCCGTCATCTGGTTGAAGTGAAGAGCAAGAGCGACTCTCTGAACATGGTACTGACAAACAACCTGACACGTTCGCTGTCGAAGGAGGAACTGAAAGAGGTTGACGTACAGGTGCTGAAGGGTGTTGTCTATATCTCACTGGCAGACAACATGCTGTATAAGAGTGGTTCGTATGAGATCAACGACCGTGCCGCTGAGACATTGTCGAAGATTGCGAAGATCATCATGGACTACAAGGATTATGACGTACTGATTGAGGGTAACACTGACAATGTGCCCATCACACGTGAGAACATCCGTAACAATTGGGACCTCTCTTGTCTGCGTGCATCCAGTGTGGTTCAGTACCTGCAGAATAAGTTTGGTGTTGATCCGAAGCGTCTGACGGCAGGTGGTCGTGGTGAGTACAACCCCATCGCTACCAACAGCACAGAGGTGGGCAAGCAGCGCAACCGCCGCACCCAGATTATCATCACGCCGAAACTCGATCAGTTCATGGAGCTGATTGATCAGGCACCAGATGAGGAATAAAACAAAGAAGGAGACCTGCGGGTCTCCTTCTTTGTTTTACCATCTCCCTCCTCCACTGGAGTAATTGCTCAGAGAAACATTGCTGCCGCCAGAGACGGTGGCTCCTATCTTCGCCTTTCCACCGAAATATTCAGTGCCGTCACTGATGGTGCAACCAGACTTCAAGGTAGGTGTTGACGAAGTATAGACAATGAGTTTCATATTGCTACTGCCTCCGCCAGGGAAGCCACCGCCACCGCCACCGCCTGACGAACTCTTGGTTGGTGTATAGAAGGCTGCTTCAAGCGTGCTGCCATTGTAAAGCGCATACCAACTGTTGCCCGTCCATGAGGTCGTATATTTACAGGTGCCTCCACTAATCGATGCCCCATTCTCCAAGTCGCCGACAGCGATAATCGTACCACCTTGTATATAGAGCTTCTTCTGTTCCTCTGTATTGGCATCGATAGACTTCTCTGCCCCACCTGAACCAACAGCATAGACCAGTCCTCCCTTGATATAGACATTCCCGTTGGCATCGATACCGTCGTTGCCCGTTGAACAAGCATAGAGATAACCACCCGTGATGGTGAAGTCGCCTGCATTTGTCATACTCTTGGTGTCGTCATTATAGGAGGCATTGATGGCATCATCTGCGGCAACTATCGTAGTCTGTCCACCCGTGATGTCTATACGGGTCTTCGACTCGATACCCTCACCGCCTGCTCCTGTAGTGGTGACGTTGATGACAGCATCGTCGCTGATGGTGATTGCTCCATCGACTTTGATACCCTTGGGAGATGACTTGTAGTCGCTGTCGTATCTGTCGAGCTGATTGGATGTTGTAACAACAGAGAGAACACCCGTTGAAGAGGCCACCACCGCATTACCCGATGTGTTGATGGTTGTAGTACCACCCGTAGCCGTGAAGTTGCCATCGACATTAATACCCTTGCCGCCTGCTCCCGTGCTGGTGAGCGTGAGCGTTCCACCACTGATTGTCATATTACCATCGGCACTCAGACACGAGGCTGCCTTCGTCTTCACCTTGTCGCTGTCCCACACACCACTGCCACTGGTAGAGGCTACGATGGTGGTGCCGCTGATGCGCATATCACCTTCCGACTTGATACATTTGACCGCGTCAGCCGTTACGCTGACATTGATTGTGCCGCCCTCCAAATAGATATTTCCGGAATCTTCTTCCTCATGGTCGGTCGTTTCACCCGTACCGTTGGGATAGGTCTCGGTATCATCGATATCACACTGGATGCCGTCATCGCCCGTACCACTGATATGGATGGTACCGCTGGCCATCTGGAAGAACTGTCCGCAGTTGATACCGTCACCGACTGCCTTCGTTACGTGAATGGTTGCATTCTTCATCGAAAAATACTCACCCGTCTTGATGCCGTGCTTCACGTTTCCTGTCACGTTGAGCGTTCCCTTTTGGGCAAACTCCGCATGTCCCTTGATATAGAGGGCACCCTTCTGTGAACCGTTAGCAGCATCGACAAGCGTATTCGTCGTTCCTGTCACCACCTTCACCTTGATGCGCTTGCCGTTCTGGATATGTACGGCTGCACCCGATTGATAAGGCGTCACGTTGGCCAGCGTCAGCCCGTTCAATTCTACCGTAGCTTTGTAGGAGCCGGAAAGATAGAACTCACCGTCGGTGGAAGCGCCGCTGAGGTTATAGGTAATCTCGCCTACGACATCGTCCACAAGACTGCTTTGTGTGAGATTGACATGCGCCCCGTTGATATCGGCATCAACATACTGTGCCACATTACCGGCAATGGTAACGGTTGCAGTGGTGCCGCTATAGACAACAGCAACGCTGTTGTCGGTAACAGCAGTATTGTCGATGGTCATATTGACATTGCTCAGTGTAAATGCCTTGTTCATGATGGTGAGCGTGGTACCGTCTGTAAATGTCATCTCGCCTGCCTGCGCTGCAGGAAACAGGTAGGTCACATTACCTTCTGTTACCTTCAAGGTCTGTGCCGTTGCTGCTATCGTCAGCAAGAGGGCTAAGAGGAGTGCATATATCTTTTTCATTTGATTGCTACTTTATACGTTTTACGGCCTGACTTTACGATATAGATACCCTTGGGTAATGACGAGAGGCTCTCACTGTCGCCTTCACTCAACACCTTCCGACCGTTGAGGTCATAGACATCGACACAACCATTATCGTTCAGGTTATCGTCAACGGCAACTTCCGCTATTCCCGTTGTTGTAGTAGAAAAGTACATCTTACTCAGATCAGAGAGCGCAAAAGTCTGACCGCCGATGGTCAGTTGTCCGTCAGCGATAGTAATGGTTCCTTCGCTGATAGTCACCGATGTCTTTGCACCGCCGGCTGTTTCAAATACCAGATAAGGATAGGTGTAGTCGTCGGCATAGCTTGCACACGTACCTATCATCAATAAGACCAATAATAAAATTTTCTTCATATTCGAATGTAGTTGTTTGATACGATAAGAATTGCCTACAAAAGTACATCATAAAAGGCGTCCGTTGATTTTTATTCAACGAACGCCCGTATTTCTTCAACGAAACAACTCCCATCCCTTTGGGAGGGTTCGGCTCCTTACATAATGTGCAACCACCGCAGAATATCGTTCAGATTGGCAACAATCATCAAGAGGAGCAGGATGCCAATACCGATATATTCTGCCCAAATCATGAACTTCTCACTGGGCTTGCGACGGAAAATAATCTCATAGAGCAGGAACAGCACATGTCCACCGTCAAGCGCAGGAATCGGCAGGATGTTCATAAAGGCGAGGATGATGCTCAAGAAAGCTGTCATCATCCAGAACAGATGCCAGTCCCATGTAGCAGGGAACAAGCCGCCGATGGTTCCAAAGCCTCCTAATGACTTCGCGCCTTCGGCTGAGAACAGATATTGCAGGTCGTTGATATAGCCAGAGAGGATGTCGCAACCATATTTGATTCCTGCTGGGAAGCTTTCAAAAAAGCCGTATTCATCGGTTACCGGTTCATAGTATGCAAGGATGCCACGTTGGATAATGCCCAATTTCAGATCGGAAGTCAGCGTGGTGCTCACTGTATCGGCCGTTGCACGACCCTTCTTCTGATAAACCAGACTGATGGTACGCATACGGAGCGAGTCAGCAGGTGTCTTCGCATCGGTCAACTCATCGTTCAGACGACTGATGGCACTGTTGAAAGCTGTCCATGAGTCGATAGGCTGGTCGTTGATGGCGAGAATCTTGTCGTCTTTCTGTAAGCCGATGGCTACTGCCGGCGACTTCGGCTCCTGCGGAACGCTGTCGATGACGGCAGGTACAAACGGACTGACAAAAGGCGGTTGTTTCTTCACCAAGTCGAGCAGGTTCATTTCACCCGGCATATCGATGCTCATCGCCTTACCGTTGCGAATGATGTCGCAACGATGGGCATCGCAAAGGTCGCGATACATATCACCATCGAAAGTCTTGAACTCGCCCAAATCTGTTCCTACAAGGATGTCGTGGTCCTGGAAACCCAGTGCCTTTGCCTCCTGGTTGAACTTCATACCCATCGACATATTCTTCAACGGGATATAACTGTCACCCCATGTAAACAGCACCATCGAATAGATGAACAGTGCCAACAGGAAGTTGACAAGCACACCGCCAACCATGATGAGCAGGCGCTGCCAAGCAGGTTTCGCACGAAACTCCCAGGGTTGTTCAGGCTGCTTCATCTGTTCAGTGTCCATACTCTCGTCAATCATACCGGCAATCTTGCAGTAGCCTCCCAACGGCAGCCAACCCACACCGTAGGTGGTGTCGCTCTTCTTGGGCTTCCATTTAAAGATACTACCGTTCCACTTCCAAATGCTGGGATCGAAGAATAAATAAAATTTCTCTACTCTAACGCCAAAGAGTTTGGCAAAGAAGAAGTGCCCGCCTTCATGCAACAGTACCAGCAACGAAATGGCGAGCAGGAATTGTAATGCTTTGATTAAAAATATTTCCATCAATATAATTTTTATTTTATTCAATTTTTAGGGAGTTAAAGATGAAGTTAAATAGGGAGTTATAAACCTTCGGTTTAGGGAGTTAATGGTCTTGGACCAAGGACGTCAGTTACTCTATTTGCGAATTCTATCGTCCATGAGCGTAGCGAATTAACTTCCATTTTAACTTCCATGAGCGTAGCGAATTAACTTCCACTTTTACTTCCATGAGCGTAGCGAATTACAACAGGCTTTCTGCGATGCGGCGTGCTTCAGCATCCGTTTGGAAATAGGTGTCGAGCGACGGGTTCTTGTCGAACGTAGCCTGTTGCATCGTCTTATCCACAATCTCAGCCATCTGCAGGTAGCTGCAGCGGTCTTTGCGGAATGCCTCGTTGACTACTTCGTTGGCGGCATTAAGCACACATGGCATGTTTCCACCCTGACGGATAGCTTCAAACGCTAATGCCAGACAGCGGAACTTCTGCAGGTCTGGTTCGAAGAACTCCAGCGAGTGACTCGCAAACAAATCCAAACGGTCGCCGTTCAGGGACAGACGCTCAGGGAACGAGAACGCATATTGGATGGGCAGTCGCATATCAGGAACCCCTAACTGTGCCTTCACACTACCGTCACAGAACTGTACGGCGCTATGGACGATGCTCTGCGGATGAACGAGCACCTGTATCTTGTCGACAGGGACACCAAAAAGCCATTTCGCCTCGATGACCTCGAAACCTTTATTCATCAGCGTTGCAGAGTCGATGGTAATCTTCGCACCCATATCCCATGTGGGATGACGCAGGGCATCGGCAGCCGTAACGGTCTTGATACGTTCATCATCGAACAAACGGAACGGGCCTCCAGAACAAGTCAGCAGAATCTTCTCTATCTCGTTGTCGCCCTCGCCTACAAGGCTTTGGAAGATAGCAGAATGCTCGCTATCAACTGGCAGGATGGGAACGTGGTATTCCTGTGCCAACTGACAGATCAGTTCGCCTGCAACAACGAGGGTCTCCTTGTTGGCCAGACAAATCTTCTTGCGTGCCTTGATAGCATGAATCGTGGGATCGAGTCCCGCGAAACCCACCATTGCCGTCAGCACCATATCAATAGGCTCGGCCTCCACAATCTGGTTCAGCGCCTCAGCACCTGCATACACTTTAATATCAGGCAGGTCGTCGAGAGCCTCCCGTACGTTGTCGTAGTGGTCTTCGTTGGCAATGACCACTGCTGCGGGCTGGAAGATGCGTGCCTGCATCACCAGTTGTTGCCAGCGGTTATTGGCCGTCAGGCAGTACACTTCATAGCGGTCAGGATGCTGGTTGATGACATCTAACGCCTGTGTGCCGATAGAGCCTGTGCTGCCCAAAATACATATCTGTTGTTTCTTCATAAGTCTAATATTCCTTCGGGAATGTTTATATAGATGGTACGCTGCTGAGTATCCACTTCCTGTATCAGTTCTTCTGATGCAGGCACCAGGATGTCGCGCCCGTCGGTGGTTGTCACTTCAAACAGCACGTTCAGCGTGGAGTCATCGACAGCGGTAATCTCACCCACCACCTTATTATATATTGCATCTACGAGTTGGAAACCGACAATCGCACTCCACGTCATCGCCTCCGCATCGTTGTCCGACAACGAACGAGGGAAATACACATCACAGCCCGTCAGTTCCTTCGCCTGCTCCAGCGTATCAATGTCGCAGAACTTGACGAGGACCACGCTGTCGGAACGGAATCGGTATTCCTCGAAGAAGAACGGCACAAGGATGCCGTCTGTCTCCACCACGAGGTAATCTGCATCCACACGGTCGAAGACGTCATCGCTGAGCTGCAATGTCGTCTCACCCTTGACACCATGTGGTTTCCCTATGCGTCCAATCTTATATACTTCCTCGTACTTAATCATCTACACGTTGAATTTTCGCGCCCAAGGCATTCAGACGATGTTCGATATCCTCGTAGCCGCGGTCTATCTGTGCGATGTTCGCAATACGGCTGGTGCCTTTTGCACTCAGCGCAGCAATGAGCAGGGCAATACCTGCACGGATATCAGGACTTGTCATGCGTCCGGCACGAAGGGTTTTCCTTCGGTCATGGCCGATGACAACAGCCCGATGGGGGTCGCAGAGAATGATTTGCGCACCCATATCGATGAGTTTGTCAACAAAGAACAAACGGCTTTCAAACATCTTCTGATGGAAGAGCACGCTGCCTTTTGCCTGCGTTGCGACCACCAGCAACACGGAGATAAGGTCTGGCGTCAGTCCTGGCCAAGGTGCATCTGCGAGGGTCATAATGGTACCGTCGATAAACGACTCGATGACATAGTGTTGCTGCTTGGGTATCCACAGGTCATCACCCTCTACTTTGATTTTCACGCCCAGCCGACGGAAAGCAGCAGGGATAATCCCTAAGTCTTTTACCGACACATCCTTGATGAGGATGCCGTCACCCATCATCGCACCCATACCGATAAACGAACCTACCTCAATCATATCGGGCAATACACGATGACTCGCTGCATGCAACTCCTTGACCCCCACAATCGTCAGCAGGTTGCTGCCGATGCCACTAATCCGTGCCCCCATCAGATTGAGCATGTGACAGAGCTGTTGGATATAGGGTTCGCAGGCCGCATTATAGATGGTGGTAGTACCCTTCGACAAGACTGCAGCCATAATGATATTGGCGGTACCCGTCACAGAAGCTTCGTCAAGCAACATATAGGTTCCCCTCAGTTGCTTTGCCTGAATTTCAAACACGTTGCGCTCTTCGATATGGACGAATTTCGCACCCAGGTATTTGAAACCCAAGAAGTGGGTATCCAATCGGCGGCGACCAATCTTGTCGCCACCAGGTTGTGCCACGATCGCCTTGCCGAAGCGCCCCAATAGCGGACCGATCATCAGCACACTGCCGCGCAAGGATGAACATTTTTTGACGAATTCATCGCTCTCCAAGTATTTCAAATCCAGTTGATCAGCTTGAAACGAATAGTCATGGCGCGAGTGGCATGTGACCTTCACACCCATATCTGCCAACAGTTTGATAAGGTTGTTGACATCGAGGATATCAGGGATATTGTCTATGCGCACTTCCTCTTTGGTGAGCAAGGTGGCACAAATCACCTGCAGAGCCTCGTTCTTCGCTCCTTGCGGCACAATGGTTCCGCTGAGACGGTGTCCGCCTTCGATGATAAATGACTCCATATCCGGTTATTTCTTCTTACGGCGTGTTTCTTTCAACTCACGCTCGTTGATCTTCTCAAATTTGAAGGTGCTCAAATCCAATTGGATGACACCATCAGTAAAACGTGCCAAGTCGGAAGCCACCTTCTCATCATCGGCAGATCCGTGACCCCACTGCATCAACGAACGCTTCATCTGGTTGGCTGTGATGCGCACCAGTTCGTCGCGCTCAGGACCTTCCGGCATCGTCTTCAAATGTTCAAACACCTCAAACATCATCTTTCCGTAGTGACGAACAGGGATGTTCGTCATCGGATAGCCCAGCGGTTCTGGCTTGGAAGCTATCTTCAGCGCCTGTGTCACATCATACGGATAGTCGATGTCGAGTTTGAAACCGCTCATCAGAGCCAAGTGGTCCCACAGCATCTGCTCATGGTCTTCATTGTTGTTCTGCGGCAGCATCTTGCCCATAATCTGCACGATGGTCTCGGCGCAGTGCTGACGCTCTGTCCGATCCTCAATCGTGATGGCATGATCAACCATTTTCTGTACTTCCCGCCCGTATTCAGGCAGAATCAACTTCTCACGTTGTGTGTTGTAATCTAATCCTTCTATATTCACAATATCTTATTATACAATTTGACGATTTCACAATTTCACAATTTCACTTTCTATCCTCGCTCCCTTCGCTCCCTCGTTCTCTTCGCTTCTCTCCCCTCCCTACACAGGGAGGGGCCGGGGGTGGGTCTCTATATCAGCTTCTTAGCCTGCTTCGCTACGAAGTCCTTGAGGTAGAACGGGACGAAGTATGCCACATCCTCGAAACGTCCTTGCATCATCCGCTTCTCAGCCAACGGCATCATGTTGCGGGCCAACGGCTCTATATCCTTAATAAGGTGCGCATTCGGATGCTGAATAGTATCCATACATTTCGCAGCACCATTACCGAAGAAATACACAGGATGCTCATCCAAGAACGCCTTATAGGTCTTAGCATCCACCACGTCTGCCTGAATAGGACGGATCTCATTCAGCGCATAGTCAAAGATCTGTGCATACACCTCCATTCTCCGCGCGTCCAACATCGGACAAAGCAACGGTTCTTTTATCGTCTCCCCATCAGTGGAGAGGTTAGAGGGGGCTTCCAGCAATACAGGCACGCACAACAGCTCCAAAGTTGGCACAGCTATCAGCTTGGCATCGCGCCCGAAGCAGATACCCTTCGCCATACTCACGCCGATGCGCAAACCCGTATAGGAACCTGGTCCACAGCTCACTGCTACGGCATCGAGATGGATATCGCGACAGTCGATGTATGCCAAAGCCTCATCAACGAACAGTCCCAACTTCACCGCATGGTTCGGACCACTATGGTCTGTGCGTTCAAAGAGGCAGGCTCCGTCCTGGCTGACAGCTATGGAACACACATCTGTGCTCGTCTCAATATTTAATATACAGCCCATATCTTTATCTTAACAGGAAGTTAAATATGAAGTAATATCATATCTTCTAAATAATTTTGCAAATTTACGGCTTTTTTCCCGCAAAATTACTACTTTTGCAAAAATTTAACGTGTAAAAGATATGATAC
>CADCPZ010000095.1 GCA_902803475.1 uncultured Prevotellaceae bacterium
CGAAACACCATGCGACCTCTTTGATAGGCTTTGTCGCGCAACAGTGCCATATACTGATTGATGACACTGTTTTTTTCTGAGAAATTGATTACTTTCATAGCGGTAAGTTATAAGTTTGGGGACAAAGATAGTATTTTATTTCTTATTTGCCACCTCCAACTAACAAAAAATGAATGAATACTACATATTTTTAGGAATTTCACTGGTAAATGGAAGGTTAAAAGAAAATAAATAGCATTTCAACATTTGTTATTTCATAAATAATGTGTAATTTTGCAGCCGATTTAGTAGAATTGCACTCTGCATGGTCGGTGTGCATTTTGAGAAAAAATTCAATAACATCTTAATACATTCAAAAAATGGCAAAGTTAGATTTAACACAGTATGGCATTACCGGTTCTACCGTAATAGCACACAACCCATCGTATGAATTCCTCTTTGAGGAAGAGACAAAGGCCGGCTTGACAGGTTTTGACAAAGGTCAGAACACAGAGCTTGATGCAGTAAACGTGATGACGGGTATCTACACCGGTCGTTCACCTAAGGACAAGTACATCGTGATGGATGCACAGAGCGAGGACAAGGTATGGTGGACAACTGAAGAGTATAAGAACGACAACCACCCCATGAGCGAGGAGGTATGGAAGACAGTTAAGGACATCGCTATCAAGGAGCTTTGTAACAAGGATCTGTATGTAGTTGACGCTTTCTGCGGTGCTAACGAGGCAACCCGTCTGCGTGTTCGTTTCATCGTTGAGGTTGCTTGGCAGGCTCACTTTGTTAAGAATATGTTTATCCAGCCTACAGCAGAGGAACTGGAGAGCGTTGAGCCAAACTTCGTTATCTATAATGCTTCTAAGGCAAAGGTTGAAAACTACAAGGAACTGGGTTTGAACTCAGAGACCTGTGTAGCCTTCAACACGACCAGCCGTGAGCAGTGTATCATCAACACGTGGTATGGTGGTGAGATGAAGAAGGGTATGTTCTCCATGATGAACTACTATCTGCCGTTGCAGGGTATCGCTTCTATGCACTGTTCTGCCAATACCGATATGGAAGGCAAAAATACCGCTATCTTCTTCGGTCTGTCTGGTACAGGTAAGACCACTCTTTCTACCGACCCGAAGCGTCTCCTTATTGGCGACGATGAGCACGGATGGGATGACGAAGGTGTCTTCAACTTCGAAGGCGGCTGCTATGCAAAGGTAATTAACCTCGACAAAGAGAGCGAACCAGATATCTACAACGCTATTCGTCGCGATGCATTGCTGGAGAACGTAACTGTTGATGAGGCTGGTAAAATCGACTTTGCTGACAAGAGCGTAACAGAGAATACCCGCGTATCTTATCCAATCAACCACATCGAGAAGATTGCACAGAAAGTGAACGGCAAGAGCGCTGGTCCAGCGGCAAAGAATGTTATCTTCCTCTCAGCTGATGCCTTTGGCGTACTGCCTCCAGTTTCTATCCTCGATCCAGAGCAGACCAAGTATTACTTCCTCTCTGGTTTTACGGCCAAGCTCGCAGGTACAGAGCGTGGTATCACAGAGCCAACTCCTACCTTCTCTGCTTGCTTCGGTCAGGCATTCCTCGAACTGCATCCTACCAAGTATGCTGAGGAGCTTGTAAAGCGCATGGAGAAGAGCGGTGCAAAGGCATATCTCGTAAATACTGGATGGAACGGTACAGGCAAGCGTATCTCTATCAAGGATACTCGCGGTATCATCGATGCTATCCTCGGTGGCGCTATTCTGAAGGCTCCTACCAAGAAGATTCCTTACTTCAACTTCGAAGTTCCTACAGAGTTGGAAGGTGTTGATACCAACATCCTCGATCCACGCGATACCTATGCAGACGCTTCAGAGTGGAACAAGAAGGCAGAAGACCTCGCAAGCCGATTCATCAAAAACTTCAAGAAGTACGAAGGCAACGAGGCAGGTAAGGCTCTTGTCGCTGCAGGTCCGAAATTGTAAAATCTTGCAATCCTATATTAAGAGAGGGTGTATCGTAAAAGATATACCCTCTCTCTTTATAATTATGTTTTTCGTCTTTTTATCATTTCGATCAAAAAAAAGACCTTCCAGCTGGAAGGTCTTTTAAGTTGTTGTTGCAAACAGGATTATTTCATGTCACCAGTTTTCTTCTCAGAGATCTCAGCAAATTTCTTTGCCAACTCTTCGAATTTAGAAATCTGAGCAGACGACATATCCTTCTCTTTAGCGGTGAATTCCTGAGCTTTTTCACCGATAGCCTGTGCTTTTTCTGCTAACTCCAACAAAGAGGATACGTTTGACTTATCAACTTCCATCTTGTCGTAGTCGTCGATCATTTGTTCGAAATCGGTCAGCATCTTTGCTGCCTCAGGATCATCAGTACCGCCGCAAGATGTGATGGTGAATGCGGCAAACAGTGCAACTGCAAATGTTAATAACTTTTTCATGTTTGTTTTTAGGTTTGGTTAAACAATATAGAGTAATTATCTCTTAGCTTTATCCATAGCTTGATGTGCCCACTTCATTCGTGTAGCAGCTTTATCGCGAGCATCTTGTGCCCATCTCATTCGTGTGTTAGCTTTATCCATTTCGTCTTGTGCCCATTGGTTGTAGGTTTTAGCTTTGTCAAAATTCTTCTGACGAGTATAATATTCTGCATCACGCATATAGCTTTGTGCTCTTCTTTGGTAATAAGAAGCATCGCGTTCATAGCTTTCAGCCTGTTTTTGGTAATATTCTGCATCACGCATATAGCTTTTAGCTTGATTCATATAGTATGAATCCTGCGCAAATGCGATGGTGCATGTCAACAGTAACAAATGAATCAATAGCCATCTTCTCATGGATGTTGATATATTGGTTTCGGCTTCAAAGATACGAATAATTTTTGATATGAGTCAAAAAAATAGCATTTTTTTTCAAAAATCTAACCAATAGGCTTCTCATTTCAAAAGAGTATATACCTTTGCAGCGAATAAAACAGGTAAAAAGATTGTAAATATGGATTTGGAAACAACAGTTATGATTGTGGGGTTACTGATTACAACCATCCTGAGTGTGGTGATGTTAACTTACACGAACATACACTAAAAACGAAGAAAAAGAGAAAAGGTCGCAGGAGATTACTCTTGCGGCCTTCCTTTTTTCTAAAACAAACTTAAAAAACAACCATTTAATCCATATTTTGTATAATAAAGAGGTGAAAAAGCGGTTTTTTGAGAAAAACTCACTACCTTTGCACGATAATTGTGCGAAGCGAGGGCTGTCGGACACAATACTTGTCGCATGATGTTTAAACGATCGATAGTTAGATTATGATGAAAAAGTATATTTCTTGGGTTGGATTACTTAGTATGTTGTTCGTTTTCGCAGCATGTATGGGCGATGACGACAATATATCATACCTCACCTACGATGACACAGGTATCACCGGATTCTCGTTGTCGGCAGCTAACCAGTATCTTCATACCACAGGGTCGCAAGGACAAGACAGTATCTATAAGAAGACGGTTACCGTCAGCGACTATGATTTCTATATAGATCAGGAAAACAACCTGATTTATAACCCAGACTCGCTGCCCTGTGGCACAGATGCAAAGCATATCCTACTGAGCATCACGACCAGGAACTCCGGTCAGATTTATCTGAAGAATGTTGCTAACGACAGCGCGTTCTATTATCATGCAACCGACTCGGTAGATTTTTCCAATCCGCGTACGTTCCAGATACTGTCGCAGAGTGGTAATTATTACCGCAGCTACACTGTGAAGGTTAACGTTCACCAGCAGGAAGGCGATGATTTCAACTGGCATAAGCTGTCAACCAACAACCTCTTTGCCAATATGCAGGCGATGAAAGCGTTTGCAGCAGGAGGCAATGTTTATCTGTTTGGTTTCAATGGTGTGCAGACACAGTTATACCAGACGGCAGAGGAAGACGGGCAGAATTGGCTGGCAAGTGACCAGCTCTTTGATGCCGACGTCTATAAGAACGTGGTGACACGCGGTGATGACGTGTTTGTGTTGAATGCAGGACAGGTTCTGCGGATGAATGCAGGGCAATGGACTGTTATGGGTAGCAATAGCGACCTGAAACAACTGGTTGCTGCCAGCACGACCGAGTTGTATGCTATCGGTCAGGATGGTAGTATGATGGTATCGAGAAATGATGGTGTCTCTTGGACCACCGACGTCATGGACGAAGGCAAGGAACTGTTGCCTCTCAATGCGATCAGCTATACCTATCAGCCGCTGAAGACTAATGATGACATTGACATGGTGGCGATGACAGGTTTGAGAGATGAAGAAGCATATCCCAACGACACCACTGCTGTCGTGTGGACGAAGTTGGTGGAATATTCAGAATACCACCGCAACTATCCTTGGACCTTCGTAGATATCGCCGACGACAACAATTATGCGTTGCCAAGACTGGCCAATCTGGTCATCATGGGCTACGATAATGGTTTGCTCGCGATGGGTGGCAGTGGGGTAGGAGCCTGCACGAAGAAAGGATTTGATTCGTTCTACTACTCACAGGATGGTGGTATCACTTGGAAGAAACCCGACTATGCGTTGCCTACTGATATGAGTAGCAGCAATGTATTTACGGCTACCGTTGATAGTCAGAATTTCATTTGGATTGTCTGTGGACAAAGTGGTGAGATATGGCGCGGACGCCTGAACCGTATGGGATGGACAAAGGAACAAAATGAGTTTTTAAAGGTAAGAGGGAGATAATTTAAATACGAGTAAAACAGGAAGGTGAAGATAAAGATGAAGAATAGCATGAGAAAGGTTGCGGTAAGATGGTTTTTTCCTTTTTACCTTTTCGCCTTTTTTCCTTTATGCGTCAACGCTCAAGATGATCCAGAATATCGTATGGAGATAGGAGGCGGCGTAGGCATGATGGGCTATTTAGGTGATTACAACAACTCTCCGATAAAAGATTTGCAACCGATGGGAACGGTGTTGGCACGCTATATCTTCAATCCCTATAATGGTATCAGACTTTCTGCCAGCTACGGCAAACTAAAAGGCAGTTCGAAAGATGTCAAGACATATTATCCCGATTATGTTGACTCACCCTATGAGTTTAGCAATACCCTTATTGATGTCAGCCTTACATACGAATACAACTTCCTGCCCTATGGAACAGGACGTGATTATCGTGGTGCGAAGCGGCTCAGCCCATTTGTCTTTGGAGGTATCGGTGCTACATACGTGAATACTGGTCGTGACGACAAAAAGAGTGTCTTCACCGCCAATATCCCGATTGGTATCGGTCTGAAATATAAGATCAACGAACGCATGAACGTAGGCTTGGAGTGGGCAATACACTTCTCGCTCAGTGATGAGTTAGACGGTTCAAAAGACCCGTACTACGTGAAGAGTAGCGGACCGTTTAAGAATACAGACTGCTATTCTGCCCTACAACTGACACTTACCTATAGTTTCATGGCTAAATGCAGAACATGCCACAATGAGTATGAATAAAAAAGGTATCCCCCAGCATATCGCCATCATCATGGATGGCAACGGACGTTGGGCAACAGAAAGAAACCAACCGCGCAGCTATGGTCATCAGGCTGGTGTGGATACGGTGAGAAGAATCACATCGGAGTGTACACGCTTGGGTGTAAAATATCTGACGCTCTATACCTTCTCCACAGAAAACTGGAACCGTCCGTCTGATGAGGTGGCAGCCCTTATGGGCTTGGTGCTTTCTTCTCTGGAAGACGAGCTATTCATCAAGAATAACGTACGTTTCCGAGTCATAGGCGATATGAAACGCCTGCCTGAGAATGTGCAGCAGAAGCTGCAGGAGACGATGGACAAGACAGCGCAGAACGAAGCGATGACGATGGTGGTAGCTTTGAGCTACTCCAGCCGTTGGGAAATCACTGAGGCAGTTAGAATATTAGCGGAAAAAGCTGTCAGTGGAAAGATAACCCCACAGGAGATCAACGAACAGACGGTGTCCAATGCGATGACGACCGCCTTTATGCCCGATCCAGATTTACTTATCCGTACGGGTGGGGAGTTGCGCATCTCCAACTATCTGTTGTGGCAGATAGCCTATTCAGAGCTGTATTTCTGCGATACCTATTGGCCCGACTTCATGGAGGAAGACCTTCATCGTGCTATCGAAGACTACCAGAAGCGCCAGCGCCGATTTGGAAAGACAGAAGCACAGGTAAGCGCAGAAGAGAACAACAAATGACAAACGACCAATCATAACGATGATAATTACACATATATATAATAAGGTAGCGGAAATGGGAAAAGGCCTAGTGGCTTTTTGCCTGCTTGCTCTGTTGCCTTCATCAGTATCTGCACAGGAAAAGATTGTATATCCAGAGATTTCTTATGCCGGTTTGCCACAGGAATTGATTATAGGTGGTCTGACGGCATCTGGTGTTGACAACTATGAGGATTATGTGCTGACGGGAATTTCAAAGCTTTCTGTCGGCCAGCAGATAGAAATTCCAGGTCCGGAGATAACGCAAGCAGTTAACCGCTATTGGAAACACGGATTGTTTTCCGAGGTATCGATTTCAGCCGATTCTATCGTTGGCAACAAGGTGTATCTGCATATCCATCTGGCTTTACGTCCACGTATCTCAACCATCAATTATATGGGTGTGAAGAAGTCGGAGAAAGAAGACTTGGAGAATAAAATCGGTCTTATTAAAGGTGGTCAGGTAACCCCCAATATTATTTCTCGTGCACAGGTGTTGGCCAAACGCTATTTTGATGACAAAGGTTATAAAAATGCGGAAATCAACATCTACCAGCGCGATGATGTTTCGAACAAGAATCAGGTAATTCTTGATATTGAAGTAGATAAGAAAGAAAAGATGAAGGTACGCCAAATCATCATCAAAGGCAATGAGCAACTCACCGATAAGAAATTAAAAGGAAATATGTTTTCGAAAGGTGCATTTGCCAAGATCCATGAAGCAGGCAAGTTCTCCAATATCTTTAAGTCGAAGAAATTTACACCAGAACGCTGGGAAGAAGATAAGAAAAACCTTATCGATATGTATAACCAGTATGGTTATCGTGATGCTGTAATCTTGGAAGACAGTGTGTGGAATGTTGATGACAAGCACGTCAATGTTTATGTCAAGGTAGATGAAGGGCAGAAATACTTTATCCGCAACATCACATGGGTGGGCAATACTGTCTATACCACCGACTACCTAAGTCAGGTGCTGGGTATGAGCAAAGGAGATGTCTATGATCAGAAACTGATGAACAAACGTTTGTCGAGCGACGAGGACGCTGTGGGTAACCTCTATTGGAATAATGGTTATTTGTTTTACAACCTACAGCCAACGGAAACAGAGGTCGTGGGCGACTCCATTGATTTGGAGATGCGTATCACAGAAGGTCAACAGGCTCACATCAACCATGTACGCATCAATGGTAACACGAAACTGTATGAGAATGTGGTACGTCGTGAACTGCGTACCAAGCCCGGCGATTTGTTCTCTAAGGAAGCATTAACACGTTCAGCCCGTGAATTGGCAACAGTAGGTCATTTCGATCCAGAGCAGGTTGAACCGAAAATCGTACCCGACTATGAGACGGGTACTGTAGATATCAACTGGAACCTGGTACAGAAGTCGAATGACCAGATTGAGTTCTCTCTCGGATGGGGACAGACGGGTGTCATCGGACGTGTTGGCTTGAAGTTGAACAACTTTTCTATGAGGAATCTCTTCCGTAAGAATGCCGAACATCGTGGTATCATGCCTATAGGTGACGGTGAGGTGCTCTCATTAGGCGCACAGACGAATGGTAGTTACTACCAGTCGTATAATGCTTCATACTCTACCTCCTGGTTTGGTGGCAAGCGCCCCATTCAGTTCAGTGTGGGTGCCTATTTCTCCAAACAGACCGACGTGTCGAGCAACTACTATAACAATGCTTGGATGAACTCATACGCCAACTATATCGGTGGCTACGGAACATCGAACTACTATTATAACAATTACGAGAACTATTATGACCCAGACAAGTCGGTGAAACTCTATGGCTTGAATATCGGATGGGGCAAGCGTTTACGCTGGCCGGATGACTATTTCATGCTGACATTGCGACTGGGCTACACCCGTTATCAGATGAAGAACTGGCGTTACTTCCTTATGAGCAATGGTAGTTCTAACAACTTGAACTTGAATGTATCGCTATCACGTTCTTCTACGGACAATATGTACTACCCACGACGTGGTTCTGAATTTGAGGTATCGTTGTCTATCACGCCACCATGGTCGGCTTGGGATAATAAAGACTATGAACATCTAGCCACAGATCCACAGTCGCCATCCTATCAGACTGAGCAGGGCGAGAAATACAAATGGGTAGAATATCATAAGTGGAAATTCAAGGCAAGAACCTTTACGGCCCTGACGAGTGCCACCAAGTGCTTTGTGCTGATGACACGAGTGGAATTCGGTTTGTTGGGTTCTTACAACAAATACAAGAAATCACCATTTGAAACCTATTATATGGGTGGTGATGGTATGAGTGGTTACTCTACAGGTTATGCAGAGGAAACGATAGGTTTGCGTGGTTATGAAAACGGATCACTTACACCATATGGATATGAAGGATATGCCTATGACCGATTCACGCTGGAATTACGTTATCCGTTCCTGTTGGGTAACACCACTATCTACGGTTTGACTTTCTTGGAGGCAGGTAATGCATGGCATGAAACAAAGGATTTCAATCCGTTCGAAATGAAACGTTCTGCTGGTATCGGTGTTCGTCTCTTCCTGCCAATGGTGGGTATGATGGGTATCGACTGGGCATACGGCTTCGATAAGGTCTTTGGAAAGAAGGGGGGCAGCCAATTCCACTTCGTATTGGGTCAGGAGTTCTGATGATGCGTCAAGCATAATTTCCACAGCTCTCATTAAACCCCACAAGAAATAAATAGTCAAAGCAAAAAAAAGAAATATGAAAAAGTTGATGATGATATGCCTGTTTGCTGTAGCAGCGATAACGGCAAGTGCGCAGAAATATGCGCTGATAGACATGGAATACATTCTAAAGAACGTTCCTGCTTATGAACGTGCCAACGAGCAGTTGAATCAGGTAAGCAAAAAGTGGCAGGCTGAAGTTGAGGCACTCACAACAGAAGCGAGTACGATGTATAAGAACTATCAGAACGAGGTAGTGTTTTTGTCACAGGAACAGAAAACAAAGCGTCAAGAAGCGATTGTTGCCAAAGAAAAGGAAGCATCGGAGTTGAAGCGCAAGTATTTCGGACCAGAAGGCGAATTGTTTAAGAAACGTACCTCGTTGATTACCCCAATTCAGGAGGAAATCTATCTGGCAGTTAAGGAAATCTCCGAACAGCGTGGCTATAGTATGGTCATTAACCGTGCT
Organism: uncultured Prevotellaceae bacterium; assembly: GCA_902803475.1. GTDB lineage: Bacteria > Bacteroidota > Bacteroidia > Bacteroidales > Bacteroidaceae > Prevotella. Next base: position 9,395 of record CADCPZ010000095.1, read on the forward strand.
GGCAATGACGGTATCATCTTCGGTTCTCCGAAGATTGACATCAGCAATGAAGTGTTACAGAAACTGGGATATCAGTAATAATGCATCATAAGAAAGAAACAATATTTATCATTACAAGTTAAAAGTAAAAAACATGAAAAAATTGATTTTAATGTTGCTGTTCATTGCACCGATGACAGCATTCGCACAGAAATTTGGTCACCTTGATTCTCAAGCTCTGCTGACCTCTTTGCCTGAAGCCATCAAGGTTCAGGGAGAACTGGAAGCACTGGGTAAGACGTACGAAGCAAACCTCAAAGAGATGCAGGACGAGCTGCAGCGCAAAGCCGATGAGTATGATAAGACCAAGAGTACCATGAATGCCACCAAGCAGGCAGAGACAGAGGCTGCTCTTCAGGAGCTTTATACAAAGATTCAGCAGGCAGCTCAGGACAATCAGCAGGCTTTCAGCAAAGCTCAGCAGGAAAAACTCGGCCCAATCCTTGAAAAGGTTCGTGCAGCGATTGCTGCCGTTGCTAAGGCTGGCGGATATGTCTATATCATGGAACAGAATGGTGGACAACCCCTTTATATCAATGATGCATTTAGTAAGGACGTAACCCCTGAAGTGAAAGCAGAACTGAATAAAAAGAAATAAATCAACTTACGTCTCGCTAAATAATTTTATGAAGCGAAGTGACTAAAAAGTTGATAAAAGGCAAAACAGTAATCAGATGGAATACAAAAGAATAAACCGTAATGGCGTGAAAACTTTAGGTAAGACATGGGTACTGTTTTGCCTTTTTGCTATGATGTCGCTCAATGTTCAAGCACAGGATATGAAGTTTGGATACTTCAGCTATCAGGAGGTATTCACATCCATGTCTTCCTATGCCCTTGCACAGCAGAATATTCAGGAATTGAAATCCAAATATGAGGCAGAGACAAAACGCTCGGAAGATGAGTTTAACCAGAAATATGAGGATTTCCTGGAAGGTATGCAAAATTATGCACCAACGATCCTGAAAAAGCGACAGGCAGAGTTGCAGGATTTTATGGCACGTAACATTGCTTTCAAAGAAGAGTCGGAGCGGCTACTTAAACAAGCAGAAAAAGATGCGTTAGAGCCAGTGCACAAACAATTGGCTGATGCCATCAGAACGATTGCTGAACGCAATGGCTATGCTTTTGTCATGAATACTGACAATCATGCTTTACCATATATCAAAGAAAGCATGGGGGAGGATATTACCCAACAGTTAATAACTTTGTTGAAGTAAGAGAAAATTTTCAATTTCCAATGAATCTTTCTCAACAACCAGGACCTATCGGCGTGTTTGATTCCGGATATGGAGGATTGACCATCCTTCATGGCATCCGACAATTGCTGCCAGAGTATGATTATATGTACTTGGGTGATAATGCTCGTGCTCCATACGGTTCACGTTCATTTGAGGTCGTCTATCAGTTTACCCGTCAGGCGGTACTGAAACTCTTTGAGTTAGGTTGCCATCTGGTCATTCTGGGATGTAATACCGCTTCAGCAAAAGCGCTGCGTAGCATCCAACAACGCGACTTGCCTGTCATTGATGCAGAACGGCGTGTACTGGGTGTCATCCGTCCAACAGCAGAAGTCATTGGCGACCTGACAGAAAGCCGTCATGTGGGACTCCTCGCTACAGAGGGAACCGTCAAGAGTGATAGCTATCGTCTGGAAATCCAGAAACTCCATCCTGATGTGTCTGTCACAGGAGTCGCCTGTCCTTTATGGGTGCCGATTATCGAAAACAATGAAGCCGATAGTCCTGGTGCCGATTATTTTGTCAAGAAACGATTAGACCAATTAATGCGTCTCGATCCTGAGATTGACACCATCATCCTCGGCTGCACACATTATCCGTTATTGATGCCGAAGATTTTGAAATATGTGCAACCTGGTGTGCGCATTGTTCCACAAAGTGAGTATGTGGCGGGCAGTCTGCAATCCTACTTACAACGTCATCCGTCTATCGAAAACAAGATTACCAAAAACGGACGTTGCCAGTATTTTACTACTGAAAATTCAGATAAGTTCAAAGATAGTGCCCGTATCTTCCTCCATGAAGACATCAACGTGCGCCATATCGACTTAGAATAATGTTTCATGATAGCCCATGCGGCTATCTTTTCTTCCAGTTAGTTTAAGGGTTATTTCGTCAGTCGTTTGCTGATAGCACGGACTGGATACCAGACGGCCAGCCAACCAACCAGCATGACGGTGATGAAAATAATGAGTACATCGGTATAATGTACGCTGACAGGATAGGCGTCGATGATGAAATTCTCAGAACCACTCCCCAATCTTACGATACCATATTGCTGTTGCAACAAGCATAGCAACAGACCAAGGATGATACCAATTACTGCTCCTGCTGCAGAAATCATTCGTCCTTCAAATAAGAATATCTGTGTAATCTGCTTGTCTGTAGCTCCCAGGTTCCGAAGTGTGACAACATCATCTTTCTTATCGATAATAAGCATGGATAAAGAGCCAATGATATTGAAGCAGGCAACCATCAGGATAAATGTCAGGAAGATATAGGCCATCACTTTTTCTATCTGCATGATGCGGAAAGTATCAGCCTGTTGTTCGTAACGGTCCTCAACTTTGTACTGGTCACCCAAAATTTGCTTGATATCTTCCTTTACCTGGCTGATATCTGAGCCGCTTTTTAGTCTTAATTCCAAAGAGGAAACTTCACCTTGTCGTTCAAATATACGACTGGCAAAGCCGATAGAAGTGATGATATGTGCCTTATCGTATTTCGCCTGTTTCACTTGGAAAATAACACCAGGCGATAATAATGAATCTTCTACGAATCCATCTGTAGGGTTTGTCATGTCTAACTGACCTTCGTGGCGTGGCGCATAGATATGCAGATAGTCGCGCCATTTTGTTCCCGTACCTAATGTCTGTGCCAAGCGGATGCCAATGACACCATATTCCAGGTTGGCAGCATGCAGATCGAAAACACCGTCACCCATCAGAATGTCTTTGATATTGACCAGTTCCGTGAAATTGTCATCTACACCCTTTATCGTTACCATTTCCTGCTTGTCTTGATAAACGGCGAGTGCCTGATCTTCCAGACAATTTGTGGCGACTTCTACAGCTGTCAGTTGTCTCACCTTGTCCAGTTCTGGTGCATCAGCAGGCATTGTCTTACCTTTAGCGGGTACAATTTTCAGTTGTGGATCGAAGGAAGTAAAGAAGGTGGCCACTAAATCACTAAATCCGTTGAATACGCTCAGCGTCACCACCAATGCCATCGTAGCCACAGCCACTCCTACAGCGGAGATTCCGCTGATGATATTAATGGCATGCGTGCTCTTCTTTGAGAACAGGTAGCGGCGGGCGATATAGAATGGAAAGGTCATTTTTTAAGTAATTCGTCAATCCTTTCGATATAATCGAGTGAATCATCGATGAAAAAGCGTAATTCGGGTATGATGCGAACCTGATTTCGGATGCGTGTACCCAGTTCATAACGAATAGACTTCTCGCTCTTCTTGATATTCTCCAACAGCTCGTCAGCCTTCTCACTGGGGAAGATGCTCAGATAAGCAGTACACACGCTCAAATCTGGTGAAACCTTTGCACGTGTTACACTTACCATCACACCACGCATCATGCGTGTCTGTCCTTGAAATATTTCAGCTAACTCTTTTTGTAAGAGTCTTGCAATTCTGTTTTGTCTTGTTTCTTGCATATATTTTACAATTTTTTTCTAATCATTGTCAATCCGTCACGCATAGGAAGAATAACGACCTCAACACGCGGGTCTTTTGATACGTAATCGTTAAACTTGCGAATACCCAGCGTCTGCTGGTCGTGGTCGTATGCAGGATCACATACATGACCATCCCACAAGGTGTTGTCGGCAAGGATGAATCCGCCAGATCGCATCAGAGAGAACACAGATTCGTATGTCTCCACATAGGTTCGTTTGTCACCATCGATGAATGCCATATCGAATGTCATACCGAGCTTAGGTGCTTCCGTGATGGCATTACCGATACGGAAATCAATATATTCAGCTACAGGTGAGTTTTCTATCCATGGGCGCGTAAACTCTTCCTGTTCGTCGTTGATCTCAAAGGTGATGATCTTTCGCTCTTCTTTTTCCCTTAAAGAGGGAGATTGGGCGGCGATTTCTTTCAATCCTTCTGCCATGCAAATGGCAGAATAGCCACTGAACGTGCCTACCTCAAGGATATATTGTGGACGGATCATCTCTACCAACATCTTCAGCAACCGACCTTGCAGATGTCCGCTTGCCATCCGTCCATGCAACAACTGCACGTTTGTGGCGCGCCAAAGCCGATAGAGGTAGTCTCCTTCCGGCTCAATATGATGATTTATATATTCCTCAATTCCCAATTTTCAGCGCTTCTACAGCCAATCTGTAACTATCTAATCCAAATCCAGCAATCACTCCTTTACATCCTGCACTGATAACAGACTGATGACGGAAATCCTCTCGCGCGTGAACATTACTTATATGTACCTCGATGACCGGTGTCTTCAGGCTCCGGATACAGTCGAGCAATGCGATAGACGTATGGGTATAGGCTCCAGCATTCAGCACAATGCCATCATATGTAAATCCCACTTCCTGCAGTTTGTTGATCAACTCACCCTCCACATTACTTTGGTAATATTCTAAGGTGATATCAGGATATTGCTCACGCAGATTTTTCATACAAGTGTCCATCGTCTCATGACCATAGACTCCTGGCTCGCGAGTTCCCAACAGGTTTAAATTGGGACCATTCATAATGAGTATTTTCATTTTTCAAAGAAGTTTTGTACTTTTGCAGGGACAAAAGTACTTATTTTTATGGGAAAAGCCAAGAAAACTAATATAGAATTTGCGAAAGCCTTTCAACGTTATTTGAAGCTGGAACGTGGATATTCACCGAATACCATTGAAGCGTATATGCGTGATGTGGAGAAACTAGATCGTTATCTCCAGGCAAATGATAAGGATCTGTTAGCGGTAAAATTGGATGATTTGGAGCATTTCTCCGCCACCTTGCACGATCTCGGCATTACTGCATCTTCACAGGCACGCATCCTCAGTGGCATCCGTTCTCTGTATCGTTTTCTTGTTCTTGACGGCTACCTGAAAGACGACCCCACAGAACTCTTGGAATCGCCTAAGACAGGTGACCACTTGCCAGAGGTTCTTTCTACAAAGGAGGTTGATATACTGGAATCTGTGATAGACACGACCACCAAGGAAGGGGTGCGCAACCGTGCGATTATCGAGGTGCTCTTTTCCTGTGGGTTGCGTGTGTCGGAACTCGTCAACCTGAAAATCTCCAACCTCTATGTCGAAGAGCGGTATGTGCGTGTCTTGGGCAAAGGTTCCAAGGAACGACTTGTGCCCATCTCCGACAAAGCCATTGATGAACTGGAGAAATGGTTTGAGGTACGTAAATATGAGATTAAGGTCAAGCCTGGTGAGGAAGATTATGTTTTTTTGAACCGTCGTGGTTCTCATCTCACCCGTACGATGATTCTCATTATGATCAAGGAATACGCTGTGATGGCAGGAATCAAAAAGACCATCTCACCACATACCCTGCGCCATTCCTTTGCTACTTCGCTGCTTGAGGGAGGGGCCGATCTGCGTGCCATTCAAGCCATGTTGGGACACGAAAGCATCAGTACCACAGAAATCTATACCCACATAGATACGACCACCCTTCGGCAGGAAATCTTGGAACACCATCCGAGGAATAATAAATAAAAATCAGATAATCAACAAAAAAGGTACTCTCTTTGGAGTACCTTTATGTTCTTATTTCACGAAAGCCCGTTTTTATCCAACAACAATCAAGTTGTAGTTTTTCTTTCCTTTCTGTACAAGCAGGTATTTGCCATCAATCAGGTCGTCGGTTGTGACAACCTGGTCGAAAGCGGTCAGCTTCTCTTTGTTCAGTGAAACACCACCGCCCTGTACCATCTTGCGCATTTCACCGCGACTGGGGAAGATTTTTACATCGTCGCGAGTAAACAACTCTACAGCAGGTACACCTAACTGGTCTTTGCCCAACTGGAAACGGGGTACACCATTGAAGACGTCCAAGAAGGTCTGTTCATCAAGTTTCAGCAGGCTCTCTTTGGTAGATTTTCCAAAGAGTATATTGCTGGCTTCCTTCGCCATCTCCAAATCATCTTGAGAGTGTACCATCACGGTGACTTCTTCTGCTAAGCGCTTCTGTAAGATACGACGACCAGGATCCTGACGATGTTCTTCAATCAGTGCATCAATGGTCTCCTTGTCAAGGCTGGTGAATATCTTGATGTATTTCTCTGCCTCCTCGTCGCTGACATTCAGCCAAAACTGGTAGAATTGGTAAGGGCTGGTGCGGTTACGGTCGAGCCATACATTACCGCTCTCTGTCTTGCCAAACTTCTTACCATCGCTCTTGGTGATCAACGGACAGGTCAAAGCAAACGCCTCTGCCTCATTGCCAAGGGTGCGGCGGATTAATTCCGTACCAGTAGTCATATTGCCCCACTGGTCGTTACCGCCTAATTGAAGTTTTACACCCTTTGCTTGATAGAGGTGCAAGAAGTCATAACCCTGCAGAAGTTGGTAAGTGAACTCGGTGAAGGACAGGCCGTCGCGATCCGTACCATTGAGACGCTGCTGAACACTCTCCTTAGCCATCATGTAGTTTACGGTAATATGCTTACCTACCTCACGTGCAAAATCCAAGAAGGTAAAGTCCTTCATCCAGTCGTAATTGTTGACCATTTCGGCAGCATTTGGACCTTCCGCCTCGAAGTCCAAGAACTTAGCAACCTGTTTTTTGATACACTCCTGGTTGTGATAGAGGGTATCGGAATCCAGCAGGTTACGTTCCTGGCTTTTGCCAGAGGGATCGCCAATCATGCCTGTCGCACCACCGACAAGGATGATGGGTTTATGTCCGCAACGCTGTAGATGACGAAGCATCATAACACCACAAAGGTGTCCGATATGCAAAGAGTCAGCAGTCGGATCGGTACCGAGGTAGGCTGTTACCATTTCTTTCTGAAGGAGTTCTTCTGTGCCTGGCATAATCTGTGCCAGCATACCTCTCCATTTCAGTTCTTCTACAAAGTTTTTTGCCATTGTTGTATTTTTTTTGTTGTTATATCTTTTTCCTAGGATATTCTAGGTCTTCCTAGGATTTCCTAGATTTTCCTAGCCTTACCTAAGGCTCCCTCTCATGGAACCGGATCATAGCCACTGCCTCCCCAGGGATTGCACCGAAGGATGCGCCAGACGGCAAGAGCCAAACCCTTGACAGGTCCATGTTTGATAAGTGCCTGACGAGCGTATTCGGAACAAGTAGGCGTAAACCTACACGATGCGGGTGTATAGGGAGAGATGGCAGCCTGATAAAATCGAATCGGTAATAAGAGGCCCCATACGATAGCTTTTGATACCTTTTTCGTGATGAAACCGATGATTTTCATACCTTTTCCCTAATTCTTTCCAACAGATTTCCTACCTTTTTATGCACCTCTTCAGATGCGTATAGTTGGGTATCAAGCCAGATAAAAGCCAGTATCATCATACTGTTTGGCTTCTTTTTCAATGTATCCAGCAACATGTGTTTCTGTAAGCGGTAGGCTTCGCGTATCTGGCGTTTGACACGATTACGTTTGACAGCCAGTTTGAAACAACGTTTTGGAACACTAATCAGCACCTGTATCTGAGGCTTTTCGCCATAGTTGTCTTGCTCCATATATACAACTCGCAACGGGAAAGCAGCCAACGAGTGGCTTTTTCCGCCATTGAAGAGTCTGTCTATCAGCGTTTTGCTGCAGAGCCGCTCTTCCTTCTTGAATGTGAAAGCACGGATTGCAGACATCAGAATTTGCGATTATTTTCCATCCTTCAGGAAAGCCTTCAAAGCACTGGTCATGGAAGGATATTCCTTTGACGGAGCTTCGATATCAAGTCGGTAGCCAAGATTGACTACTTCCTTCGCAGTAGCTGGCCCAAAAGCACCAATCTTAATGTCGCCTTGTTTGAAGTCCTGGAAATTATCTTTGAATGCGTTTACACCTGTAGGACTGGAGAAAATCAGCATGTCATAGTCGAAACCATCAATTTCTTCTTTCGTAAAGTCGTTGCTGACAGTACGATACATGACACACTCAGTATGCTGCAACTTCTTAGAGTCGAGCAATTCCTTGATTGAGTCATTGTGAACGCTGCTGAGTGGTACTAGATACTTCTCTGATTTATGCTTCACCATTGTTGGCACAAGGTCGTCGATTTTACCTGTGCTACCAAAGAATATCTTGCGCTTGCGGTACTGTACATACTTCTGGATATATAAAGCGATGGTCTCTGTGACGCAGAAATATTTCATGGTCTCAGGGATATTCAGCCGCATTTCCTTTGCCAGACGGAAGTAATTGTCTATTGCGTGGCGCGAAGTGAAGACAACAGCCGTATGATCCAACACAGAAATCTTCTGCATGCGAAACTCTTTGGCGGTCAAACCTTCTACTTTAAAGAAAGGACGGAACACGAATTCTACATCGTATTCCTTCTCAATATCGAAATAGGGTGATTTCTCACTACTCGGTTTGGGTTGTGAAATCAGTATCTTCTTTACCATTTCTGTCCTATAATTTTATTTTCAAATAGTTTCCTGTTATCATCAAAATTCCCCATAATGATAATACGGGTATCACTTCGAGCGCACAAAAGTACAAAATAAATTGTAAAAAGCGCTCTATTCTTTTAAAAAAGATTGCATAACACTTATAAAATGTCAGTATTTTAACAAAAACCAGAACAGAAATGGTGTAAATAAGGGTGATTAATGTTGAAATATCAAGATAAACTTGCAACAAGACAATGGGGAAAAGAAGTACCCCTTCTATGGATTGTAAGAAGAGAAATGTTTTCCACCATTGTTCGTTATTTTTACTATTGAAAAAGACTCCGTTCACGATACTGTATAGGATAGCCTTTGCTGTGAAATAGGCTGTTACGATACCCAGGTAGATGCCAATCACAGCCAACTGCGACTCCATGATATACTCCCCATTCATAAAATGGGTGGAGTAGAAATAAAATAAAATGGAAATGAGTAAGGCAGTCACAAATACCAGAAACATCTGGAAACGAATCTCATTGGATGTTTCTGTGATGTTTGCCACATTGCGTGGCATATAGAAAAAGTATTTTAACTGTCGTACTAAGAAATTCCACGAATGAGCAAGGGCTATCATCGCCAAAATAAAACAACCGATCAGTAAGCCTGTGATAGTGTTATCGGAGCTGACGGAATAGGGTGCAGGATCGCCCAGTACTCCTTTATGTCCCATACTAATATTTGCCTGATACAGCGTGTCCTTGGAGTAGTTCATGTCCAAATCGCGATAGTCCATCTCGGAGAGTCGCTTTCTTTTTTTTATCTGAACACCAAAGGTCTTCAGCGTATCGATGCGATTGTTGTAATGGGTAACACCCGGTCGGAATGCTGCTCTGATGGCAGAATCGCGCTGTTGCTCTGTGGCGTCGAGTGGCAGTTTGCCTAATACCTGATAAGGCGACAAGCCACCCCACGTCCGTGTAATCTGTCCGTGGGTATAAAACGTAGCCTGTTGCTGTGTTGCAGCAACAGAATCGTTCTGTGTGAGGTGTTGGCTAACGGGCACGGTTCAACTTACAATCCGAATTCTTTCTTGATCTCATCAACACGGTCGAGTTTTTCCCAAGTAAAGAGTTCTATCTCCATCGTCTTGGTCTCGTGATAATGGCTGGTGAAAGTTTTGGTAATGGTTTCACACTTTCTGCCCATGTGACCGTATGCAGCTGTTTCCTGATACATGGGTTGGCGCAATTTCAATGTACGTTCAATAGCTTTTGGGCGCAGGTCGAACATCTTGGCAATTTTCTCTGCAATGGCACCATCGCTCATATTGACTCTACTGCGACCATAGGTGTTAACGTAGATATTCACAGGTTTAGCCACTCCAATAGCATAACTCACCTGTACCAGCATTTCATCAGCAACACCTGCCGCAACCATATTCTTGGCAATATAGCGTGCAGCGTATGCGGCAGAACGGTCAACCTTTGAGGAGTCTTTTCCTGAGAAGGCACCACCTCCGTGTGCACCCTTCCCACCATAGGTATCTACGATGATTTTACGTCCAGTCAATCCCGTATCTCCATGTGGTCCGCCAATGACAAATTTTCCAGTAGGGTTCACAAAATACTTGATTTCATCGTTGAAAAGACGCAAAACCTTCTCGGAATGAATCTGCTCTTTGACACGAGGAATCAGGATATTGAGTACGTCAGCATGTATCTGTTCGAGCATCGCGGCATCGTTGGCAAATTCGTCATGCTGTGTAGATACAACAATGGTGTCAATGCGTTGGGGAACACCATCGTCATTATATTCCACCGTTACCTGACTCTTGGCATCTGGACGAAGATAGGTCATCACTTTTCCTTCCTTACGAATATCGGCCAGTGTGCGCATCAGCAGATGTGCCAAGTCAAGACTGACGGGCATAAAGTTCTCTGTTTCGTTGGTGGCATAGCCGAACATCATTCCCTGGTCGCCAGCGCCCTGATTGTCGGCATCACCATTGTCCACACCACGATTGATATCGGTACTCTGCTCATGGATGGCACTGAGCACACCACAGGAGTTACCGTCAAACTGGTATTCTGCTTTGGTATAACCTATGCGGTTGATGGTCTTGCGGGCAATCGTCTGCAGGTCGATATAAACATCTGATCGTACCTCACCCATAATCACGACCTGACCTGTTGTCACAAACGACTCGATGGCACAACGTGCATGTTCGTCGTAAGCCAAAAACTGGTCTAACAGCGCATCGCTAATCTGGTCAGCTACTTTGTCGGGATGTCCTTCAGATACAGACTCTGATGAAAATAAATACGGCATATAATCTTCTTTTTTACAATTTTAGGGTGCAAAGGTACGATTAAGTGAGCGAAATGCCAAATTTATTTGAGCATTTTCGAGCGTGAGAACCTTCGCGACGCAGTCGCAAAGAAAGTGCAAGTCAAGCGAAATGCCAAATTTATTTGAGCATTTTCGAGCGTGAGTACCTTCGCGACGCATCATTACAAAGAACCCATTCTCCCGTTTTTAGTTGGGCGAAGTCCTGAATACATTTCATTTTTTTATCCAATTCACTTCACTATTTTTAGGAAAAGACATTTCGCATCTTCTAACTTGGTATGAGCCAACACCCGTCCATAGAAATCACTAATGGTAGCTCCTGCCACAGGAGAATTATCTGTGGCATCTACAACCATCCCTTTTATTTGAGCCGTTGCTGCTCGAACGCTAAGTGTTAGTAGTATGGTCAGAATTAATATAGTATTTTCTATTGATCTTGCCATTAAAAGTGCGCTCGATTTTTTCCGTCTTACTGTATAAGAGAGGTATTTTATAAGTTTCTAACTTAGTCTTCAGGTGAAGAGCCAATTCTTTTCGGTTCAGTTCTTTTCCATCTTTCATTACTACCAGCAGTTTTAAAGCCTTTCCGGTAATTATGTGTTCGACAGGAATACAAACACAATCTTTCACATCCGGATGTGAAAGTGCAGCATCTTCCACTTCCGTAGGTGCGACCTTAAAACCGCCAACATTTATCACATCGTCTTCTCTGCCTTTTAGGTGCAACATTCCTTCCTTATCAAGTATTCCTATATCTGACGTGTAGATAATGCCATCCTTTAAAACTGATGCTGTTCGCTCAGGATCGCCGAGGTATCCAGTCATCAATGTCTTGCCCTTACATGCGATTAACCCTTTTTCAGTAATGATAATTTGGGAATGTTTCATTGGCCTACCTAAGCAGCCCGCCTGGCATTTCCCTTCATTATAGTTATAGGAACTGATAATGCCTGTCTCTGTTGAAGCATAGGTATTGTAAAGACGTGTGTTTGGCAATATCTGACATAAAGACTGCATATCGGCCTGTGAGATTGCTGCAGCTCCCGTCTCAATGAAATCTATTTTTTTTGATAGTGAGGATAGTCGTTCTGCTCCAAACTGTATAAGGATTCGAATACTAGAAGGCACTAAGAATGTAGCCATCTTGGACGCAGGATAATCAAAAGCCTCAAAGAATTTATTAAGATCTTTTAGTCCATCGACAAGGATGATGGTAGCACCCAACATTATATTTGGATAAATTTTGGATAGACTTCCTATATGATTCAAAGGACCATTTACGACAAATGCCAGTTC
>CADCPZ010000096.1 GCA_902803475.1 uncultured Prevotellaceae bacterium
CTCAATCACGGAATCGTTGATAGTGCCTTCTTCCCATAGTTTATCTATGGCATCCTCGGCTTTGTCTGCAAAATACTGAGCCAGAAGCTGTTTAATGTCTGCCATTTCTTTTTCAGATTTTACACGTGAAATGATTTCCAATATTTGCATCTGATAAGATGTGAATACTGGTCTGGCAGTTCCTCCGTACGTTCTATATGCTGTCGGTTCGCTTGCCATTTCCTTTTTTTCTTCTGGAATATCGTATCTTTTTTCCATAGTTGCTATATTTATGCTGCAAATTTAGAAACATTCCATGAAACTTCCAAATCTTTTCTGGTATTTTCAGGTTTTGACTCCTGACTCAATATTCGGGCCGCTTCCACTTAATTCCTAATTATTTTTCGTTTTTTTAGTCTTTCTTTTCCTGTTTACAAAAATAATCATTATATTTGCAACGGATTCCGCTTTGTGCGGTTTCAAAATATATTGATAATGAAAACATAACTGCATATGGAAACATAAAACAAATATTTTGACATAAGACTGAACGTCCACTTTTGATTCTTGTAATCTGATAATTGGGGAATTAGAAGAAATCATCAAGAACTGAAGTAGATAGTTCACGCCGTTTGGCGTGGGCATTTACTCGTTTAAGATGATTAGGTTATCCCCAATACCTCAGATTACGTAAGCGAAGTAGATTGCTCACGTTTTCTTTCTGCCTATTTCAAACGAATATAAATTAATAATACAAATGCCTATGAAATCTAAAATTATTTTACTGCTTACCTTAATGCTATCATTGGGCATAAGCACGAAAGCGCAGTTCTATACTTGCGAACAACTGCAAGAAGACATTGAGTCTTGGAACAAGCTGATGAATAGCAACAATACCAAATGGGCTCTTGCTATTAGAGATAAAGGGATGTACAAAACAAACACCGATGGAAGTTTTGAATACGTATACATTCTCCAAACAACTGATAGTGTTGATATTCCAACATTAAGGAAAATTGGATTCGATTTTATTGTATATGCTTTCAACATAAGCAACTCAACGAGAGCAGATATAGAGACCAATAGCCCACAGGATGGAGTCATTTATAAAGGTAAAGTTACTGGTGTTGGTGAATTTATTGGCTTCGGAGAATATAATAAGATAAATGCAAATGTCCATTTTGATATTCGATTTAAGCCTAACCGAATTCGTTTCTCTGTTAAGATTCAAGAATATCAGGTCTTAAAGACATCTGGTGGCTCATTAGTGGAAAATCGTATGGTATATGTTAAGGACTGCTTCCCCTTAAATGAGAAGTCTGACCATAAGAAAAGTTATGCGATGGCTTTTGTCAATTCAAACAGTAACTGTCTTAATCTTGCGAAAAGATATTTGGACTACTTAAACAAGCATATCAAAGAAAGTCAGCCTACAAATGTAGAGGATTGGTAATAAAAAATATAGAGATTATGAAAACAAAAATATTATTTGCCTTTGCAACATTATTATTTGTTGCGTGTGGAAACAAAGTCGCTCAACCAGAAGCCGCAGAGGATGTCAACCTGCCGGAGTACAAACTTGTAAGCGCAGACGAACCCCGTGTATCTGGCAGCGGACATATTTCTCCAGGACAGAACCTTGTATATAACATCGAGATTAACAGTCCATTGCAAAGAGACAGTCTCGAACTCTTGCAGGATTACTTCATCAACAAGGGCAAAGAAGACTTCCCTGGGATTAACAAAATCATAGTTCGCGTTTATCTTAAGGGGACTGCATCACCAGGCTTACCGCCATACGCATCACTAGTTCTTATTGGCGACAATAAAGAGATAGAAATTAACGAGGATGCAAATAAAATAGCAGAAGTTATAGAAAATCAAGAAGAGCCAAAAAGTGAAACAACAAAAGTTCAAGAGAAGAAAGACGTGTTCGTGGGAAGATACTTTTGCAGTAGAACCCACGACACTTATATCTTCAACTCTGACAATACTGGTCTCTTTGTTGTTCAAGGATGTCCTCCGTCAAATTTTACTTGGAAACGCTCAGGCAATAATGTCACAGTGACGCATGAATACTTTGGTAACGAAAAGTTGAAGTATGACCCCAGAAAAGAAACTCTAACTGAACAATCGGAGTCTTTTGGAACATTGGTGTTCGATAAGCGGTAATTCTTTTTTTAGGAATGAAAAAGATTCTCGCAATAATAGTATAATCAGGTGGCTGCTTCTAATGATTGCAGGCACTTGACTCTTTGGCTCAATGTTCCTGTTCCCCTTATCTATAGCATAACATATTTTTATCCTTCCATCCTGCACCTAAACTGATTATCAAGAAGTTAGGTGCAGTTTTTTGTGAATTATCCTGCACCTAATCCTTCATTTTATCCTGCACCGAACCAAATAGCTCCTTACCAAACGAATTGATAAAAATCTCACATTTCCTGCACCGGATACTGATTATCAGACGATTACGAAATATTTCCTACACCGTTTCCTGCACCATAGAACAAATATCCTGCACCATTTCCTGCACCTGAAAAACGTTATGAGTTTATATTTTCAGATTTGTTTCCGTTTTCAACAACATTTTTGCCTAATAATTTTGCTCTATCTTTTGTTTTATGTTCTTTTGTTATCGTTCCCCCAAAGGAAAAACTTCCAAAGAAAAATAAAGTTTAACCATAATTCTCAAGAAAATGTCGCAAAGATAGTGCAAGTTGAACGTAAATGCTGGTCTTTCACGCGTGCGCGCAGGTAAATTTTGAAAAATAGACTGTCAGACTGACAGGAATCCTGTATATCAGTAAGTTACGCCGTTTTAAGACTGACAGAGACTGACAGGAGACTGACAGGAAATATCTTGACAAAATGAAAGAAATAGCCTAAGGTTACTGTATAAATATGCCATTTTGTGCAATTATATGCATTCTGTTTTTCATCAAAAAAGGCATTTATAAGCGTTTTTTCTACATTTTTACCCCATTATGTGCTCTTTTCACCAATTTTTCAGTCTTATTTCTGCCCGTTTCTGTCATTTTTACCTCCATTTTTATCATTATTTGAAAAACAACGTAATAAGCTGATATTCAATTTGTAACATAATAAAAATCATTCCTTTAACTATCATTTCTCAGCCACTTTTCTTAATAACACAATTCTCTAGAGAATTTTTTGTAAGAGGACAGCTTTCGCAACAAATTCTCTAGAGAATTTTGTGTAAAAGCATACCTTTTACCTTCCAAAACCTGTCAGTCTCCTGTCAGTCTCTGTCACTCTTTTCAAGACTGCAGGCCCTGTGTTTATCGGTGTTCTGTCAGTCTGTCAGTCTATTTTTCAAAATTTTGCATTACATTTCAAAAAATACAGTAATCAAAATGCATATATATACGATTTTGAAAACTGTTTTGACTCTGCTGCTTTATAATCCTACGATGTAAATGTCAAGGGGATGGGTGAGTGAAATATATTATGGCTGAAGAGCAGTTAAAGCTTCCCCACATATTTATATCTTTGAATTTCGCTCGAAGGAACTTTCGCTCGACAATAAAAGAAAATTTGGGTTTTTCTTTTGTTTTCTCCTCACTTATTCGTACCTTTGACCTTCGGTCGAAGGTACTCTCGTTCGACAATGAAAATAAAAAGTTCCGTTTTTATTTTGCATTGTGCTCACTTATTCGTACCTTTACGTCCATAGGCCGTGAAGGTAGGATGCACCTTAACAATAAAAATAAATAGGATTTTATTTTGTATTGTCTTCGGTTTTCACTACCTTTGCAAGGTTTTAGAGTAAATGGATAATAAAATCATCATTATATGAACATTTCATTTAAATGGCTGAAAGAGTATGTTGACTTCAACATGACGCCGCAAGAAGTGGCTGAGGCATTGACCTCCAGCGGTTTGGAAGTTGGTGCTCTGGAAGAAGTACAGACAATTAAAGGAGGATTGAAAGGACTGTATGTGGGCAAGGTGCTCACCTGTGAGGCACATCCCAACAGCGACCACTTGCATGTGACAACCGTTGACTTGGGTAAGGGCGAACCACAGCAGATTGTGTGTGGCGCTCCCAATGTGGCAGCTGGTCAGAAGGTGATCGTTGCCGATTTGGGTTGTGTGCTCTATGACGGCGACAAGGAGTTCCAAATCAAGAAGTCGAAGTTGCGCGGTGTTGAGTCGCTGGGTATGATTTGCGCAGAAGACGAAATCGGAGTGGGTACCTCGCACGACGGTATCATCGTATTGCCTGAAGACGCTCCTGTGGGTCAGCCGGCGGCTGAATACTATCATTTGGAAAGCGACTGGGTGATAGAGATTGACATTACCGCCAACCGCTCGGATGCGCTGTCTCACTATGGTGTGGCTCGTGATTTGTATGCCTGGATGAAGGCTCGCGGAATGGAGACATCGTTGCATCGTCCAACATGCGATGCTTTTACGGTTGATAACCACGACCTGAATATCGACGTAACCATCGAGAACAGCGAGGCCTGCAAGCGCTATGCCTGTGTGAGCATCACCGGCTGCGAGGTGAAGGAGTCGCCAGAATGGTTGAAGAACAAACTGACCGTCATCGGTTTGCGTCCTATCAATAATATCGTTGATATTACCAACTACGTGATGATGGCATACGGTCAGCCACTACATTGCTTTGATGCAGATATGGTGACAGGCAACCACATCATCGTGAAGGACAAGAATGAAGGTAAGAAGTTTATCACCCTCGACGGTGAGGAACATACGCTGGGCGAGCACGACCTCGCTATCTGCAACACACAAGAGCCGATGTGTATCGCTGGTGTGTTTGGCGGAAAGGGTAGCGGCACCTATGAAAGTACGACGAACGTGGTGCTGGAGAGTGCCTATTTCCATCCCACCTGGATTCGCAAGTCGGCACGCCGTCACGGACTCAGTACCGATGCATCGTTCCGTTTTGAGCGCGGCATTGACCCCAACGGCACCATCTACGCCCTGAAGCAGGCAGCTATCCTCTGTAAAGAGCTGGCTGGCGGCAAGGTGTCGATGGAGATTCGCGATGAGTATCCGAACAAGATGGAGAATGCCCGTGTATCGCTGAAATACGATTATGTGGATTCACTCATCGGCAAAGCCATCGGTCACGATACCATCAAGAATATCGTTACCTCGTTAGAGATGCAGATCCTGTCGGAAAATGCTGAAGGACTGGAACTGGAAGTGCCTGGCTACCGTGTTGACGTTCAGCGTCCGTGTGATGTGGTGGAGGACATCCTGCGCATATACGGATATAATAATGTGGAGATTCCCACTCAGCTGAAGTCCTCGCTGGTGCTGCCCGATGAGAACGACCGCAAGCACAAACTGGAGAATCTGGTTGGCGAACAACTCGTTGGCTGCGGCTTCAATGAAATCTTGAACAACTCGTTGAGCAAGCTGTCGTACTATGACAACAAACTGACAGCGTTCCCAATAGAGAAGTCGGTGAAGGTGATGAACCCGCTGTCGGCTGACCTCGGCGTAATGCGTCAGAGTCTGCTGTTTGGTGGTTTGGAGAGCATCGTGCGCAATGCCAACCGTAAGAATGCCAACCTGCGCTTCTTTGAGTTTGGTAACTGCTATTACTTCAATGCTGAGCGTGATGCAGAAGAAAACCAGAAGCTCGCGCAAGGTGAAGACGGCAGTCCTATCAAGGCCTACACGCAGGAGATGCACCTCGGTCTTTGGATAACTGGTAAGCGTGTGGAAGGTTCGTGGATTCATGCCGACGAAGAGGCAACCTTCTATGAACTGAAAGCATACGTGCAGAATATCCTCCGTCGCATCGGCGTACCACAGGGAATGGTGGTGATGGAGAAGAACGACAGCGATGCTTTCGACAAGGCGCTGACGCTGAAGAATCGTGGCGGCAAGGTGTTTGTGGAAATGGGTATCGTTGCCCGTAAGGTGCAGAAGCAGTTCGACATCGACAACACGGTATTCTATGCCGACCTGAACTGGGATGCGCTGATGAAGGCCACCAAGAAGAGCGAAGTGCTGTTCACCGAGCTTTCGAAGTTCCCAAGTGTCAGCCGCGACCTCGCATTGCTCATCGACAAGAATATCGAGTTTGCTCAAATCGAGCAGATTGCCCGTCAGACGGAGAAGAAACTCCTGAAGAGCGTTGAACTCTTCGATGTCTATGAGGGCAAGAACCTGCCGGAAGGCAAGAAGTCGTATGCCGTCAACTTCATCCTGCAGGATGAGCAGAAGACGCTCAACGACAAGCAGATTGATGCAATCATGAATAAGCTGATTGCCAATCTGAAACAGCAGTTGAATGCCGAACTCCGGTAATGTTCAACCGCAGATTACGCAGAGAAAAACAAAGAATAATTAAGCATTAAAAATATGGGAAGAGCATTTGAATATCGCCAAGCTGCGAAATTAAAGAGATGGGGCCACATGGCCAAGACATTTACAAAAATCGGTAAGCAGATAGCTATTGCTGTGAAGGCAGGCGGTCCTGAACCCGATATGAACCCCTCATTGCGTGCTATCATCGCCAATGCCAAGCGCGAGAATATGCCGAAAGACAATATCGAGCGCGCTATCAAGAACGCGATGGGTAAAGACCAGAGCGACTACAAAGAGGTAAATTACGAGGGATATGGTCCTCATGGTATTGCCATCTTCGTGGAAACGCTGACCGATAATACGACACGTACCGTCGGCGACGTACGTTCCGTATTCAACAAATTCAACGGCAATCTCGGCACACAGGGCAGTTTGTCATTCCTATTCGACCACAAGGCAGTGTTCACCTTTAAGAAAAAGGACGGCTTGGATATGGACGAACTGATTCTCGACCTTATCGACTACGGCGTAGAAGACGAGTTTGACGAGGATGAGGAAACCAACGAAATCACCATCTATGCTGAGCCTACCAGCTTTGGCGATTTGCAGAAGCATTTGGAGGGCGAAGGCTTTGAGGTGACGGGCGCTGAGTTTACCCGTATCCCCAACGATCTGAAGGACGTCAGCGAGGAAGAGCGTGCTACCATCGACAAGATGGTGGAGAAACTCGAAGAATTTGACGATGTACAGACCGTATATACAAATATGAAACCAGAATAAGGAAGGAATGGAGCACATCAGAAACTTCTGTATCATCGCGCATATCGATCATGGTAAATCGACGATAGCCGACAGACTTTTGGAATATACCAATACCATCCAAATCACCGAAGGGCAGATGCTCGACGATATGGATTTGGAGAAGGAACGCGGTATCACCATCAAGAGTCACGCTATTCAGATGGAGTATGATGGCTACATCCTGAATCTTATCGACACCCCAGGACATGTGGACTTCTCGTACGAGGTGTCGCGAAGCATCGCTGCCTGCGAAGGAGCCATCCTTGTGGTTGATGCCACACAGGGTGTACAGGCGCAGACCATCTCCAACCTCTATATGGCTATCGACCACGACCTGGAAATCATTCCTGTCATCAACAAGATTGATATGCCGAGTGCGATGCCCGATGAGGTGGAAGACGAGATAGTGGAACTGTTGGGCTGTGATCCTTCGGAGATCATACGGGCATCAGGAAGAACGGGCGAAGGCGTTGAGGATATCCTGAAGGCTGTCATCGAACGTATTCCAGCACCAACAGGTGATAAGGACGCACCATTACAAGCGCTGATCTTCGACTCCGTATTCAACTCCTTCCGAGGAATCATCGCCTATTTCAAAATTGAAAACGGCATCATTCGCAAGGGCGACAAGGTGAAGTTCTTCAACACAGGAATGGAATATACCGCCGACGAGGTAGGTGTGCTGAAGATGGATATGATTCCCCGTCAGCAGCTCTCTACAGGCGAAGTTGGCTATATCATCAGCGGTATCAAGGATGCCAAAGAGGTAAAGGTGGGTGATACCATTACCCATGTGGCTCGTCCCTGCGAGAAAGCTATCGAAGGATTCCAGGAAGTGAAGCCGATGGTGTTTGCAGGTGTCTATCCCATTGATCCGACAGATTATGAAAATCTGCGTGCTTCATTGGAAAAACTGCAGTTGAATGATGCCTCGCTCACCTTCATGCCGGAATCATCGGTAGCATTGGGATTCGGTTTCCGATGCGGATTCCTCGGATTGCTCCACATGGAGATTGTGCAGGAGCGACTCGACCGTGAATTCAATATGGATGTCATCACCACCGTGCCGAACGTATCCTATATGGTATATGACAAGCAGGGTGGGGTGAAAGAGGTGCACAATCCATCCGGATTACCCGATGTGACGATGATAGAACATATTGAGGAACCGTATATCCGTGCGAGCATCATCACCGATGCCAACTATATCGGTCCTATCATGAAACTCTGTCTCGACAAACGTGGAGAACTGGTGAAACAGGAGTACGTCAGCGGCAACCGTGTGGAACTGATCTTCATGATTCCGCTGGGCGAAATCGTCATCGACTTCTATGATAAGCTGAAGAGTATTTCGAAAGGATATGCTTCCTTCGACTATCATATCGACTCTTTCCGACCCTCCAAGTTGGCGAAACTCGACATCCTTCTCAACGGTGAACCCGTAGATGCTCTCTCCACATTGGCGCATCACGACAATGCTGTCACCCTTGGACGACGGATGTGCGAGAAACTCAAAGAGCTGATACCGCGACAGCAGTTCGATATTGCCATTCAGGCAGCTATCGGTGCGAAGATCGTGGCGCGTGAAACGGTCAAACAAGTACGCAAAGATGTGACCGCTAAATGTTATGGTGGAGACGTCTCGCGTAAACGTAAACTGCTGGAGAAACAGAAGAAAGGAAAGAAGCGCATGAAGCAAATCGGCAATGTGGAAGTGCCCCAGAAAGCCTTCCTCGCCGTACTGAAACTGGATTAAAGAAACATCATCCGAATTCCTAGATTATTAAATAAAACCATACAGCTGAAAATCCAATATAAAACAAAAAAGGACGGAAAACGAAATGAAAGATTTGGCAATTACAACAAGAGACATTGCACGAGAGTTAGCCCGAAAGTACAGTACGATGACACATGACGAACTGGACATTTTGGAAAGTGTTCTTGTGCCGATGAAATTCAACAAGGGAGAAATGATTCTCCGTGAGGGAGAAGTATGTGAAAACATCTATTACCTCGAACAAGGGTTAATCCGCCAGTTCTATTATAAGAATGGGAAAGAACTGACGGAACACTTGGGCGAAGACCACACCATCTTTATGTGTATAGAGAGTCTTTTCCGCGAGGAACCCACCAAACTTCAGGTAGAAGCATTGGAACCGTCATTCGTCTATGCGTTGCCGAAGGCAAAACTTGAAGAGGTGGCGATGCATAATGTAAACATACAGATTCTGTATCGTAAAATTTTGGAAGAAAGTCTGATTCTTTCCCAGAGACATGCTGACCTCGTACGTTTCGAGACAGCATCCGACCGTTATCAGAAAATGTGTAAACACTGGCCGCAAGTCGTACTGCGTGCTCCGCTGGTATATATTGCCAGTTATCTGCAAATGACACCAGAAACCCTGAGTCGCGTTCGTGCGTCAGTATTGTTATAACGAAAACGCAATCGAAAACGCAAGCAATAAATAACGCGTGCTCCTGTATAAGGGGCACGCGTACCTTATTTATATATATGAATCCTTGTTTGCAGGTTACGGCTGATACAAGAAACGTTTGATACTCTTCTTTGGTGTTTTCTCAAATTCCTCTTCATGAATACGCATCGCGGAAACCTTGCTGTAGGATGGCATGATTTCGTTCAGCTGCTGCCGATTCTGCTCCATGATAGAAGCGATATCTTCCTTGTTGAGGCCAAGACTCTGTGCTTCATCGTAGTCGGGATGAACCAATCCAACGAGTTTCTCACCTTCCTGAATGACAATACTCTCGCTGACAAGAGCCATCGAATTCAGCTTGTCTTCGATTTCCTCAGGATAGATATTCTGACCATTGGAACTTAACAGCATATTCTTTGAACGTCCTTTGATGAAGACGTTACCATCAGCATCCATCAGTCCTAAGTCGCCCGTATGGAACCAACCTTCTGCATCAAGCGCCTGTCGGGTCGCTTCCTCGTTCTTGTAGTAACCCAACATCACATTTGGCCCTTTCGTAAGAATCTCACCTGGGATGTTGACGGGGTCGGTACTGTCGATGCGAACCTCCATGTGGTAGGCCTGCTGGCCACAGGAACCTTGTACAAATGAATAACAATCGCGATAGCAGATGATTGGGGCACATTCCGTAGCACCATAGCCAACGGTGTAAGGGAAGTGTATCTGTTTCAGGAATGATTCAATCTCTTGGTTGAAGGCTGCTCCACCGATGATGATTTCGTAGAGTTTGCCACCAAACGACTGATAGACTTGCTCGCAGATCTTTTCGCGTACCTTCTTGCTGACGACAGGCATGTTCAGCAACAGACGCATGCGGTTGTTCTGAATCTTTGGGAATACCTTCTTGCGGATAATCTTCTCGATAATCAGCGGAACAGCAATGATGATGCGTGGTTTCACTTCCGCAAAAGCCTGAGCGATGATTGCCGGGCTGGGGATACGTGTCAGATAGAACACATGACAGCCATAGAGGAATTCGAATGTGAATTCAAACGCCATACCGTACATGTGGGCCATCGGAAGGATACTGATGATATTGTCGCCAGCCTTGATCTCCTTGCCCAATACATGTAGAGCAAAGTCGTAGTTGCTCCATAGGGCACGATAAGGAAGCATCACACCTTTCGAGAAACCCGTTGTGCCGCTGGTGTAGTTGATGAGCGCCAGCTGTTCAGGACTTTCCTCATGATAGTAGTGCACATGTTCCTGACGGAAATACTTGGGGTATTTCTTACCAAACATCTCGTTCAAGTGCTCACGAGCGTATGTCAGTTTATCTGTTCGCGATAATACCAGTGAATAGTCTGGTATATAAATAATGCCCTCCAAAGCAGGCATCTTTGTCGGATCGATGATGGTGCTCACCACATCGCCTGTAAACAGAATCTTCGCATCAGAATGGTTCACAATGTTGTGAATCTGTTCTGCTGTAAACTCATGCAGGATGGGTACGGCAATAGCACCATAGGTAAGTGTGGCCAGATAAGCAACTGCCCAGTTGGCACAATTACGTCCGCAGAGGGCAATCTTGTCACCTTTGGTTACACCACTGTTCTCAAACATGATGTGCAGTTTTTCAATCTTTCTGGCTACATCATGATATTGGAGTGTTTTTCCTTTGTAATCAGTTAAAGCGTCACGATACCAATTCTCAATGATGCTTTTCTCGATTAGTGCGTTAAAGCTTGGTATTTCCATATTGATTGATTATCTTAGCTTTCAGATACAATTTTCTAATATGATGATTCTGGTTAGAATACATCTTTATAGAGATATCGCTTGATGCTCTTCTTAGGCGTCTTGGCAAACTCTTCTGGATAGATGACAATCTGTGAAACCTTGCAGAATGGAGGAAGGACCTTGTTCAATTCCAACCTGTTCTGCTCCATGATGCCCTCAAGGTCTTCAAGCGTAAATCCCATTGAGTTGGCTTCATCCATATCGGGATGAACCAATGCAACGAATTTATCTTTGTTTTGCACGATGATGCTTTCGTTGACCATCGCCATCGAGTTCAGCTTGTCTTCGATTTCTTCCGGATAGACATTCTGGCCGTTGTCACCTAACAGCATGTTTTTGATTCGACCACGTATGAAGATATGCCCCGTTTCGTCCATCGTTCCCAAGTCACCGGTATGATACCAACCGTCTTTGTCGATAGCCTCGTTGGTGGCCTCTTCATTCTTATAGTAGCCAATCATCACATTCGTTCCGCGAGTGACAATTTCGCCAGGAATATTGACAGGATCATCGCTGAGTATCTTGACCTCCATTCCCTTAACGGGTGTACCGCATGATTCAGGTACAAAGTCATGATAGTCGCTGTAGGAGATCAATGGGGCACATTCTGTGGCACCATAGCCTACAGTAACCGGGAATTCGATGGATTTCAGGAATGCCTCAATCTCTTTATTCAAAGCTGCTCCGCCGACGATGATTTCATAGAAGTTTCCACCAAATGCGTTGATCACTTGTTCGCAAATCTTCTGCTTCACTTTCTTGCTGATGACAGGCATGCTCAACAGTAGTTTTACGCGATTTGTCTGGATGATGGGGAATACTCTTTTGCGGATAATCTTGTCGATAATCAGCGGTACGGCAATGATGAGCGATGGTTTTACTTCAGCAAAAGCCTCTGCAATCAATGACGGACTTGGCAGGCGTGTCAGGAAGAACAAGTGCAGTCCTCTACAGAAACCAAAGATAAACTCAATCGACAATCCGTACATGTGTGCCATTGGAAGGATACACACCATATTGCTGCCAACGGGCACTCGCTTCGTCAGGAACTCCAAACAGAAATCCAGGTTGCCCCACAGGGTGCGGTAGGGGAGCATCACGCCCTTGGAATAGCCCGTTGTACCACTGGTATAGTTGATAAGTGCCAGTTCTTCTGGGTCATCAGCATGATAGCTTACATGTTCCTGATGGAAGAACTTGGGGTATTTCTTACCAAACATTTCGTTCAAGTGTTCACGTGCATACGTCAACTTCTCGGAACGTGAATGTACCAATGAGTAGTCTGGGATATAAACGATACCTTCCAACGCTGGCATCGCCTCTTTATCAATGGTGGTGGCAACGACGTCACCAACAAACAATAGTTTTGATTCAGAGTGATTCACGATGTTGTGAATCTGTTCAGCAGTAAACTCATGCTGAATGGGTACGGCAACAGCACCATAGGTGAGTGTTGCAAGGAATGCTACAGCCCAACAAGAACTGTTTCTTCCGCATAATGCAATCTTATCGCCTTTCTCTACACCGCTGTTCTCGAAAAGAATATGTAGTTTTTCTATTTTTCGAGCTACATCGTGGTACTGAAGAGTTGCCCCCTTGTAGTCGGTAAGTGCATCTTTATCCCAGTTTTCTTTAATGGATTTCTCTATATATGAGTTGAAACTTGGTATCATTGCCATTGCACAATTCTTTAAATTTTGTGCAAAGGTAATATCTTATTTGCACAAAGCCAAAACTTTTGTGCAATATTTTATGTTCAGTGTATTTTTTCTTGAAAAAACACTATTTTATTCATACTTCATAGAGCGTGCAGGATGAATGTGCGAAATAAAATAGCTGGGTGCAATCAGGACAAACACGCAGATAAATAAGGTGGCGATATTCAGCAACAGTATCAATGGAAGATTGATTTCTACAGGTACGATGCTGACATAATAGGTTTGTGGGTCGAGTTTTATGATTCCTGTATATTTCTGCAAGAGGATGATACCCAACCCCAGCAGATTGCCAATGAGTAATCCTTTTCCGATGATAAAGGCAGCAAACCACAGGAAGGTGTGACGAATGGTTTTGTTTTTGGCACCCAGCGACTTCAGCAAGCCAATCATCTGAGTACGTTCCAAGATGATAATCAACAAACCGGAAATCATGGTGAAGCCTGCAACGGCTACCATCAGTGCCAGTATGATCCACACGTTCAAGTCCAGTAGGTCGAGCCACGTAAAGATTTGCGGATTCAACTTTACAACGGTTCCTGAGGCGTAGGTCGATCCGTAGTCGTCGATGGTTTTGTCAACGTTCTTAGATACCCTTGCCGCAATCTGGTCGAGTTGGTTGAAATCATTCACCGTCAGCTCAGCACCACTATATTGATCGGGTTCCCAACCATTGAGCTTGTTGGCGGTATAGAGGTCGGTAAAACAGGTGATCTCATCAAAACGCATCAAGTTGGTTTGGTAGATACCTTCAACCGTAAAACGTCGTGGACGCACTTCATCGTTCTTGATGAAGTAGGCATAGATACGGTCGCCCACTTTCAGTTTCAGTTTGTCGGCAATGAGTTTTGAGACGACAATCTTGTTCTGGCTTTTCTCATCGCTGAACTTCGGCAGTTTTCCTTCCACCATATTATATTTAATAAAGGTGGAGTCGAACTCCGGACCTACACCTTTCATGATGACACCCAAGAAATCGGAGTCGGTCTTTAGGATTCCCTGTGCCAAAGCATAGCGTTGCACATGTTTGATGCCGTCTATCTTCCGCAGGGCGTTCATCATCGAGTCGTCCAATTGAATAGGATAGAGTTCAGATGTCTCCATCGTCACATAGTCGGAAACAGTGATGTGGCTACCGAAGCCGATGACCTTATCCCTGATGGTATGTTTGAATCCCAGAACGACACTTACACTAATCATCATCACTGCCAATCCGATTGCCACACCGATGGTGGCAATACGAATAGCCGGACGGGATACTTTCTTCTTGTCTCCCTTGTCGGCAAAGATCTTTCGTGCGATGAATAATGGAAAATTCATTAGAATTAATTCATTAGAATTTGTAGTCGATACCCAGACCGATAACGTGGTTGGTGCGGCTGTATACGTCCTTGCCAGATAGTCCTGTGCCGAGATAGTTGCTGCTTTCAACCGTGTAGTCGCTGTAGAGCGAGCAGAAGTAGCTGACGTTCAGGCGCAGACGTTCGTTCAGGTTAATGGCTGTACCTGCTCCGATGCTGTAGCTGTCGCAGGCAAAAGAGGTATTGCTCTGATAGCCTTCTGACAGTCCGTAGTCTGTTCGCTGACCACCCAGACTGACGGTGAAGGTCTTGTTGATATCATATTCCACACCTGCAAGGAACTCGTGTGTACCGTGAGTAAGCTCTTTCTGACGGTCGTTAGCCATCTTC
Organism: uncultured Prevotellaceae bacterium; assembly: GCA_902803475.1. Lineage (GTDB taxonomy): Bacteria > Bacteroidota > Bacteroidia > Bacteroidales > Bacteroidaceae > Prevotella. The sequence continues at coordinate 14,734 of CADCPZ010000096.1, forward strand.
GCATGTTTGTCGTCGAAGAAGTGATACTCCAAAGCAGCACGCAGTTGTGGTGTAAACTCATACTGAACGGCAGCTGTGAGCAATGCCGGCATGTCGTAGCGCACCTTCTCGTTGGGCATGAAGTCCTTGATCTTATCAGCCATTCCTTGGCCCATACTGGCGGCAATAGCCTGCAGGGTGGCTTCGTTGCCATACTGGTTGGCCATCGCGAGGATGTCTGTTGTCTGGCCGTTCATCGTTACGTTGAGGGCCTTCGTATTGTTGTCCGTACTGATCTTGGTACGGAACTCATATTTGACACCAACGGTAAGCGGACCTTTATGATAGTCAACGCTGAGGATAGGTGTAAAGCCCCATCCGCGCTGGAAAACGTTGAGGTTCAAATCCATCAGCTGTATGCCGCCCAGCTCTGGTTTGGTGGTGGCTGTGACGAAGCCGCGGCTGTATCCGTCGTAGTAGTTGGCACGCAAGCCGACAGCTGCCGACAGACAGTCGAGAATCTTATAGGCAAAGTTCAGCTGTCCACCATAGATATATTGCTTGCCCTTCACGTTGGAGTCGATGGTGTACATGTCTGGTGTTATCGGACCCGTAGGCAGCGTAGCTGTCTGCTGGTAGATTTTTCCCATCGTCATCACGTTGAACATTGGGATTCCCTCTTCGTATTTCACAAAGCCGCCGCTACCCACGATACCAATCATCGCAGCCAGCGACCAGCGGTCTTTCTTATAGGAAGCAAACAGGGCTGGTACGATAGGAACCGATGCTTTGCCTTCGAACTCGTGCGTGGCGTCACCATACATCTGTTGGAACATCGGATAGGTGGTCGTGATGTCACGATTCTGCCAAGGTTTCTGGAAGTTGAGTGAGAACTGCCATCCTTCGTGTCCCCAAGCCAAACCAGCGGGGTTGCTATAGATAGCATCAATCTCAGAGGTTGCACCACGAGCAAACATTCTGTCGAAGGCTATGTGGTAGTTCGTGTTCGTCATCAGTCCGCCTGCATACAGATTGCTGAAAAGGGCGACCGATAAAAAGAATACAAATAATAGTCTTTTCATGATGGTTGGTGTATATGGTGAGTAATCGGGTTTATTCTACTCGGTTCGGATAGGCCTCTAATGCTTTCTCAAGAACGATGAGTGCGCGTTCCAAGTCTTCCTTCTTCAACACATAGGCGATACGTACTTGGTTGATGCCGGCACCAGGAGTGGTATAGAAACCGGCAGCGGGAGCCATCATGATGGTCTCTCCTTCATAGTCAAAACTCTCCAGACACCAGCGACAGAATTTCTCGGAGTCGTCAACGGGCAGTTTGGCTACCGTATAGAACGCTCCCATCGGAATCGGGGAATAAACGCCTGGTATGCGGTTCAGCCCGTCTATCAGACATTTACGACGCTCTACATATTCGTCATAAACATCGCGGTAGTACTCTTCTGGTGCATCCAGTGAGGCTTCTGCCACAATCTGTCCAATAAGGGGAGGGGAGAGGCGCGCCTGACAGAATTTCATCACGGCTTTGCGAATCTCAGCATTCTTTGTAATCAGGGCACCCACACGGATACCACACTCGCTGTATCGTTTCGATACGGAGTCGATGAGTACGACATTCTGCTCAATACCTTCCAGATGGCAGGCAGAGATATATGGTGAACCCGTATAGATGTATTCGCGGTACACCTCATCAGAGAACAGGTAGAGGTCGTATTTCTTGACGAGGTCGCGAATCTGATTCATTTCACGACGGGTATAGAGGTAACCAGTCGGGTTGTTGGGGTTGCAGATCATGATAGCACGAGTGCGCTCGTTGATGAGTTCCTCAAACTTCTCTACTTTCGGCAGCGAGAACCCTTCATCAATCGTTGTGGCAATGGTGCGAATCTTTGCGCCGGCAGAAATGGCAAAAGCCATATAGTTTGCGTATGCTGGTTCTGGAATGATGATTTCGTCACCAGGATTCAGACAGCTCATGAAGGCAAACAACACGGCCTCACTACCACCGCTGGTGATGATGATATCGTCGGCGGTTACGTTGATGTTGTATTTGGCATAGTAACCAACCAATTTCTCACGATAGCTTGGGTATCCCTGACTCGGAGAATATTCCAACACCTTGCGGTCGATGTGCTTCAATGCATCGAGGCCGCACTGGGGTGTGGGCAGGTCGGGCTGTCCGATATTCAAATGATATACTTTCGTGCCGCGTTTTTTTGCAGCAACAGCCAACGGAGCTAATTTTCGGATTGGTGATTCCGGCATTTCCAATCCACGTACAGAAATTTCGGGCATGATGATATTTGACGATTTTGCAATTTCTCAATTGGAGTATTTGATAATTTGGTTGCAAAGATACGAATAATTTTTTAAAGATGTGCGAATTTAAAAGGCAAATCAAAAAAACACGTGTATTTTTTGGTATATATCAATGAAGTTGTTACCTTTGCGCAACTTTTGAAATTCAAAACAAATAAAAAATACAATTATGCGAAGCAGAACATCAACATGGTTTGAAACCAAAGTAAAGTATGATAAGACCGTAGATGACGGTAGCGTAAAACCCATCATCGAACAGTATGTTGTCGATGCCTTCACCTTCAGCGAGGCTGAGGAAACCATCATCAAGGAGATGAAGCCGTACATCAGCGGACAGTTTGACGTGAAGGCGATTGCGCCTACCAGCTACGGTGAGATTTTCTTCTCTGATGCGCCTGCCGATGACCGTTGGTATAAGGCAAAGCTTCAGTTTATCACCATCGATGAGAAGAGCGGAAAAGAGAAGCGCGTCAACTCCTATAAATTGGTGCAGGCGGCTTCCATCAATGGCGCCATCAAACATATTGAAGAGGTGATGGGTGGCACCATGATTGATTTCGTCATTGCTTCCATCAATGAAACCAAGATCATGGATGTGTTTGAGCATAAGGTAAAAACCGAATCCCAATTGTAAATCGTCCAATTGTAAATCGTAAATCGTCCAATAGTAAATCATGTTTGACGTCAAGAAGAATCTTCACCAAGTGCTCGACAACCTGCCTGCAGGTGTGCGTCTCGTTGCAATCAGCAAGTATCATCCCAATGAATACATCCTGGCAGCATACGAGGAAGGACAGCGTGTGTTTGGTGAAAGCCACGAACAGGAGCTTCGTCAGAAGGTGCCCGCGTTGCCGAAGGATATTGAATGGCACTTTATCGGACATCTTCAGACAAATAAGGTGAAATATATCGCACCTTATATCACGATGGTTGAGGCTGTGGATTCCTTGAAACTCCTGAAGGAAATAGACAAACAGGCAGCGAAGCACAACCGCACCATCAAATGTCTGTTGGAACTGCATATCGCCGAGGAGTCAACAAAATACGGATTGACGCTCGATGCTTGCCGACAACTGTTGGCAGACGGGGAGTGGCGTCAACTTCAGCACGTCCAAATCTGTGGGTTTATGATGATGGCTTCCTTTACTGACGATATGGAACAGGTTCGTCGTGAGATGATGGTCGCAGCGGATTTCTTCGACGAGGTGAAAGAAAAATATTTCGCTGACGACCCGGTTTTCTGTGAACGCAGCTGGGGCATGAGCGACGACTATCCTGTTGCTGTAGAGTGCCGAAGTACAATGGTGCGTATCGGTACCGCCATATTCGGCCCAAGAGTATATTGACAAACAAAAGGCTTTGCAATCGCAAAGCCTTTTTTGTTTATGATTCAATTGTCAATTGTCAATTATCAATTTCCCGCCTGTGGTCCGTTGTATTCGATGTAGAGCGTGGCACCGGCACCTGTTGTCTCATTACCGACAACCATCGGAACCTGCATGGCTGGCATCGTTGGAATCTGGTAATATTCAGACGGAATGAAGTAGTCGATGTCGCCTGAGCGTTTCTGCTCGTCAGGAGCACCGGCATTTCCCTTCATGGTGATGTTGTAATCGGTGAATCCCGTCTTGGTCGCATACACCTTCCAGGGATACTTGGTCTTTGTAAAGACGTTGTTCTCGGCATAGATGTTCGACCTGTAGGCAGCACCGATACAGTCTTTTGCTGCAGCACTGCAATAGTAGCAGTTGATGATATGTACCTTTCCGAAGCGAACACGTGGCATACGGCGTACGCAACCCTCGTCCCACCAGCAGCAGGCATAGGTGACGCGCAGTTTGCCTTCATCGGTATCTGCTCTGTTGTCGCTGCTGCCAAGCAGATTGGAGAAACGGTGATCGGGAGAACCGCCGCTACCGCCTGTCCAGGGTGCAATCTTATAGCGGAAACGGCACCATGAGATTGTGATTAAGTCTGAACCGTTGCTAATGTCGAGGTTGCCGTCGATAGCATCCTGGAAGTCGCAATGGTCAACCCAGATATGATGTCCGTTTGCGATAAACAGGTTGTCGCGTCCGTCAACATCGTATGCACCAGGACCCTTGAAGGTCACATTGCGAATGATGATGTTCGAACAGTTCTTGATTGAGAGGATGCCGCTCTTCTCTTTCGGCTGGAGGTCTTCTTTCGACTCCTGCTTGTAGTGTACGTCGTTGACGAGTGCAGAACCAGGAAGTCCGTAGATGGTTTTGTTGCTGAAGTCACCAACCATCAGCTGTTGTTCGAAACGAATTTCACCTTTCAGGTAGATGGTGCGAGGTGTTTCGCCTTTGAGCACTTTCTTCAGCTGCTCAGCTGTTTCCACAACAACCGGATTGCGGTTGCCGCTACCCGTTGTCGTTCCGTCAATCGTTGCCCAACCTACGGGGGCTTCATAAGCCTGTGCAAATGCTGCGAATGTAGCAAACAGACAGGCTGTCATTGTCATCAGTCTTTTTTTCATAGTTTGTTTTATTTCGTTATGTATTTGACGTATTTGTCCGCCCACCGTTTATTTGATAACCACCTTTTTCTTTCCAATGATATAGATACCCTTCGGCAGTTGGTCTTTGGCGGTGTTCACCAGTCGTCCGTCGATGGTATAGATGCGGTCGGTGCCCTTTTGAATATCAGTTGTCTCAACGGTCTTGATGGCAGTAGTCGTCTCCAGGAAGTCGAATGTAATCACACCGTCGGTTTCCTTGATATTATAAATGGGTTTATACAGAAGGTTCTTGTCATTGTCACTGGTAAAGACGCTGAATGACTCAATTTCTGTTACATTGCCGGTTCCTGGATAGGGGTCGCCACCTAAGCTAGCGATAAAGTCATCCTGTGTGGGATACTCTTTTTCTTTTATGGAATAAGAACTGATGAGAAGGCCATCGGCAGGTACTATAGTCATTCGTGGGTGTGTGCGTAAAGCGTTGGGATAGTCAAACAGGTTGGTGTAGTCTTTAGCATAGTCAACATGGGTAATCAGCATTCCGTGCCCATATTGTCTACTGTTCCAACCCGTTTTTTGAATATTCTGAAGAATAAAGTATTCATGTCCATTGGTTTGAGCATCGTTTAAGATACGGTAAGCCATACCGCCTTCGTCGATGTTCTTTAAAACCACTTGTCCTTTATCGGTCAGTGTTTCAATAGTACTCCATCCCATTACCTCTCGTTCCCATGCGGTATAGGCGGTTGGATAATAGCCGTTACCCGTATATTCACCTAAATCCATAAGATCCCAGTATTCCATATCGCAATCGTCGTATGGAGCACTGCCTGTATAGTAGAGGTCGGGCAGTCCCATTGTGTGAGAGAACTCGTGACAGAAGAGTCCTGCGCCAGAGATGCGGTGAAATTTTCCTGTTGACCACGCTCCTGGATAACCGTTCAGCTCGGCATGTACGCCATAGCGGCAGACTTTTTTTCCGTCGTATGTACCTCCGTCAATTGTGCCTGCTTTAGGCCAGATACAGTCGGTACTGTTTTGTTTATAGCTAGCAGCATAGCCGGCATAAATGATATATACCAAATCGACATTCCCGTCATTGTTGGCATCATATTGCGAATAGTCGATGAGTTCATCAGCCAGTTGACACACTTCGGGTACAAAGCGACTCATATAATCATCCTTTCCTTCACCGTAATATTTTAGTTCTCGGGATAACTTCACGGGTCCATAGACATCGAACTGTGGGGTGTATTTTCCGCCACTCATGTCGCTGAAATACTTGCGGATACTGCCGTAGTTTGAGCTGACAGTTTTGTCGGCTTCTACTCCTTCGGGCTTACCTTCTGCATTGAGATAACTATTGAAGATGGCTCGTGTGTCGTCATAGGTATTGTGGAAGAGAGTGTCTTGAAATTCAGCCAGGATGACGATAGCTTTCGGTGAGTCTTTGTGGGGGAAATAGGATGGTGTCGTAGAGCCTAACGGTTCAACCTTTCTTCTTGCTTTAGCAATATTGCCGTTTTTCAATCCGTTGAAGAATGCTTCTTTATTTTGGTTTGCTACGAGAGTTTTCTCGTTGTCTTTTCTTTGATCAGACTCATGAACAAGGACACCAGACGATGTCAGTTCTCCTGTATCGTCGATGGTTGCTACAAAGAAATCTGTACCTTCTTTATATAGCAATACGCCGTCAGTGGTTGTGTACCAATGTAGATTTGCGTCACCATATCCTATAACGACAACCTGGGTGCCGTCGCTTTGGGTAATTAGTGATGGGGTTCTGTCAGCTTTTACCGCCCATGCTGCTGTTGTTGTGATGACAACGAGTAATGTGAGTATCAGTTTCTTCATATCTTTTTGTTTGATGATAATTTGGTGCAAAGTTAAATATAAAAGTGCAAACAACCAACAACTTTACATTATTTAATTACTCGCCCCTTACTCCTTCCTCCTTCTCTCCTTACTCCTTACTCCTTAAAATAATACTGTCCCTTCTTTTGCGTCTGCTTTCCGAACTCGATGGCATGGGTGGGGCAGTGGTGGTAGCAGGTGAAACAAGTCAGGCAGGGTTCGCCCTCCTTGCTCCTTGCCCCTTGCCCCTTGCTCCTTCCTTGATGCTTCCATTTCGGCATCATACCTTTTCCGCCCTCTATGTCGTGAACGGGACACACCTTTGCACATTTTCCGCATCTGATGCACCGGTCTTCCTCCACGTGGAAGCGCTTGTCTGTTACCAGGCAATTTACGAAGAACGATCCTACCGGCCCGCTGAAGAACCAGGGTATCGGCCCTTTCACCAGTTCAGTGGTATGCTTGCGGTTGATGATTTCCTGTTCAAAGCGCATCAGGTCCTCACGGGCTTTTGCCTTCTTCCGCTCTTCCTTCTCCTTGGGGTCAACATCCATGAAGGGCAGGCCCACATACGACTCCGGCATGATGAGTGAGAAGGCTGCGTTGAGCTGCAATCCTATTGTCTGTAGGTCTTTTGCTAAAAACTCAATGGTCTTGCCGATTGAGTCGCCTGCTGTACATACAGCATAGACATAAGGCTGTTGCTCATTGCCTTCATCATTTCCCCACAGGATGTCCAGTTTGCTGATAAACTTCCTTACCAGTTTTGGCGGTCGCCATCCGTGAACGGGGAAAACGAATCCGATGCGTTCGTTTCTCCTGATATTAAACTCGCAACTCCCCTTGATCACATCGGGGATATATACCAGTTGTTCGTCGGTCACTTCAGCGAGTCTTTCTGCCGCCCATCGTGTATTGCCTGTTCCTGAAAAATAGAATATCATATTGTTAGATGTTTGTTTGGGTGTACAAAGTTACAAATTTTTTGGTTATCATTTGCACATTTCCCCCAAAAAGATTATTTTTGCCACAAGAATATAATCTAAACAAATTGAGGCGCAACGGAATCTTTCATTTGAATCCGCTACTTTTGCCTGTTGTCTGTATGATGGCGGGAATGGTGGTGGGCAGCAGAAGCATTGCTTTTGTAGCACCCGCTGTGTGGTTTTATGCAGCATTGGCTACGGTCTTGTTGCTATTGGTTGTCTGGAAGATTGCCTGGCTGTCGAAAATCCTGCTGCTGACGACCGTCTTCCTCATTGGCGCCATCCTCATGGGGAAAGAAGAACGGCAAGCCTGCCGTCCGCTCCCCTCGCAGGAGGTTGTCTATCGGGCTGTTGTCATGTCGGAACCTGTTGTACACGGAAAGGTTGTCCAGATGGATTTGTTAATCGTTGACGCTCACCAGCCGCTGAAGGTCAAAGCAGCTTTGTTGCGCGATACCGTAGAAAACCGCTATCGTTCGTTGCACCTGGGCGACGGCATCGAGGCCTGTTCCTTGTTGGAGCAGCCGACAGCCCATCCTGACGCCTCGTTCGACTATGCCCGTTGGCTCACCATTCATGGTTATGCGGCTCAGACATTTATCTACTATCTCAACTGGCAGAAGGCCGCTGTTGACCTCACTCCGTTGTCTTGGACAGACAAACTTCGCTATGTTTCTTTGCACTATCGTCAGCGGTTGGTAGGCTGTTATCGTGAGGCTGCCAACAGAGTGGGCGACGATGCGCTGACGCAAGAAAAACTGGGTATTGTTACAGCGATGACATTAGGAGATAAGACGATGATACCCAATGATTTAAAAGATATTTATTCAATGGTTGGGTCATCACATGTTCTCGCTCTTTCTGGTCTTCATCTCACCATTCTTTACACCATCTTGAGCCTGTTGACTTTCCGTCGGCGACGCCAATGGCTGATACAAGGATTGCTGTTGTTGGCCATCTGGACATACGTCTTTCTGGTCGGTATGCCTGTGAGCATTGTCCGGTCGGCATTGATGCTGTCCGTCTATTCGTTGATGACACTCTCCGGACGAGGGAGAAGTCCGTTGAACACCCTCTCTCTTGCTGCGCTTGTCATCTTGTTGGTGCAGCCGTTTGCCCTCTACGATATCGGTTTCCAACTGTCGTTTCTGGCCGTTTTGTCGTTGGTGCTGTTCTACCGCAAACTTGCCGGATGGCTACCGTCGTTTGTCAAAAGCAACATCGTGCTCCGACCGGTTGCCGATATCGCCGTTGTCGCCATTGCCGCCCAAATCGGAACGGCTCCGTTGGTGGCCTTTTATTTCGGACGTTTCTCTTGTTGTTTCCTGTTGGCCAACTATATCGTCACTCCCTGTGCGTTCCTCATCCTTTCCTGTGGCCTGTTGTCGTTGCTGCTGATACCGTTTCCGTTGTTGCAGGGCTTTACGATGCAAGTGCTGTTGCAGGTTGTCGGTTGGCAGAATGCTGCGTTGGTGTGGCTCTCCTCCTTTTCGTGGGCAAACATCGACGGCATCCACCTTTCCGTATTGCAGGTCATCTCAATTTATGTCGCCATCACCGCCCTTTCCCTGCTCATCCGTCAGCTGAGCAAGATAAAAGCAGTGCCGAGCGCTTTTTTCCTGATATTGTTGGTGGTTTCGGATAAATGCCGTATCTTTGCCGAATAAATGTGGCAAAGAAAAGCCCATGAATCCTATTGTTCCATCAAATGACATCATTATGAAGAAGATTTTGAGCCTGTTATTCCTGTTGGCTGTCGGAGCAAGTGCATACGCACAGAAAAGTTATTTGTTCCTGTCGGCCTATCATCAGTACAACGTCATGCCGGAAATCACCTTGTCTGGTGACGTTCCCCAGGGTATGCCGAAAACGTACAACACCAATTCCTATTCCGTCTATTTAGGCGATGTCATCAATGCGATTGGTCAGAAAGGCTATACGGTAGAACTGATGACGCGAGACGCTGATGTCACCCAGATTATTTTCTCAAAACCTGCTTCCGGTCAAGAGGCGAGCGCTGTAGAAAGGGTGTTTGACAATTCAGGCGAAGAGGTTCGTGAGGTGGCGCGTTACAACCTGCAAGGTATTCCTGTGAGGAAGAACGAGAAGGGTGTGCAAATCATCGTCTTCTCCAATTATACCACTAAAACAGTTGTCGTAGAATAATGCTTAATGCTTAATTCTTAATGCTTAATGAACCGTTATTTTATCTATTTGGGTTTCGACGGCACGAACTATCACGGTTGGCAGATCCAGCCGAATGGTATCTCCGTGCAGGAATGTTTGCAGAAAGGGCTGTCCACGCTGCTGCGCACAGAAACAGAAGTGGTGGGAGCAGGACGTACCGATGCTGGCGTTCATGCCCGTCGGATGGTGGCCCACTTCGACTACGAGGGAACTGTCGATGTGCAGGACTTGGCGTATAAGCTGAACCGCATCCTGCCGCGCGACATCGCCGTCTATGAGGTTCGGGCAGTCGATAACGACCTGCATGCCCGCTTCTCGGCTACTTCACGTACCTATCATTATTATATCCATCAACAGAAAGACCCGTTCCTGAGGCACTACTCCTGTGAGTTGCGCTATCCGCTCGACTTCGAAGCAATGAACGAAGCCGCCAGCCATCTGTTGCAGGTAGAAGACTTCGGCGCTTTCTGCAAGTCGGGCAGCGATGTAAAGACCACGCTGTGCAATGTGACAGAAGCGAAATGGGAAGCCCCTTCAAACCTTCCCCTTGAGGGGGAGGCTATTCCGCTCCTTGCCCCTTGCTCCTTGCCCCTTGGCCCTTGGTGCTTTGTGATTACCGCCAACCGCTTTCTGCGCAATATGGTGCGTGCTGTGGTGGGCACCCTGATAGAGGTTGGACGGCACCGGATGACCCTCGACGAGTTTGATGCTGTCATCCGCACAGGCAAGCGTACGGAAGCCGGCGAGAGTATGCCCGGACATGCGCTGTTCCTTTGGAACGTTGAGTATTAGACACCCCATTGTTAAATTGTGAAAATGGTGAAATAGCCCCATGTGGTTAATATTAGCATTCCTTTCCGCCACGCTGTTGGGATTTTATGATTCCTGCAAGAAGAAGGCGCTGTTGAACAATGCGGTGATACCCGTGTTGTTCTTGAACACGCTGTTCTCATCATTGATATTCCTGCCGTTTATCATCTGTTCCTATCACACCACATGGTTGGACGATAGTTTCTTCCACGTGGACTCAGGCGGATGGGAGGTGCATAAGTATATCTTGTTGAAGAGCCTCATCGTGCTCTCCTCATGGATATTCGGCTATTTCGGCATGAAACACCTGCCGCTGACCATCGTCGGTCCCATCAATGCCACACGTCCTGTGATGGTGCTGGTGGGCGCCTTGCTGGTGTTTGGTGAACGACTGAACGGCTGGCAGTGGATGGGTGTGCTGTTGGCAGTGGCCTCGTTCCTGATGCTGAGCCGCAGTGGAAAGAAAGAAGGCATCGACTTCAAGCACGATGTGTGGATTTATTGCGTTGTCCTGGCTGCCCTGTTGGGTGCTGTCAGTGGCCTCTACGACAAGTACCTGATGGCAAGTCCGGAGGATGGGGGAGTGGGTCTCGACAAGATGATGGTGCAGTCGTGGTACAACATCTACCAGTGTGGAATGATGCTGGTGATGCTGCTTGTGCTGTGGTGGCCGAAGCATCATCAGACAACACCTTTCCGGTGGGATTGGGCGGTCATCTTCGTCTCCATTTTCCTCAGCGCAGCCGACTTCATGTATTTCTATTCGCTGAGTCTTTCCGGTGCCATGATTTCCATTGTGTCGATGGTGCGCCGTTCCAGCGTGGTGGTCAGCTTCCTGTTCGGAGCGGTATTCTTCCACGAACGCAATCTGAAAGCAAAAGTATGGGATTTGGCGTTCGTATTGCTTGGAATGGTGTTCTTGTATATCGGTTCGAAATAAAAACGCTGTTTTATTTGGCATATTGATAATATTGTAGTAATTTTGCAGCGATTTTTGAATCGATTCGAAACATTCAGGTTATGACAAATAATATATTCAAAGGTTTAGGTATTGCCTTGATTACACCTTTCAAGAAAGACGGCTCCGTAGATTACGAAGCACTCGAACGAGTTATCGACTATCAGTTGAACAATGGCGCAGACTTCCTTTGCATCCTCGCCACAACAGGCGAGACACCCTGTCTGACGGCAGACGAGAAGGTAGCCATCAAACAACTGGTGGTGAAGCAGGTGGCTGGACGCATCCCCATCGTGATGGGTTGCGGCGGCAACAACACCGCTGCCGTTGTCGAGGAACTGAAGAATACCGACTGGAGCGGCATCGACGGCATTCTGAGCGTATGCCCCTACTATAATAAGCCCTCACAGGAAGGATTGTATCAGCACTTCAAGGCCATCGCCAAAGCAAGTCCGTTGCCCGTCATCCTGTATAATGTACCAGGACGTACCGGCATCAACCTGAAAGCCGAAACAACCTGCCGTCTGGCTCACGACTGCGAGAATATCGTGGCTATCAAAGAGGCCAGCGGCTCCCTCGAACAAGTTGATGACATCATCAAGAACCGTCCTGACGGCTTCGACGTCCTCAGCGGCGACGATCCCCTTACCTTCCCGCTGGTAGCCAGCGGTGCTGCCGGCGTCATCTCCGTCATCGGCAACGCCCTGCCCAAGGAGTTCTCCCGTATGATCCGCTATGAGTTCCGCGGTGAATATGAACCAGCCCGTCGCATCCATCATAAGTTCACCGAGCTATACCAGTTGCTCTTCGTCGATGGCAACCCTGCCGGCGTGAAAGCTCTGCTCCACGAGATGGGTATGATAGAAAACGAGCTGCGCCTGCCCCTCGTTCCCACCCGCATCGCCACGATGCAGAAGATGGCCGCCATCCTCAAGGAACTGCGGTTATAGAGTCACGCCTCTCTGAACGCCCCTTTCATTCATCCTGTGCACACTTACCCCATGCGCAATGCGTCATTTTGTAATGTTCTTTCAATAACGCATTATGCATTATGCATGACGCATTGCAAAAGGTCACCTTTTACCTTCCCAAAGGTCACCTTTTAGGCTCCAAAACCTAAGCTTTTGCAAAGTAAAATCTTACGTTTTCGAAGTACTTGATTATCAATTGGTTGCTGATACGTCTTTTTGGATGACGTGTTGAGACGTCTTTTAATTGCTGTAAAGAACTTTCGCTATTATTGTCGCGTTACAGAAATACAGAATACAGTTTTCTCAGCAGCGCTTTCGCCTATCGCGTCCAAAAAAACTGTATTCTGTATTTCTGTAACGCATTTCTTGAAAAAGTACATCAGGGAAATTTTTCCCTCA
>CADCPZ010000097.1 GCA_902803475.1 uncultured Prevotellaceae bacterium
GTGGCGCTTTACATTGTATAAGTTGGAATGTTTATCTTCCAAAATCACATGTAAAAAGATAAATCACCACCTATGAGATATTTTTGTTCCTCGGCTGTTTTCGACTATCTCGGGGGACAGATGGGGGACAAAATGGGTGATAATCTGCAAATATCGAAGTTAAAATTCAAGAATCTGCAAAAACAGGTACAATTCTTAATGCTTGAAATTAAACGATTTACGAGCCATATTTACATATAGTATGCTTTTCTTTGCAAAATATCACTTTCCGACGCAGAAGTGTTACTTTCCGACGCAGAAGTGTTACTTTCCGACGCAGAAATGCTTAAAGATATTTCCTAATACTTCGTTAGTGGTGATTTCGCCGCCTGTTATTTCGGAGAGGATGCTGAGGACATCGCGAAGATCTTCGGAGAGGAGGTCGCCGCTAAGTCCCATCTTGAGGCCATCGAGGACGCGACTCAACGCTTGACTGGAACGGGTGAGGGCTTCATAATGGCGAGTGTTGGTGACGATAACATCTGATTCGGAAATTGTAGGTATGTCGGCAGCTTTGAAAATAGCTTCTTCCAGTTTGTCAATATTGATATTGTGCTTTGCCGAGATGGATATGATTGAATACTTGTTTGTTTGGGCGGATAGGTTAAAAGATAAGTTTTCTTTTTCTTCTTTATCTATCTTGTTTTGCGTGATAATCAGAGATTTATCTTTTGTTGATTCAAGCATATCTTGTAGTTCCTCTTGGGTTGGCTGTTCATCAATAACCCAGATGACAATACGTGCTTTTTGTATAGATGCATAAGTCCTCTCAATGCCTATCTTCTCTATTGCGTCAGCAGTCTGTCGGATACCAGCAGTATCGATGAAGCGGAAGGAAACACCCTGTAGGTCGATGGTGTCTTCTATAGTGTCACGCGTTGTTCCGTGTATATCGCTGACGATGGCCCGTTCTTCGTGAAGCAGGCGGTTTAAGAGGGTCGATTTACCAACATTTGTTTTGCCGACAATTGCCACAGGAATACCTTGCTTCAGTGCTTGTCCGATTTCGAAAGAGTTGGCGAGGTGATTGATTTTTTTGTCAATCTCTTTCGCGATTTCAGTAAGTTCACTCCGATCGGCAAATTCGAGATCTTCGTGGTCTGAGAAATCGAGTTCCAGTTCTAATAGTGAGGTGAGCTTAAGTAGATTCTCGCGTAGTAAGGATAGTTCTGATGAGAAGCTTCCACGCAGTTGCGACATCGCAATTTGGTGTGTAGCCCGATTGGTTGACGCAATCAAGTCAGCTACGGCTTCAGCCTGACTCAGGTCGAGTTTGCCGTTAAGATAGGCACGTTGGGTATATTCCCCAGGGTTTGCCATACGACAACCCTTTTTCACTAACAAGTGGAGTATCTGCTGGACGATATACTTTGAGCCGTGACAGGAAATCTCCACGCTGTCCTCGCCAGTATAGCTGTGAGGTGTACGAAAGACGGAAACCAAAACATCGTCGATGGTCTCTTTACGACCTATTGTGCCATAGTGCAACGTGTTTCCTTTTGCCAGAAGGAGGTTCTTGGAGAATTCCTCGCTGACGATTTCTATTGCTCTATTGCCAGATACCCTGATGATAGCTAATGCTCCACCAGCAGGTGTTGCCACAGCACATATCGTATCGTTGTCCATTCTAATTGTAGTTTTTTTGTAATTTCATATTACGATTTGATTTTATTACTTCGCTCCTTTTTCACATCTCTTTGCGAGGATTTGTTTTTTTTATTCCTATTCCCGTGATATCTTTTTCTGTTGTATCGACCGCGCGATTTACCTTTTTTCTTTTCTCTGCCACCTGTCTGGTAGGCAGGACCTTCGCCTAAGCCGTCGGGTAGGGGAATACGGGTGATTTCGTGATGCAGGAACTGTTCGATTGTACGATAATAGTACATGTCTTGATCGCTGACGAAGGTGATTGCAATTCCGTCGCGCTGTGCACGGGCTGTACGTCCGATACGATGAACATAGTCTTCTGCATCGTGTGGTACATCATAGTTGATGACCATCGCAATATCGTCAATGTCAATACCTCGTGCCAGAATATCGGTTGCAACCAGTACATCGATTTGTCCGCTTTTGAAACGAAACATCATCTCATCGCGTTCAGTCTGTGAAAGATCAGAATGCATCTGGCCGCAACTGACACCAATGCGCAGCAAGTCGTGATAGATGTCTTTGACTTTTGTCTTCTTGCCGGAAAAGATAATGACGCGTTGCAATCCTCCTGTCTTAAAGATATTTCTAAGAATGGCAAGTTTCTGCGGCTCGTAACAGAGGTAAGCGCTCTGTTGAATCTTCTCAGCCGGTTTGCTGACTGCTATCTTTACTTCTACAGGATTCTTCAGCAGCGTTTTCGCCAATTCTTCGATTTTTAGTGGCATTGTTGCCGAGAACATAATGGTCTGGCATGATGGCGGTATATGTTTCGCAATGCTTAGGATATCTTCCGAGAATCCCATGTCGAGCATGCGGTCAGCCTCATCAAGGATGAAGAAGGATACTTTCGAGAAGTCTGCATTACCCATTTGGATATGTGAAATAAGACGTCCGGGTGTGGCGATGATCACTTCCGCACCCATATTTAGCGAACGCAGTTCTTGGGCATATCGTCCTCCATCGTTTCCACCGTAGATAGCTGCGCTACCTACATCGTTCAGGTAATAGCTGAATCCCTGCATGGCCTGATCAATTTGTTGTGCTAACTCACGGGTGGGAGCCATAATCAGACAGTTGACTGCATCGTTGGGGAATTTTACTTGTCTGCCATCAGGAAAAACTGCATAGCCGTCATCGAGCATCGAGAGTACAGGGAGAAGATATGCCGCGGTCTTGCCTGTGCCCGTCTGTGCTATACCTATCATGTCTTTGCCGTCAAGGATATGAGGGATACATTGTTCTTGAACAGGTGTGCACTCATCGAAATGCATGTCGTAGAGTGCATCAAGAATATGGTCATTGAGATTTAATTCGTCGAAATACACAGTATAATTTCAATTTTACTATTTACAATTTATTCGTCTTAGTTTGGTGCCTGTCTATAACAGAAGTAGGCAATCACGGCAAAGATGATATTCGGAATCCATGCTGCCAGCATCGGCGGGGTGTCGGCATTAATGGCAAAAGTAGAGGATACGGTTTGTAGCATGATGTAGCCGAAACTCAGCGCCAAACCGATACCGAGATACAATCCCATTCCGCCTTTGCGCTTTCGTGAAGAGAGTGATGCACCGATGATGGTCAGGATAAACGACGCAAAAGACATTGCAATACGTTTGTGGTATTCTACTTCATATTGAACGACATTCTGTGAACCGCGTGCTTGCTGTTTACTGATATATTCTTTCAATTGTGGGCTGGTGAAGGTTTCCTGTTGTCCTTTGGAATACACGAGGTCGGTTGGTTCCATCATTATGGTGGTATCTTTGGATATTCCTGTCGTAACTTTCTCGGTCAGTCCTTTTAGCTCACGTATTTTCCAGTTTCTAACAATCCAGTGATATTTACTGTCAGAAATGGTGTCATATTGTATTTCCGTTGCCGTCATGTGACTGACCAGTTTCTTGTTGTTGAATTTGTAAAGTCCGAACCCATAACCACGTTTGCTGTTATTGTCATAATGCTGGATGTAGGCAATGACTCCTTTATCGACCTGCATCTGTACATTCTCTGCAGACGTATTTTTCTTGCTGTTACGATACAATGCTTCAAAGTTCTGACGGATAATCGTTCCGTGGGGGATTACATAAGCTCCGAGGTAGTAGGTCACCAATGCAATCATCACACAGGAAATCATATAGGGGCGCATGAGTCTTCGGAAAGACATACCTGCCGCCAGCATAGATATAATCTCCGAATTGCCTGCTAACTTCGAGGTGAAAAAGATGACAGCAATGAAAACAAACAGCGGACTGAACAGATTGGAATAATACGGAATGAAGTTCGCGTAGTAGTCAAAGATAATAGCTCGCCACGGAGCGTGGTATTGAGTAAACTTCGACAGGTTTTCGTTAAAGTCAAAGACAATGGCAATACTGATAATCAGTAGAATAGAGAAGATGTAGGTGCCGATGAACTTTTTAATGATATACCAATCCATTCGTTTGATGTGTCGGAATGGATTTAGAATCTTCATAAAACTAAGCTTGGTACCCAGCCAATGAAGAACTTTCTGTAGCCAGGGCATCTTGTTCCATAGATGAATAGCCTTTTTTTGCAAACTCTTCCATAGCACCTGGACGCGCTTTGCCCTCTGCAGGAGAAGTCTGCTCACCTTCAGCCATTTCAAATATTTCTTCTTTTGCCTATATTCCACGATAATTCTTAATTACGATTACTCCTTACTCATGATTAGCCTCTTACTTCATGTGGTTAAGAGGGGCGTTATATTCTTTTTCCTAATTGGTCAATTACAGAACGTTTCCATGCAACGAAATCACCTTGTTCGATATGTGTGCGGGCATCGGTAACCAATCGCAGATAAAAAGCCAGGTTATGGATACTGGCAATCTGCATGGCAAGCAGTTCCTGAGCCTTAAACAGATGATGCAGATAGGCTTTAGTATAACGTAAATCCACTTCACATCCGTCAGGATCAATCGGTGTAAAGTCCATCTCCCATTTCTTGTTGCGCATGTTCATCGTACCATTATAGGTGAAAAGCATGGCGTTGCGTCCGTTACGGGTTGGCATCACGCAGTCAAACATATCCACACCACGTTCAATGGCTTCGAGAATATTCTGCGGCGTACCGACACCCATGAGATAGCGGGGCTTGTCTTTTGGCAGAATCTCGTTTACCACTTCAATCATTTCATACATCACCTCTGTCGGCTCACCAACAGCCAAGCCCCCGATGGCATTGCCATCAGCACCTTTGTCTGCTATATATTTCGCTGCTTCCTGTCGGAGGTCTTTATATGTACACCCTTGAACAATGGGGAAGAGACTCTGCTCATAGCCATAGAGTGGTTCCGTCTCGTTGAAATGTTTGATGCATCTGTCTAACCATCTTTGTGTTAAAGCAAGACTGTTCTTTGCATATTGATAGTCGCTCTGTCCTGGAGGACATTCGTCGAGTGCCATCATGATATCTGCCCCGATAATCCGTTCTGTATCCATCACATTTTCTGGTGTGAAGATATGCTTGGAACCATCAATATGTGAACGGAACTCACATCCTTCCTCCTTCAGTTTTCGGATGCCTGTAAGGGAAAAAACCTGAAAGCCGCCGGAATCAGTAAGAATGGGTTTTTCCCAACCGTTAAATCCATGCAGTCCGCCAGCCTTACGGAGGACCTCTAATCCTGGTCGCAGATACAGATGGTAGGTGTTGCCAAGAATAATCTGTGCTTTCACCTGCTCATTTAACTCACGGAAATGTACACCTTTCACTGACCCGCAAGTTCCTACTGGCATGAATATAGGTGTCTTGATTTGGCCATGTGCTGTCGTGATGACACCTGTACGGGCATCACTGGCGCTATCGGTATGTTGCAGTTCAAATTTCACTTCTTACTCCTTACTCCTTACTCCTTTTTTGATTATTTGTGGCTTTCCTCTTTTTCTTCTTCAACAATCGTCAAATCAACGGGATTATTAACAATCTCATCAGTCAGGGCAAAATCCCATACTTCTTGGATATTCTCCACATAATGGAACTGTACACCCTTTAGATATTTCTCTGGAATCTCATTGATATCCTTCTCGTTTTCTTTACACATAACGATGTCGGTAATGCCGGCACGCTTGGCTGCAAGGATTTTCTCTTTGATGCCTCCTACGGGAAGCACCTTTCCACGTAGGGTGATTTCACCTGTCATCGCAGTATTCTTACGCACCTTTCGCTGTGTCAGTGCAGAGGCAATGGAGGTGGCGATGGTGATACCTGCAGAAGGTCCGTCTTTTGGTGTTGCTCCTTCGGGTACGTGAATGTGGATATTCCATTGGTCGAACAGACGATAGTCAACACCTAACTTGTCGATATGTGCTTTGACATATTCCAAAGCGATGACGGCACTTTCTTTCATTACATCACCCAAGTTACCGGTCAGCGTCAGCTTACCAGCTTTTCCCTTGCTCAGTGAAGTCTCAATGAATAGGATTTCTCCACCCACGCTTGTCCACGCAAGTCCTGTGACAACACCAGCATAGTCATTGCCCTGATAGATATCGCGATAAAAAGGTGGTTTTCCTAACAGATCTTCCAACTCGGCAGGAGTAATCTTCATGTAAGGAAGTTCCTGGTTGAGTGCTTTCTGGTAGGCCAGTTTTCTGAAAGCCTTATTGATTTGCTTCTCTAATTGGCGTACACCACTTTCACGGGTGTATTGTTCAATCACCTTTTCGATGGCAGCCTTGTTGTATGACAGTTTCTTCTCTTCCTCCAGACCTGTGTTCTCTTTCTCTTTTGGAATCAAATGTCGTTTGGCTATCTCGATTTTCTCTTCTGTAATGTATCCGCTAACCTCAATCAGTTCCATACGGTCTAAGAGTGGACGAGGAATCGTGTTGAGATCGTTGGCTGTGGCAATAAACAACACTTTCGACAGGTCGTAATCAACATCAAGGTAGTTATCGTGGAAAGCGTTGTTCTGTTCGGGGTCCAATACTTCCAGTAAGGCGGAGGCAGGGTCGCCGTTGATAGTATGCTGGGTCACTTTGTCAATCTCATCGAGGATGAAAACCGGATTAGAAGAGCCGGCTTTTTGGATGTTTTTGATGATACGTCCTGGCATAGCACCGATATAGGTGCGACGGTGGCCACGAATTTCCGATTCATCGTGCAGTCCTCCCAACGACATACGAACATATTTGCGCTTCATCGCTTCAGCAATGCTCTTGCCAAGACTCGTTTTGCCTACTCCCGGAGGACCATATAGACAGAGTATCGGCGATTTCAGGTTGCCACGCAGTTGCAGTACAGCCATATATTCCAGAATGCGTTCTTTTACTTTCTCCATGCCGTAGTGGTCTCGGTCGAGAATCTTTTTAGCTCTTGACAGGTCGAGGTCATCATCCGTATATTCGTTCCACGGAAGATTCACCATCGTTTGCAGATAGTTCAACAGCACGCTGAAGTCCGGACTCTGTGGATTCAAGGTGTCCAGTTTGTCTAATTCCTTCATAAATACTGCTTTAACCTCTTCCGGCCATTTCTTGTTTTTGGCAGTTTTTTCCAAACTAATACGTTCTGCTGATCCTTCACCGCCACCCAGCTCTTCCTTAATGTTTTTGATTTGCTGTTGGAGGAAATACTCACGTTGCTGTTCGTCAAGATCTTCACGCGTTTTGATACGAATGTCCTGTTTTAAGTCAAGCAACTGTATTTCGCGGTTCAGCACCTTCAACAATTCAAACAAACGGTCTTTGATGGTGGGACATGCCAACATGCTGATTTTGTCATTCACTTCCAGCGGCAGGTTGGTACAGATAAAATTCAGCGCAATCGTATCGTTGGAGATGTTCTGTAAAGCAAACTGCGATTCATCTGGTATATCCTCATTCTTTTTGATATATTCAACCGCCAACTGACGCATATCGGTCATCGCAGTCGTAAACTCCCGGTCTTTACTGTGGGGCAAAACTTCAATGTCGTTTTCGGTTTTACCCATGAGGAACGGACGTTTCTTGTCGATAGATATGAGACGACAGCGACCCAAAGCCTGTACGATGGCAGTTTTTGTTTCACCTGGTCCCGGCATGTCGAGCACACGGATGAGTTTTGCATAAACACCGAATGGGTATAGGTCGTTTGTTCCAGGAACCTCCACTGAAGAGTCGTACTGACAGAAAATGGCAAATGTGCCATCATCGTTTTTCATCATTTTTTTAATCAGATTCAAACTTTCAGTTCTCCCAATTAAAATAGGGGAGATAACGCCTGGGAAAAGTACCATGTTGCGTGTGGCAAGAACGGGCACATTGCCTTCGATGCTTGCTTCGAAAAGATTGCTGATGTCGCCTTCGTAATCAGCAATCATCTGAATTCCAGTATTTTGATTCTTTGTCATAAACATATTTAAGTCGTTTTTTGAGGCGTTACGCGCCATAATGGTCGGCAAAGGTACAAATAAGTGAGCACAAAACAAAAGAATTTATTCTTTTTTTGTCGAACGAGCGTATCTTCGACGAAAGTCAAAGGTTAATTGAGCACAAAACAAAAGAATTTATTCTTTTTTGTCGAAACGGGAGTATCTTCTGAGCGACAAAAGGATTTTTTTGGCATTTAAAGAAATAAATGGAAGGGATAGTTCGTTAGAAAAGTATGTCAGACCCAAAACATCAGTCGTTTCAATTCAAACAGTTTACGGTTTTTCAAGATCGTTGTGCGATGAAGGTAGGCACTGATGGTGTCTTGTTGGGTGCATGGGCATCTGGCGGTTCTACATGTCTTTCTCATAGACGACGCATACTGGACATCGGTACTGGTACGGGATTGATTGCTCTGATGATGGCGCAGCGATTTCCTGATGCGCTGATTGATGCAATAGAAATAGACCGAGACGCTGCGGAACAAGCTTGTGAGAATGTTTCCGCAAGTCCGTTTGCCGACAGAATTCGTGTGATGGAAATCTCTTTGCAGGAATATGCTGAACGGATGTCCGTGCAAGGGGATTGTTTTTGCAAATACGATGCGATAGTCAGCAATCCGCCATACTTCGTTAATTCATTGAAAAATCCCGATAAATTTCGCGCAATAGCCCGCCATACTGATACGTTGTCATTCCGGCAGCTGATGAAAGGTGTTTCCTGTTTGCTTTCTGATGATGGCGTGCTCAGTGTTGTTCTGCCTACATCTTGTCAAGGAGAACTTGAAAACGAAGCTGTAATTAGTGGATTTTCAAAAACTTGTGAGGTAAAAATAAGAACAAAAGAGGGAAAAACTTTTAAACGATGTCTGATGAGTTTTTGTCGTCAAATACCGACAACTGTTCTTCGAGAAGAAGTATGTATGATGGATACGGACAATCAACGTTCTTATTGGTATAGAGAACTAACCAAATATTTTTACCTTTAAATGTTCAGTTTTTTTAGTATCAGTTTGTTTAGCGCTTGTACTTTTCGTCCTTGTTTGTTGATATCTTCGCGCATCATATTAAAGGTATTAAAGAATTCGTTGAAGGCATTTTGTACCATGTTTGGCTGGCGCAAACTCTTGTTTGCATCAGGATTGATGACGATACGTATTCCTTTTTCTTTGAGTTCGACATCCACATCTGCATCGGTCATGATAGGGTCACCGTCGAAATGAATCAGTCCTGGTTGTTTACGACGGATATGGATGTGTTTTGATTTGAACGTTTTGATCTTCGAATGCTTGTTGAGGGTTTTGTTCAGCATGTCGATACTGATCTGAGGCGCTTCGATGACATCAAATGGTTCCATGATGATTACATCCAAGAATCCGTCACTCATCGAAGCCTGCGGTGCAATATAGGCATTGTTGCCATATTGGGAAGCGTTGGCAACAGACACCAGATAGGCCTTGTAATAATTGGTGCCGGTCTCGTCTTCAATCTCGTAGGTTTCCGGTTTATAGCGTAGTCCTTCTTTAAGTACGTTTTCCAGATAACTTAGTTTGCCGCGTTTACCCGATTCTGCAAACTTCATGCTGATGAAAGCATCAAATCCCATTCCGCAAGTGCAGAAAAACGGCATTCCATTTATGACTCCATAGTCGAGTGCATGCACCTCATTGCGATTGATAATGTCTATGGCTTTGTTGATGTCCATCGGTATCATCAGGTGTCGCGCCAGTCCATTACCTGAACCACAGGGAATGATGGCGAGCGCCGTTTTGGTGTGTATCAGCGATTTGCCAACCTCGTTCACCGTACCATCACCACCCACAGCCACTACAATATCGTAACCTTGTTCTGCAGCTTCCTTGGCGATGACTGATGCATGGCCCGCGTATTCAGTTTCTGCAATTGAATATTCAAACAGACTCTTGTCGAGCCGGTTTTCAATTTTGGCAGGAATACGCGCTTTGCTAATCGTGCCAGAAATCGGATTTATGATGAATAGAACTCGTTTCATCTTTGGTGCAAAATTATAAAATTCTCTATAAAAATCAACATTTTTTCATTTTATTTTCAAGAAAAACGTGATTTCTTTGAAAAAAAATAGTTAGTTAAAGATTTTTTTGTAACTTTGCAGCCTGAATTTAAATGTAGCATCGACTACACCTATAATTATATGGGACAATTAGAAGAAAGATACAGAAATTATCGCGTGCCTCAGAAGTTTATGGAGGCAGGCGTTTATCCTTATTTTCGTGAGATAACCAGTAAGCAAGCTACTGAAGTTGAAATGGGTGGTCATACCGTATTGATGTTTGGTTCAAATGCCTATACTGGTCTGACTGGTGACGAACGAGTGATTCAAGCTGCTAAAGATGCACTCGACAAATATGGTTCCGGTTGTGCAGGCAGTCGTTTTCTGAATGGAACTCTTGATATTCATGTTCAGTTGGAGAAGGAATTAGCTGAATATGTACATAAAGATGAAGCACTTTGTTTCTCAACAGGTTTCAGTGTGAATCAGGGCGTTATCGCGATGGTTGTCGGTCGTAACGATTATATCATTTGCGATGACCGAGACCACGCCAGCATTGTTGACGGACGTCGTTTGTCATTTGCAACACCGTTGCATTATAAGCACAACGACATGGAAGACTTGGAGCGTATCCTGCAGGGACTTCCGTATGAGGCTGTCAAGCTGATTGTTGTTGATGGTGTGTTCTCTATGGAAGGCGACCTTGCCAATTTGCCCGCTATCGTTGAGTTGAAACATAAGTACAACTGCTCGATCATGGTTGACGAGGCTCATGGCTTGGGTGTCTTTGGTGATAAAGGTTGTGGCGTATGTGACCACTTCGGTCTGTCTGATGAAGTTGACCTGATTATGGGAACTTTCTCTAAGAGTCTGGCTTCTATCGGAGGTTTCATTGCATCAGACAAAGAAACCATCAACTATCTGCGTCATACCTGTCGTCCTTATATCTTCAGTGCCTCGGCAACACCTTCTGCAACAGCTGCAGCACGTGAGGCTCTGCGCATCATTAAGACAGAGCCTGAGCGTATAGAAAAACTGTGGAAGGTGACCAAATACGCATTGAAGCGTTTCCGCGAAGAAGGCTTCGAGATTGGTGATACCGAGAGTCCTATTATCCCGCTCTATGTACGCGATGTTGACAAGACGTTCTTGGTAACCTCTCTTGCGTATGAGGCTGGTGTATTCATCAATCCGGTGATTCCTCCAGCTTGTGCACCGCAAGATACACTTGTCCGTTTTGCATTGATGGCTACTCATACAGAAGAACAAGTAGAGCGTGGCGTTCAGACCCTGAAGAAAATCTTCGTGGAGCAAGGAATCATTAAGTAATGTGTTAGTCGTTTAGGTGATTAGTCGTCTGGTCGTTTAGGTGATTGGTCGTCTGGTCGATTAGGTTTAAGACGACATTGAGCGTTGAGTGCTAAACAATGTTAATAAAGGAATAATTCTCAATTCCTAATACTCAATTCTCAATCAAAATGATTACCTTTGCACCCGCAAATAAAAAATGCATTCGAGGTGTAGCGCAGTTGGTAGCGTTCCTGGTTTGGGACCAGGCTGTCGCAGGTTCGAGTCCTGTCACCTCGACTTTCAAGAAATCCCGTTGATGTTTTCATCAGCGGGATTTCTTTCATTATTCCCATAACTCCCATAACTCCCATTATTCCCATCCATTCCCATCCATTCCCATCCATTCCCATTATTCCCATCCATTCCCATACAATAAAAAACAGGAATCCCCGTTATATACAATAGATGAAAATACATAAGCTATTATTTTGGCTGTTGATAGCACTGATGACACAAACGCTGATAACAGCCTGTACAGACGATGACAGTTTCTCTGCGTCGTCTTCAAACCTGTTGACATTTGAAACAGATACCGTCAAACTGGATACTACATTTTCGAAGGTCCCTACGGCTACCAAGTCGTTCTGGGTGTATAACCATTCCGGCGATGGCATTCGCTGCTTGAATGTCCGATTGGAAAACGGCAACCAGACAGGTTTCCGCGTGAATGTCGATGGTGTATATCTTGGACAGGCATCGGGTTATCAGGTTCAGGATGTGGAAATACGGAAAAACGACTCTATCCGCGTATTTGTTGAACTGACTTCGGTCATGCAACAGACTGATAAACCACAAAAAGTAGAAGATAATCTGGTGTTTACTTTGGAAAGTGGTGTACAGCAGAAGGTGAACCTGAATGCTTTCTCTTGGGATGCCGAGTTCCTGCAGGATGTGGTGGTTCACGGCGATTCCACCATCCAGAGCACAAAGCCCATCGCGGTGTATGGCAATCTGACTGTTGACACACTCGCCACGCTGACCATCGGTGAGGGAACGACACTATATTTCCACAACAATGCCGGCATAAATGTCTATGGACGGTTGTTGTGCAAGGGTACAGCAGAGAACAATGTTGTGCTTCGCGGCGACCGTATCGACCGCATGTTCGACTATCTTCCCTACGACCGCGTGAGTGGTCAGTGGCAGGGCATCCATATCTACGGATCTTCGTATGACAATCTCATTGAATATACCGATATCCACAGTCCGTACAGTGGTATCGAGTGCGACTCGGCCGATGTGACGAAGATGAAGTTGCGGCTGGTGAACTCCACTATTCACAACTGTCAGGGCTTTGGCTTCGAGGGCAGAAACTGTAAACTGGAAATCCTGAACTGTCAGATTTCCAACACCCTCGCCAATTGCGCCTCGTTTGTTGGCGGCGATATCCTAATCAACAACTCTACATTCGCACAATTCTATCCGTTCGACGGCGAGCGAGGGCCGGCTCTATACTTTGACAATTATTATCCGCTGAAGAACCTGACCTGTCTGAACAGTCTGATTACAGGCTATGCCGATGATGTATTGATGGGTTCTAATAGAAATGTGAAAGATAGTGGAACCGAAAAGGAATTCAATTACCTGTTCGATCATTGTGTCATTCGCACGCCGAAGGTTGTAACTGATGACAGTATCTACTTCAAAAACGTCATATATGAAGATGTGGAGGATACGACGCGTGGCAGCTGGAAACATTTCGTGAAGATAGACACAGACAATCTTGTCTATGACTTCCGATTAGACAGCATCTCAACGGCCATTGGCAAAGCCGATCCGAAAACGGCGCTACCTACTGACCGCAACGCTCTTCCGCGCGATGAAGAACCGGATGCCGGAGCGTATGAATATGTGAAGAAATAAAATTTTGACAGTAGATAAAAAAACAAAATGCATTTAAATCTTCCTTAATAATAACTTTATGAAAACCATTGATATTCACATTAAAATCAGATTCTGCCAACTTGATGAGTTGTCGGCAGAAGACCAGGAGCTTGTCCAGGCGGCTATTAAGGCTACAGACAATTCCTATTCGCCATATAGCAATTTCCGCGTGGGCGCTGCCATTCGTTTGGCCGATGGCTCTATTGTTTTAGGAGCCAACCAGGAGAATGCTGCATTCCCATCGGGTTTGTGTGCAGAACGAACGGCTATTTTTGCGGCGCAGGCCCAGCGGCCTGATCAGTCGATACTGTGTTTGGCGATTGCTGCCCGTAGTGCAGAAGGACTCTTGAGCGAGCCAGTTACACCATGTGGTTCATGCCGACAGGTGATGACGGAGATAGAAGACCGTTACAAACGACCGATGCGTGTGCTTTTGTACGGTACAAATGGCGTGTATGTGATGGACTCTGTGAAAGATTTGATGCCTCTGTCGTTTGTAAGTGAGAATTTGCACGGATAAATCAAAACTCTTCTGCCAATTCTTTTATATACGAACGTTTCCAATCGTCGGCTTTGAATTGTTGGGAGCCATAGGCCAATAAATCAATATCAATGACGACAATCCCTTTTTGGTGACTCTCGTGAGAGTCGCCCATTGTTGTTTCAATATTCCTCAACTGCTGTTGAACTTCTGCAAGAGGCAAAGAGGTCGTTGCCTTTGCCATACAGTTGTAAAAGAAAGGCAATGGCGTATTGCTTCCAATCGCATCAGTCTTAATAGTCTTGGTGAAGATGATATCCGGCAACAGGTTGCGCAAAAATTGTTGCGCTTGTCTGATGTTTTTTCGGCGGTTTCTGTTACTCCCCAAAGCAAGAATTATCACGTTCATGTTGCAAAAGTAGCAAAATGATTTTGTTTTTCCGCCTATTTAGACTACATTTGCAGAAAATTCTTACAACATGAAACGAGTTGCCACCTTTTTTATATATATCATGGTGTGTCTGCCGATGCTTGCTGGACCGAAATGGAACAGCCGCTATCAGGCATATATCGACCAATACAAAGACATCGCCATCGAAGAGATGCTCCGTTATGGCATTCCTGCCAGTATCACGTTGGCACAGGGACTCCTGGAGAGTGGGGCAGGGCAGAGCGAACTGGCTCGCAAAGGCAACAACCACTTTGGCATCAAGTGTCACGGGTGGAGCGGACGCAGCGTTTATCACGACGACGACGAGCGCGGCGAATGCTTCCGAGCTTACAACAATGCCCGTGAGAGTTTCGAAGACCACAGTAAGTTTCTGAAAAGTGGCAGCCGCTATCGCAGTCTGTTTTCATTAGGTCATACCGATTATAAAGGCTGGGCACGCGGCCTGAAAGCTGCAGGCTATGCCACCAATCCCGTTTATGCGCAGTCGTTGATAGATATCATCGAGGTGTATGACCTTCATCAGTATGACTATACCAAGAGCTATGATAAATTCATCGACAAGCACTCCGGTATGACCGATGAACGGAAAGAAAATGGAACCAAACTGCATCCGATCAGTATCTTCAATAACAACTATTATCTGAGGGCACGCAAGGGCGACACCTTCAAGTCTATCGGCGATGAGGTTGGCATCAGCTACCGCAAGCTGGCAAAATACAACGAGCGTGACAAGAAAGATGCGTTGCAGGAGGGTGAGATTATCTATTTGAAGAAAAAACGCAGCAGTGCTCCCAAGCAGTTCCGCAACCGTCCTCACGTTGTCAAAGCTGGCGATAGCATGTACTCCATTGCCCAGCAGTACGGCATTCGCCTGAAGAGTCTGTATAAGAAGAACCATCTTGAACCCGACTACCAGATTCGTGTGGGCGACAAGCTGAGAGTGTACTAAAAGCAGCCCTTTCACCTTCCAAAAGGGCACCTTTTGCCGGCCAAAAGCTTAGCTTTTGTATTTTGTTTTATATTTCGTCTTTTTTGTGCAACAACATGTACCTTGTACCTAAAACGTCTGAAGCCCTAATGTATAAAGGGGCTTCCGTTAGGTACATGTTGTCCAGACATGTACCTAACATGTACCTAAGTTGTACCTTTGGAAATATTGTAACAAAGTTTCGCATGTGCTCAACTTATAGCTTCTAACTCCTTGAGCGTAGCGGTAACCCCTTTAAACTTTTTATAACTCCTCATCTTACGAAAGTTAAGGTACATGTTATGGTACAACTTAGGTACAACTTAGGTACATGTTCAAGCAACATGTACCTCTCCAAATCCCATCTGTTTATCGGCATTCTATACGTTTTCAGGTACAAGGTACATGTTTTTGCGAATGTCGGCAAAAAACCAAATTAAAATAATTTTTTAAAGATCACTGGGTCGGTTCTGGTGATCATTTTGAAATGAAGATTTGCCCTTCGGTCAATTTTCTCACGACTCAACAAATGAAATGCAAGCATTTCTTTGTATTCACTGCTCCAAAATTTGGCGGTTTATGAAAAAGTGCGTATTTTTGCCCTCGTCATAAAGAAAAGTTAGAAAAAATGATCAACAGAACCGACTGTGATCTTTAATAACTATGATGAGAATTCTAAACCAGAGGATTTTCAAGATGTAACAGTAGATATTGACGAAATCATCGTAACATTACCAAAATAAAAATGAAAAGATTAACTATACTCTCAATCATCTGTGTCCTATTTTATGATATGAGTAGTGCACAAGAAAGTGATCCATTTATGGTATCCGTTGCTCCCAATGATATTTCCAGTGTCATTAACGATTCATGTAATGTAGAGTTCTCTGTTTATGATATACAATGTGATTCTCTTAAAAAATTGATATATCAGAAAATAGAAAAGTCTATTAATTCTGACTATAGACCTATCAGCCATGTATTTATGGATTTATTCTTTATTGACGAAGAATGCTTTCAGGTTGGCATAAAGGACTATTCCTATCTAGCAGCTCTCATATCGTCTAAATATTATGGTGTCACATTCGTGCATGATGTACCAGTCTTTCTTAAGGGGAAGAATGATAAATCCATATTTAAATTGAAGGAAGAAAAGGCATATTTTAAACCAAGACCTTATCGTGGTACATTATTTTGTTCACCTGCAGAAATATATCAATATACATTTAAATCAAAAGAGTTCATATGTTTATATAAGGTAATGAAGTAGAAACTTAGTTCTGAAAATTGGGGATGGTTCTCAATGATCCGTTTTTTGTAGGAAATTGATCACGGGGTCGGTTCTGGTGATCATTTTTTGATGTCGTTGTGAAATAACCCCACTTTGTCTATACCTTATTATAATACGTGGGATGCTTCGGTTAACGGGTTCCACGTATTTCATTAGCTAATACTTGCTTTCTTTCTTCATCACGACAACGTGGGTGATGGTGCCGGCAAGGATCAGAAGCAGGCAGGGGATGAGGAACCAGTTGTGGGTGGTCCAGCCGAAAAGGAAGCCAAGCACAAACAATAGTACACCCAACGATATAGCCGCGAGACCGGCATATTTTATATAAGGAAGTAGAAATTTCTTCATCATTGTTTCGTAATTCACTGATTTCCATGCAAAAGTAGCGAAAATATTTGGTCACATCAAAAAAAAACTGTAATTTTGCACCGCATTTTGCAAAATAGTGTATTTTTAATCATTTATCAATCAATTTTAAGTAGTATGAATCAATACGAAACCGTTTTCATTTTGACTCCCGTTTTGTCTGATGATCAGGCAAAGGAAACGGTCGCTAAGTTCAAGAAACTGCTCACCGACAATGGTGCTGAGATTCTGAACGAAGAGGCCTGGGGACTGAAAAAGCTGGCTTACCAGATCCAGAAGAAGACATCAGGCTTCTACAACCTGATTGAGTTCAAGGCAGAGCCGGCACTTATCGACAAACTCGAAGTAGCTTACCGCCGCGACGAGAAAGTAATTCGTTTTATGACTGTTAAACTCGACAAGTATGCCGTTGCTTACGCTGAGAAGCGCCGTGCAAAGCTTGGTAAAAAAGAGGAGGCTTAAACTATGGCAGAGCAGAAATCAGAAATCCGTTATTTGACCGCTCCTTCTATCGATACAAAGAAGAAGAAGTATTGTCGTTTTAAGAAAAGTGGTATCAAGTATATCGACTATAAGGATCCTGAGTTCCTGAAGAAGTTCTTGAACGAGCAGGGTAAGATTCTTCCGCGTCGTATTACCGGAACATCTTTGAAGTATCAGCGTCGTGTGGCACAGGCTGTTAAGCGTGCCCGTCAGATTGCACTGCTTCCTTACGTAACCGATTTGATGAAGTAATAAAAAGGAGGAAACAGAATGGAATTAATACTGAAAGAAGATATTATCGGTCTTGGATATAAGAACGATATCGTGAATGTAAAGTCTGGCTACGGCCGTAACTACCTCATCCCACAGCAGAAAGCTGTCATCGCTTCTCCTTCAGCAAAGAAGATTCTCGCTGAGAACTTGAAGCAGCAGGCACTCAAGATTGCTGCTCAGAAGGCTGCCGCTGAAGATAAGGCAAAGGCTTTCGAGGGTGTAGCTCTGGAGATTATGGCAAAGGTTGCCGTTACTGGTCAGCTCTATGGTTCTGTTGGTGCCGCTCAGGTTGTTGAGGCGCTCGCTGCTAAGGGCATCGAGGTTGATCGCAAAATCGTCACCATGAAGGAAGCTAAGAAGGTTGGCGAGTATGAGGCTACTGTACACTTCCACAAGGAGGTTGAAGTAAAGGTTCCTGTAACCGTTGTCGCTGAGAACGCTCCTGTTGCTGCTCCTGTAGAGGAGAAGAAGGAAGAGGCTCCTGTTGTTGAGGCTCCTGTTGTAGAAGAAGCTCCCGTAGCTGAAGCTCCTGCTGAGGAGGAAGCTCCTGCAGAAGCATAATATTTGCACGATTCTTTTCGCACTGTAAAACAGCGTTTCGATAAGAAATCCCTGTTGCCAGATGGCAGCAGGGATTTTTTTATAGAGAAAAAGTTGGTTGTGTACAACGTTTTCATTATTTTTGCAGCATCATAAAAACGAAAGACATGAAAAAAAAGTTTTATTACTGGATCGTCATTCTCCTGACAGTAGCGAATACGGCTTATGCACAGGACATTGAGACGGTGGTTGACAGCGTGAAGGCAAACTTGAAAAACGATGATTTTAATGAGGCGGTATCGAATATCAAGGATGCTTTTAAGATTAAGGAGGCTTCCGTTGAAATGATGGTGGGTAAGTGGCGTTATGTGGAGCCTGCTGTGTATGCCACAAAAGGTAATGTGCTGATTAAACTGATTGGAAACACAGTGGCAAACCAACTGGAGAAGATTCTCGACGACTACATCGAGAAATGTCATATCACGCCAAAGAACACGACGTTTACTTTTTACAAAAACGGCACCTTCCTTCGTAATGTGGTCGGCCATAAGGCACAGGGTGTATGGATGGTTGGTAGAGAAAAGCTGATATTAGGCATCAACAAGATTCTGACGGCTGAAATCACCACTCATCATGACGGCAATAAGCTGATGTTTCTCATTGATGTGGACAAGTTGATGAATATCTTCAAACTGCTTGGTGCCATAGAAGACAACAAGACGAACGAAACGCTCATCAAACTAACGAAGAAAATTCCAACGCTGCAGGCTGGATTTTCGTTTGAGAAGGTGAAGTAATAGACCTTATCCTGATTTCCGAGTTAATACGCTTCGCTCATGGAGGTTAAATGATAAAGAGGATGTGTCAAAATAGGCACATCCTCTTTATATATAAATGGGTGTCAAAAATTATAGTCCGCGACCGTGACAGTTCTTGAACTTCTTGCCGCTACCGCAGGGACAAGGATCGTTGCGACCAGGCATCTTGTCTTTGACAATCGGTGTGCGGTTCACTTGCTGAGCGCCTTCGCGGGTGTCGCGATGAGCTGCGGCCTGCTGGTTCGGATCGCTGAGGTCGTCTTTCTGTTCGTTGTAACGCTGGCTGCGCTGTTCTGGAGCTGCCTCTTGCACATCCTGCTGCTGCATTTCTGGAATCTGTCCGCGCATCAGGATGCTGACCGTACGGTTGTTCATATCGTCGATCATGGTATCCCATAGTTTCACACTCTCCAATTTGAAGATGAGCAATGGGTCTTTCTGCTCGTAGCTGGCGTTCTGTACACTGTGGCGCAGTTCGTCAAGCTGGCGCAGGTTCTCTTTCCAGTTGTCGTCGATGATATGGAGAAGGATAGACTTCTCGAATTCCTTTACAACCGACTTGCATTCTGTATCATAAGCTTCCTTGAGGTTGCAACGGATGTTATATACACGCTTTCCGTCAGTAACAGGAACCATAATGTATTCGTACATCGCACCCTGATTCTCTTGAATCTGTTTGATGATAGGCCATGCAGTACTTTGAATACGCTCAGTCTTGCGGGTGAAGGCCTCCATTGCCAACTGGAAGCTACGCTCCTCAAGCTGACTACGGTCGCCATTGATAAATTCGTTTTCCTCGAACGGGCACTCCATTGCGAGCGTCTTGAGGAAGCCCTCCTTGCATCCAATATAATCGTTGTTGTTGATAATGCTGACAACACGGTCCCAGATGATATTGGCGATATCCATACCGATACGTTCACCCATCAGCGCATGGCGGCGTTTTTCGTAGATAACGGTACGCTGCTTATTCATGACATCATCATATTCGAGCAGACGCTTACGAATACCGAAGTTGTTTTCCTCAACCTTCTTCTGTGCTCGCTCGATACTCTTGGAAATCATGGAATGCTCGATACGCTCACCTTCCTTGAAGCCTAGACGGTCCATGAAGCTGGCGATGCGTTCAGAGGCAAACAGACGCATGAGTTTGTCTTCAAGTGATACATAGAATACGGAACTACCTGGGTCACCTTGACGACCAGAACGTCCGCGTAACTGACGGTCCACACGGCGGCTTTCGTGACGTTCGGTACCGATAATGGCAAGACCACCGGCAGCCTTTACTTCGTCAGAAAGCTTGATGTCGGTACCACGACCGGCCATGTTGGTAGCAATCGTCACCGCACCCTTACCATTGGTGGATTGACCAGCCAATGCGACGATGTCGGCCTCCTTGTGGTGGAGTTTAGCGTTCAATACCTGATGCGGAATCTTGCGCATATCAAGCATCTTCGACAGCAACTGTGATATTTCAACGGAGGTCGTACCCACGAGGGTTGGGCGGCCAGCATTGCGCATCGCCTCGATTTCCTCGATGACGGCATTGTATTTTTCTCGGGCAGTCTTATAGACGCGGTCGTCCATATCCTTTCTGATGACAGGACGATTGGTGGGAATCTCAACAACATCGAGCTTGTAGATGTCCCAGAACTCGCCGGCCTCTGTAGATGCGGTACCCGTCATACCTGCCAACTTGTG
Source organism: uncultured Prevotellaceae bacterium (assembly GCA_902803475.1). Lineage (GTDB taxonomy): Bacteria > Bacteroidota > Bacteroidia > Bacteroidales > Bacteroidaceae > Prevotella. The sequence goes on from CADCPZ010000097.1 coordinate 20,695, forward strand.
ATACATACGGAAGTAGTTCTGCAGGGTGATGGTGGCAAAGGTCTGTGTAGCTGCTTCAACTTTCACGTGCTCCTTTGCTTCGACAGCCTGATGGAGACCATCGCTCCAACGGCGTCCCTCCATGATACGGCCTGTTTGCTCGTCAACGATTTTCACCTCTCCATCAATCACCACATACTCGTCGTCTTTATAGAACATGGTGTACGCCTTCAGCAACTGTTGCAGGGTGTGGACACGTTCGCTCTGTACGGCATAATAGCTCATCAACTCGTCTTTCTTATTGATGCGTTCCTCATCTGAGAGGGTTGTGTCACTTTCCAATGCAGACAGCTGGGTAGTGATGTCGGGCAACACGAACAGATTTTTGTCATTCACTTGTTTAGCGAGCCATTCAGTACCCTTATCCGTCAAATCACAAGAGTTTAGCTTTTCGTCAACAACGAAGTACAACGGCTCTACAGCTTCAGGCATTCGGCGGTTGTTGTTCTCCATATAGAATGCTTCCGTCTTGAGCATGCCACTCTTGATACCTTCCTCAGAAAGGTATTTGATGAGAGCCTTGTTCTTAGGCAGACATTTGAATGAACGGTAAAGCGACAGGAAACCAGCTTCTGTTTCCTTCGGATCGTTGTTTTCAGTTCCGTGCGTAATCTTGTTTTTTGCATCAGCCAGGAACTGAGTAGCCAATTGGCGCTGTACACCTACGAGTTTTTCTACGAGTGGCTGATATTCTTCAAACATCTGGTCGTCACCTTTGGGTACAGGACCAGAAATAATCAATGGTGTTCGGGCATCATCAATCAACACGGAGTCAACCTCATCGACGATAGCATAGTTGTGCTGGCGTTGTACGAGGTCGGCAGGTGATATGGCCATATTGTCGCGCAGGTAGTCGAAACCAAACTCGTTGTTGGTACCAAACGTGATATCGGCTTGATAAGCACGACGACGCTCCTCAGAGTTTGGACGATGCTTGTCAATACAGTCAACAGAAAGACCATTAAACATATAAAGCGGTCCCATCCATTCGGAGTCACGCTTGGCAAGGTAGTCGTTGACAGTAACGACATGCACACCATTGCCGGTCAGCGCATTCAGGAAGACGGGTAGGGTAGCCACGAGCGTCTTACCTTCACCCGTTGCCATTTCAGCAATCTTGCCCTGATGCAATACGACGCCACCAAACAACTGTACATCGTAGTGAATCATTTCCCATTTCAGGTCGTTACCGCCAGCTGTCCAGTGGTTGTGATAGATAGCTTTGTCGCCATCAATAGAGATAAAGTCCTTGGAAGGATCGGCAGCCAGCTCACGGTCAAAATCGGTCGCGGTGACAATGGTTTCCTCGTTCTCAGCAAAACGACGAGCCGTATCCTTCACAATGCTGAAGGCAATAGGCATCACCTCATTGAGTGCTTCCTCGTATTTGTCGAGTGCTTCTTTTTCCAGTTTGTCGATATGGTTGAAGATTGGTTCGCGCTCGTCAAGTGGCGTATCTTCAATCGTTGCCTTCAACTCGGCAATTTTGGTTTTTTCTTCTTTGGCAGCAGCCTGTACCTGTGCCTGAATCTCCTTGGTCTTAGCACGTAATTCGTCGTTGCTCAGCACCTCGATCGTAGGATAGACTTTCTTCACCGTTTCCACGAACGGCTGAATGAGTTTCATGTCCCGTGTACTCTTGTCACCGAACAATGACTTCAAAAAACTGTTGATATTCATCTTTATCTTGCTATTTTTTCTTATTTTCCAAAAACGGCTGCAAAATTACAAAAATATTTTCACAAACCCAATGCTTTTACCTTATTTATTTTTAGGGATGACTCGTACAGCCATCCAACTTCTTACAAGCAAAATTAATGCCACGAAGCTGATTCCCTCGGCATAGGTCTGCCAAAAGGAACCGATAAAGAATAATATGATGCAGCAGAAAAGCACTTTCCAATAGACGTGTACCAGTCTTTTCCGTTCTGCCTTCATCGTGGAGTAGAGAAATACGAGCGACAACGGGTTGAGCACAAGGATCTGCAGATTGATGCTAACCGTAGGATGCTGTGAGAAAACCATTGCCAGCAGGATGAGTCCTGCTACACCTGACGATAGCAATAGGAACAGATCAAGTAGCCAATAGTTACCTTTTGTGTATAATTGCAGCAAACTGATTAAGAGTACGATGACGAAAAGGAATCCAAACATTGTGACTGGTGTCAGCAGAAACTGTTCGATGGTCAGCGTCTCGCCTGTTTTATGGTTGTCAATCAGATAGAATTCTTTGCTCACCAACTTCCTGGTGGTGCCATCATTGTTGATCAAGACGATGCTGTTGAAGTGCTTTCTGAGACTATCAGGAAGGAAGAAAGATGCTTCTTTGTCTGTCTTAAAATCAGATTTAATACCCAAAAGCAAATCATTGCCAAATCTTGACCATCGATGATGCTCGTTCCATTGGTGAACCATTGTTCGATAACTTTCGTTATTCCATTGGTTATCAGATTTATAATCACTTATATTCAAGTGATAGATAATCATATCTTTGGCTCTTGTCGTACAATTGTCATAAAAGAAATTGTAACGATAGTCACGATTCTCAGGTAAAGAATTTTGTTCAAGAGCTAAGGTGATGGCAGCCTTCTCTTCACGGGTGAGGTTCAAGTCTTGTTGTACCACCCATCGACCCTCGTGTTCATATTCTCGCATGAAGACCCTCATTGGCATCACATCCATACAGTAGTCGGTCAAACCAAAAACAAATCGGGGTACGAAATAGTCTTGTTCGAACGAAAATGCGCCATAATTGACAGCTACATCTGTCTTTTTGTCATGATTTTGGTAGCGGATGGCAGTATGTCCATACAGACTCCACACCTCGGTACCTGGCCCACAGGTGAGCAGGCTGATATCAACGGCATCCATCTGTTGAAGCAACGAATCACGCAGGTGGGCATCATCCCAACTCTTGGCTTCCGCTTTCTGTTGTACAGAAAAAATGACCCAAAAAGCGGCTAAAACTATCTTAAAAGTGCTTTTTAAACGTTTCACGATGCAAAATTAACTTATATTTCTCACTTTAATGCCATTATTTCGAAATTTTTCAATAATTTTGCACGCCAGTAGAAAAAATGAAACGAATGAAGAAATTATTGATAGCTTTCCTATTGATGACGTCAACGGCTACAGCGTTGGCGCAAAGTGGTACAAACTCTCCTTACAGCCAGTTTGGTTATGGTGTGCTCGCAGACCAGTCGCAGAGTATGAATCGTGGCATGAACGGTTTGGCATACGGTTTTCATGAGCACAACCAGGTTAATGTGCTGAATCCTGCATCCTATTCGGCACTGGATTCGCTTTCGTTTTTTTTCGATGCAGGCATTAGTGGACAGATTACCAATTTTAAAGAAAACGGGGTGAAGCGCAATGCTAAAAATGCAAACTTAGAGTATATTGTAGGTGCATTCCGCATTTTCCGCCGTACGGGTGTCACTTTCGGTTTGCTTCCATATTCCAATGTAGGCTATAACTATTACAACACAGATTATGTTGATGGTACAAAGACGACTACCTATACGAATACTTATGCCGGAGACGGTGGCCTCCATCGTCTTTTTATCGGTGTTGGATGGGCACCGATTAAACAATTGGCAGTGGGTGTGAACGTTTCCTATATGTGGGGCGAGCTGAATAATTCTGCTATCAATAGTTACAGTGATGCCAGCGTTAACTCATTGGCTAAGTTATATATGGCAGACCTGAAAGGAGTCTATGTGGATGTGGGTTTGCAGTACACAGCTAAAGTGTCGAAGAAAGACTGGGTGACATTAGGTGTGACCTTCAGTCCGAAACAAAAGTTGAATGGAAGCCCTGAGTGTATTGTCTTTTCCAATAACGCCCAGACACAAGTGGCGGATACGACCAATTATTCTATTAAGAAAGGTATGAAACTGCCCCTTACGATAGGCGCTGGTCTGATGTGGAACCACGA
>CADCPZ010000098.1 GCA_902803475.1 uncultured Prevotellaceae bacterium
ACCTCATTTTCTGTCCACCAAGGATTGTCCACACGAAGTCTGCCTATGACTTGTTTCTCTATCAGTTCGTTATAATGCATATTATATATTTTAGGCAGCAAAAATAATCATTTTCCTTTTAATATCCAAATATTTATTAAAATAAAATGATTCAAACATCCTTAATATTTAAATTCTTGTCTATTTTGGCTACCGAACATCCCAATATTTAATGCTTACAAGGTTTAAAAATTATAATACAAGAATTGAGATTTGGTAGTAATTAGTTGATGTTCAATAGAATAAGAGAGAAATAAAGATTAAGCACATTTAAACCTGCTTAATCTTTAACTTTAACTCTTGTAGTTTCTGATGCAACTTGTATTTCCTTCGAGTCTGCTTCTCTATACGGCACTGCTTTTCCAATGATTCTATCTGGCGAAGCAACTTTTTTTCGCTACGCTCAAAGCAGTCTCTAATCTATTGCATCAACTGATTTGCGCAGCTCTGAAATGGATTCCTGGGCAAACCCTCTTTGTGTTCTGAAAAATTCTTTGTTACATTTATTATCATTATTGTAGATCATGAGTCCCGATGACACTTTGTTTTGAAAAGATACACTAATTTATAGGTAGATAGCTATTATAAAGCAATTTAGCTTTTTTAAAAGGTACACTAAAGATACATAAAAGATACACAGAAGATACACTAAAGATACATTTTGCATACATTTAGTGCTGTTTTGTGAAGCAAAACGGGCCGGATTGGTTTGCAAAAGGTATGCTTTTGGTTTGCGAAAGGTATGCTTTTGAGTTGTAAAAGGTATGCTTTTGAGCTGTAAAAGGTATGCTTTTGGACGACAAAAGGTATGCTTTTAAAAATGTAGCGTTAGAGTTCTTTTAGGGTGCAGTTAGTGTATCTTTAGTGTACCTTTTATGTATCTTTCGTGTATGTATAGTGTATCTTTTTTTATGTTAAAATATTCGTTAAAGCGTTTGCTTATCGCGGTTTTTCAAAATTTTAGTGTATCTTTGCAGAGAAAAGAAAAATATTTTTAAAAATCTGCGAAAATCAGATACAACTATGAACATTACTATTCTGAAAAACAAAAGGAACAAAGAGGTTATTAACCGTATTGACTTAGACGAACTGGTAAGAATGATTCGTGAAGGTGATGCTGCTGACGAGGTAAAAAAGGCTCGCAGCTTGTATCACCTGATGAGACCGACAAGACAATTGTCTGGATATGTGGATACAGGAATTGACACAGCAATCAAACTGCCCTACGTTTGTTTTGGTGCAGAACTGATCAATAGGAACGACGAACGCAAGTTGATGGCATACAACGGACTCATCGTGCTGGAAATAAACGGTTTGCAGCGCTATGAGGACGCCGTCCTGTGGAGGAATGAGGCGTCGCGAATGCCAGAAACGCTGATGGCTTTCTTGGGTGCATCGGGCCGCAGTGTTAAGATTGTGTGCCGAGGGGAACTGTTTGAAGGAGGACTGCCCAAGGATGAGGCTGCACGGAAGCAGTTCCACGCAAACCTGTATGAAACGGCTCGAAAGGCTTATCAGGCCCAGTTCATGATGGATATCGAATACCTGGAACCGTTGATAGAAAGAGTGGTTTGCATGAGTGCCGACCCAGAGCTGTACTACAACCCTCAGGCGAGGGCTTTTCTGGCCGACACCAAGAAGCCTGACATGCAGTTGCAAGCTATCAACATCAGCGAGGAGAGCGACCGTCTGATGCCTGGACGGACGATCACGCGAACCTGGCAGCTCAACTGGATGTTTATTGTCAATAATGTGTTAGGACACTATTTCGAACTGCCCGACGAGCAGCGTGAGGCCGAACTGCTGTTGGGTGTGGCGACAGCCTGTCTGAACGAAGGCATACCGATGGCTCACGCTCAAGGGCTGACCCTCGAACATCCTGTGTTGGGCCGAGACGAGATGCTGGTTCGCAATGTGTTTGCTGCCGTCTATGCCGTTACGCAGAACGAGGCGTATATGAAGTCGCACAAGATCAAGGTGATGAAGAGCGTACCTGAAGAAACCATCCAGGCGATGCGTACGGAGATATTCCTGAATGCCAACTTCGATATGCGGAAGAACCTGATGACGGGCGTAGCGGAATACCGTGAGAAATTCAGCGAGGATCAGACCTTCAAGCCGCTGACCGACGAGGTGCGCAACGACATGACGCTCAAGGCTGTGGAATTAGGATTGAAAGGCTGGGACAAGAACGTGAACCGGTTTATCGACTCGACGCGCATCCAGCAATACGACCCAGTGAACACGTGGCTCAACAACCTGCCGGAATGGGACGGGCACGACTATATCGGCGAGATGGCTCAGCGGATTCCCACCAAGCAGCCGCATTGGGAGCGCTATCTGCGAATGTGGATAACAGGAATGGTGGCGCAATGGAGAGAGAGCGACAAACAGCTGACGGGCAATGCCCTTGTGCCTCTGCTCATCGGCAGGCAGGGTTGCGGCAAGACGCGTTTCTGCAAGATTATCCTTCCGCCAGAGCTGCGCGACTACTACAACGACAAGATCAACTTCAAGAATGAGTTTGACTTGAATATCGCGCTGACCTCGTTCGCATTGATCAACATCGATGAGTTTGACAAGACGACGAAAGGCCAGCAGGTGGTGCTGAAATATCTTCTCTCGTCGGCAGATGTGAAATTCCGTCCGCCCTACGGAAAAACCATCAAGCAGTATCGGCGCTATACATCGTTTATCGGTACGACCAACAAGCGCAAGCCGCTGACCGATCCTACTGGTTCGCGACGCTTCGTGTGTGTTGGGGTAACAGGACACATCGACTACAGCGACACGCTCAACCACCAGCAACTCTTTGCCCAGGCTCTACACCTATTTAACAATGGGGAGCGTTATTGGCTGAACGATGACGAGATAGCCGTATTGATCAAGGAAAACGAACCCTATCAGCAGCTCTACACGCTGGAGGAGATGATTGAAGGCACGTTCAGAAAGCCGACCGCATCAGAGGATGCCAGATGGTACACGATTGACGAAATCAAGGAGGTACTTTCCAGCACGTATGCGTCATTCGATATGGAGACCAGCAATGATGCGCTGGGACATGCTCTGAACAATGCACGCTTCAATTTTGAATGCAAGCGACTGGCGCAAGGCAAAGCATATCGGATTGTCGAGAAGTAATCGATAAAAGGAAGAAAAATCTTTTTTTCTTTGTATTTTCCTGATTTCTTCGTACTCTGACCTTTGGTCGAACGTAGGCTGCACCTCAACATTGAAAATAAATCATAATTTATTTTGCACTGTCTTCGGTTTGCACTACCTTTGCAGCCTGAATAAAGATTTGCAGAAATGAAAACATTGAAGAAGTGCTTGCCTGACGTGCTTGCCATCGTCTTTTTTATTGCAATATCGTATGCTTATTTCATTGGTCCTGTCACCACGAATAAGATACTGTATCAACATGATGCTTCGGCTGGTGTGGGTGCCGGCAAAGAGGCTTCTGACTATCAGAAAGAGACTGGTGAGGTGACGCGTTGGACCAACTCGCTGTTTGGTGGTATGCCTACCTATCAGACAGCGCCGTCATACAAGTCGGCCAGTGGTCTGGATGCTATTGTGAAGGCCTATCATCTATGGCTGCCAGAGAATGTGTGGCTGCTGTTTGTCTATCTGTTGGGCTTTTATATCATGCTGCGTGCTTTCGATTTCCGTCAGCATCTGGCAGCGTTAGGCTCTGTGATATGGGCTTTCTCCAGCTATTTCCTGATTATCATTGCTGCCGGCCACTTGTGGAAGGTGTATGCGCTGGCCTATCTGCCGCCGATGATTGGCGGTGTGCTGTTGGCTTATCGCGGAAAACTGCTGTGGGGATTCCTTGTGACAGCTTTGTTTGCGGCTTTTGAGGTGAATGCGAACCACGTACAGATGACCTATTACTACCTGTTCATCATCTTCTTCATGGTACTCGCTTTCCTGGTTCAGGCTATCCGTGAGAAGCAGATTACCCGTTGGGTAAAGGCAACGGCTGTATGCGGCGTTGCGGCGATGATTGGTATCGCCATTAATGCATCGAACCTGTATCATACCTGGCAGTATCAGAAGGAGTCTATGCGCGGCAAGAGTGAGCTGGTGAAGAAGAATACAGCCAACCAGACCGACAGCGGTTTGGAGCGCGACTATATCACCCAGTGGAGCTACGGCATCGATGAAACGTGGACGCTACTGATTCCGAATACGAAAGGTGGCGCTTCGATGCCGCTGAGCCAGAATCCTACGGCGATGAAGAAGGCCGACTATCAGGTACAGGAGATGCTGCCGGGCTTGTATGACGGTATGACGCAATATTGGGGCACGCAGCCGATGACCAGTGGTCCCGTCTATGTGGGAGCGTTCGTGCTGATGCTGTTCATCTTGGGACTGTTTATCGTGAAAGGACCGATGAAGTGGGCGTTGCTGGCGGCTACCATCCTGTCGATTCTGTTGTCGTGGGGTAAGAATTTCATGCCGCTCACCGATTTCTTCATCGACTATTTCCCGATGTATTCGAAGTTCCGAACGGTTGCATCCATCTTGGTGATTGCCGAGTTTACGATTCCGTTGCTGGCTGTGCTGGCGCTGAAGAAGATTCTCGACGAGCCAGAGTTGCTGAAGCGGAAGATGAAGTACGTGTATGTGAGTTTCGCATTGACGGCAGGTATTGCAGCCCTCTTTGCGCTGATGCCGACCACCTTCTTTGATTTCATGCGCGACGACGAGTTGCAGATGTTCAGCAACATTCAAGGAATGACGCCAGATGTTCTGAACCTGATTACGACGAATATCAGCGAGATGCGTCAGGCGATGTTCACCTCCGATTGTTGGCGCACAGTTGTGATCATTCTTATCGGAACAGCATTCCTGTTGGCTTACCGCTATGGAAAGCTGCAAGGAAAATATATGGTGGCAGGCTTGTTGGTGCTCTGTTTGTTTGATATGTGGCAAGTGGATAAGCGCTACCTGAACGACAGCATGTTTGTACCGAAGAGTGAGCGCGACGCACCACAGGAGATGACGGCTGTTGACGAGGAGATTCTCAAGGACAAGACTCTCGACTATCGTGTGATGAACTTGGCTTCAAACACTTTCAATGAGAATGAGACCTCCTATTATCATAAGAGTATCGGTGGCTATCATGCAGCCAAGCTGCGCCGTTATCAGGAGATGATTGAGCGCTATATCGCTACAGAGGCACAGAACCTGTCTAAGACGGCAATGTCAGAAGGTGCCGATATGATTGAGATTACCGATACGGCGAATGTGCTGCCTGTGCTGAATATGTTGAACACGAAGTATTTCATTGTCAGCATGCAGGGCGAGCAGATGCCTGTCCGCAACAAGAGTGCATTCGGCAATGCATGGTTTGTTGACAAGGTCAACTTCGTGGATGATGCCAACCAGGAAATTGAGCAGATCGGAAAGATTGATTTGCGCCACGAAGCTGTGGCAGACAAACAGTTTAAAGAGAGCCTAACCCCAGCCCTTCCCGAAGGGAAGGGAGTTTCTGCTGTTGGGAACGATACCATTGTCTCACAAAATACTGTGGTATTGAAGAATTATGCACCCAACCAACTCACCTACGATGTAGATGCAAAGACGGGCGGTGTCGTTGTCTTCTCAGAGATTTACTATCCTGGCTGGACGGCAACCATCGACGGACAGGAGGCGGAAGTGGGACGCGTCAACTATATCCTGCGTGCCCTGAAGGTACCAGCAGGAAAGCATCAGGTAGTGCTTTCGTTCTTTCCCAAGAGCATCGACCGCACAGAAACCATCGCTTACATTGCCTTTGGTTTGCTGATTCTGGCTATCCTTGCCATTGTGGTCAAAGAAATCAGGACCAGAAAGAAAGCGGAATAGAACAAGAGCGTTGAATTGAAACATAAACCCCGAAAGCCACAAAACTTTCGGAATAGAGCTTGAAGTAACTACAATTTTAAAACATCATTTTTTCTGTACTCCATATTATCTGAGTTTTGACATAAAATGCTCTTTATCTACAATGAATCTCAGGTGGGTACCCTCCCCTAACAGCATGTCGCCAGCGTATGCAGCCACCTTGAACTCAATTTTCTTTCCGTCCACCTTCGTCACCTCAGCTTCGGCCCTTATCACATCACCCACTTTTGAGGGCTTTAGGTGGGATGATTCCATGTGACCACCAACAGTAGTGCAACCTTCTGGCAGTTCATCCCTGACTGCAAGCATAGCTGAATTTTCCATCAAGGCCATCATCATAGGGGTTGCAAGAACGGGCATATCACCAGAGCCGACGTGAATCGCAGTAACGGCATCCGTGACGGTCAATTCACTTGTATGTTTCAATCCAATCTCTATCATATCTTTATAAACTATTCGATTTATTTGTACAAAAGTAGTGAAAAACAGGCAGAAATGAGTAAATTTAACTCATTTTACAACAAAGTTTAAGAGAAACCTAAGACTTGCCGAGAACTGGAATAATTGATTTATTATTGTAGATATGATAGAAAATGTATAACTTTGCAGATGATTTATAAATATAAAACAAAAGAGGTAATTCCATTCCAATGGGGTAAGTTCCAATGCTCACGTGTTTTCTATGATTTCTCTCAACGGCTTCATGACAAACTCGCGCTCATACATCAAAGGATGAGGAATCTTCAGGTCAGGTTCATCAACGGTGAGATCATCATATAGCAAGATGTCGATATCAATGGGACGGTCATGGTAGCCCCCTCCTGACCTCTCCCCCAAGGGAGAGTAAATAGACTGCCGTTTATTGGCCTTCGTTCGCCCCAACGTTCGTTCGATGTGTTGGGTCATTTGCAGAAGCTGACGGGGTGTAAGTGCTGTCTCAACACAAACGGCAGCATTGAGGAACAGATTGGGTGACTCAAAACCCCAAGGTTCCGTTTCATAAAAAGCAGATTGGCGCACGACATGCCCAATCTGCTTTTCTATTTCTTCTATTGCCCGTTCCATCAGGCGACGACGGTCACCCATATTGGAACCCAGGCTTAGATAAACTACGTGCATCATGTTAATCATCGAGAATCAGCAACGCATCACCGAAGCATCCGAACTTATAGTCGTTCTGCAGCGCCATATCGTAGGCTTTCATCACGAGATCGTAACCTCCAAACGCAGCCGTTGTCATCAGCAGCGTGCTCATCGGATGATAGAAGTTGGCTATCATCGTGTCAGCCAAACCGAACTCATACGGTGGGAAGATGAACTTATTGGTCCACCCTTCATATTCCTTCAGCAGTCCGTCTGTGCCTACAGCCGTTTCTGTAGCCTTGATGACGCTGGTTCCCACAGCACATACTCGACGACCAGCCTGCTTGGTATCGTTCACAATACGGCAAGCTTCGGCATTGATATGCATCTCTTCCGAATCCATCTTGTGTTTAGTGAGGTCTTCAACCTCTATATCATGGAAATTACCAAGTGCACAATGCAGGGTGATATAGGCAAAGTTGAAACCGCGAATCTCCATACGTTTCATCATTTCACGGCTGAAATGCAGGCCGGCAGCAGGCGCCGTCACAGCCCCTTCATTCTTTGCGAATACGGTCTGGAAGTCTTCCTTGTCTTCTGGACGAACCGGACGGTCTGGATTACCATCCGCATCCACATGATCGATAATATATCGAGGCAGTGGAGTTGAACCCAGCGCAAACAGTTCACGTTTGAACTCGTCGTGCGGACAGTCGTAAAGGAACCGCAGCGTTCGTCCACGGCTGGTGGTATTGTCAATGACTTCAGCTACCATCGAGCCTGACTCATCAAAGAAAAGTTTGTTGCCGATACGGATTTTGCGGGCAGGTTCTACGAGTACATCCCACAAGCGCATCTCCTGATTCAGTTCACGTAGGAGGAACACCTCAATCTTTGCATCTGTCTTCTCCTTCGTACCATACAGTCGTGCAGGAAACACCTGTGTGTCGTTGAACACGAATGTATCGCCCTCGTCAAAATAATCCAGCACATTACGGAAATCAAGGTATTCACCCTCGATGGGATTTCCATTCTCGTCCTTTTTGAACATATCAATGGTTTGTGACTTACGGTGCAGAACCATCAGTTTACATTCATCACGGCGTGTCACATTGAATGTTGTGGTAGAACCGTCAGGACGGGTAATCACATGCTCTGAAGCATGCGGATAAAGTGCGATCTGCTCTTCTGGCAATTTAAATTTAAACTGTGATAGCTTCATATATTAATGCTTAATTATCGTGCTAATCGAACGAAGTTCAATTTTCTATGTCTTGTTCATCGAGCCATTGCTCGAAACTGTCGTAGTCGTGACAATCTTCAATGCGTATTCCTCCTGAGCGGGTACGGCATAAGGCTGTCAGATAGGCACCGCTGTTCAGCGCACAACCGATATCACGGGCCAATGCACGAATATAGGTTCCTTTTCCGCATACCACACGGATGCGCATCTGCTTGAGGATATCGTCAAAGTCCAGCAGTTCAATCTCATCGATATGAATTTGCTTCGGTTGTAACTCCACCTCTTTACCTTTTCGGCTCAGCTGGTAAGCACGTTTGCCATTGACATTACAAGCAGAGAACGATGGTGGCACCTGGTCGATGTCGCCTACGAACTGTTGTAAAACGTCGGCAGCCATCTCTTTGGTGATATGTTCAGACGGATAGGTGGCATCCACCTCATGCTCCATATCGTAGCTGGCGGTTGTAGCACCCAATTGCAGGGTTGCCACATACTCTTTCGTGTGGGCCTGAAACTCTTCGATGCGCTTCGTCATCTTTCCTGTACAGAGTACCAACACCCCCGTAGCCAACGGGTCTAACGTGCCGGTATGTCCCATCTTCACTTTCAGACCCGCTTTCTTTGAACACAAAAAACGAATATGTGCCAATGCGCCGAAACTCGACAGGCGATACGGCTTGTTTATAGCGATGATTTCTCCTTCTTTAAAGTTCATTTAATCAACCATTGCAAGTGAGTGACCCGTGAGCAGCAACACGATAATGATGCCGCCAACGATAATACGGTAGATACCGAAGGCCTTGAAACCATATTTCGTCAGGAATGCCACAAACCATTTCATAGCAAACAGCGCCACCACAAAAGCTACGGCACAGCCCAATAGCAACATGGTGATATTGTGAGAGGTTGCCCACACAGCATCTTCCTTCACCAAGTCGAGCAGATCGAGCAACGTAGCACCCGCCATCGTCGGCACAGCCAGGAAGAATGAGAACTCAGCAGCACGCTTACGGGTGAGCTTCTGTGTCATACCTCCCACGATGGTGGCCATCGAGCGTGACACACCTGGGATGACGGATATACACTGATAGAGACCAATCTTGAAGGCACGCTTCTCATTGAGCTTCGTCTCATCTGTACCTTTGTTGAACAGCTTGTCGCAAAACAGCATGAACACGCCACCGATGACCAGCATGATGGCTACTACCTCAACGCTGTCGAGCAACCAATCCAAGAGTCCTGACTTCTTGGCCAGCAAACCGATGACAACAGCTGGCAGCACACCCACGATGAGCAGCCAGTAGAAATAATAACGATGCTTCATGCGCTGAAGCCACGAGCTACCTTCTGGTGCTGGCGTGTTGTCGAAACGGAAGAATCGTTTCCAATAGAGACACACCACCGACAGGATAGCACCAAACTGAATGATGAAGGTAAAAGCATGCACAAACGGGTCGCCTTGCTCGATACCAAGCAGGTTCTGCGTGATAATCATGTGCCCTGTCGAAGACACCGGCAGGAACTCCGTCAATCCCTCAACAATGGCAATGATAACGGTTTCTATCCATGTCATTTCGCGTGACCCTCCCCGCTTTTATCCTTTGACTTATGAACAATGGCATAGATAATCGATACGAAGCCGATGAAGGTCACAACGGGAGCAACCTTGATGTGCATCGCATTGAAAATCGACGGGTCATAGGCTTCTTCCGTAGAACTGCCACCACTCATCAGAACGAATCCGATGATGATGACTGCAATACCTATTGCCAACAAAATAAAGTTGGACTTTCCAAATGCTAAATTCTTTTTATCCATATTTATATCTTATACAAATCTCCTGCTTTCATTCGCAGGAACTTATTCACCGATCCCCAAGCACACAGCGTGGTAATCAGCACACCGAACAGCAAGACTGTTCCTGCCGTTATCGCTAACTCCTCCCAACTGAGGAATTTCTGTATCTCTGGTTCGTATTGATACAGTCCATACACGCCTGAGCCAAGAATCACCAACGCTATCAGTGCCGACACAAATCCTTGGGTGATGGCTCTCTTCAGGAAAGGCTCGCGGATAAAGCCCCAGGAAGCACCCACCAGTTTCATGGTGTGGATAGAGAAACGACGGGCATAGACCGACAGGCGAACGGTATTATTGATCAACGAGAACGACACGATTGTCAACAGGGCAGCAAGGAATAGCAATACGAAACTTATCTTCCTCAAGGTATTGTTGACGCTGTCTATCAGATCCTGTCGATAGTCTATCTCTGAAACCTTTTTATATTGCTGCAACTGCTTGGATATCTTGGCAATAGAATCATTATTCGCATAATCAGGCGTCAACTGCAGCTCTATGCTTGCCGTAAACGGGTTCATACCTGCAAACTCCGACGGGTCGGCACCCAGTTCCTTCGTACCTTCTTTCAACGCCTGTTCCTTACTAATGTAGTTGATACTGGCGATATAAGGCAACTTCTTCACCTTCTCACACAGGTTCTGTGCTTCCGGTTCAGTCATATTTTCCGCCAGAATCATCGTCACAGTCAGTCGTTCCTTCGCATACGAAGAAAGGTTCTTACCCGTGAAAACAGTCAGCACAACCATTCCCAAGAGTATCAGCACCATAGCGGTACTGATACACAATGTTACCACCTGCAACCCAGTACGATTGCGGGATTTCTTTCTATTTTTTCCCATTCTTATCAGACACTATTATCCAATTTGCGTGCAAAGATACGATTAAGTGAGGACAAAACAAAAGAAAAATTCAATTTTCTTTTAGTTTTGTTGAACGAGAGTATCTTCGCGACTTCGAAGAAGGCGCAAAGTAATGCAAATCGACCAGAAAATCATTGCCTATTCCAAATACTATTTGTACTTTTGCACCATCAAAGCAAGAAAGTATGAGCACGATCATCTATCCTTCACCGATTTTCGGACCTGTACACAGCAGGCGACTGGGTATTTCACTGGGCATCAACCTGATGCCAGCAGATGGAAAAGTATGCACCTTTGACTGCATCTATTGTGAATGTGGGCTGAATGCTGCGCATCGTCCTACCCTGCCCCGTCCTACTCGCGAGGAGGTTGCACGGGCATTAAAAGCAAAGCTCGTAGAGATGAATAACAATGGGGAGGTGCCTGATGTGCTGACCTTTGCCGGCAACGGTGAGCCGACCACCCATCCGCAGTTTGCCGAGATCATCGATGACACCATCCTGTTGCGCAATCAGTTTTGTCCGAAAGCAAAGGTATCAGTACTGAGCAACGCCACACTGGTAGAAAAAGGAAATGTTCGCGAGGCGCTGATGCGCGTCGATAACCCCATTATGAAACTCGATACCGTTGATGCTGCCTATATCAAGATGGTGGATTGTCCGACCTCCCACTATGAGGTCACTCGCATCATCAACGGACTGAAACAGATGCAGGGGAAAGCAATCATCCAAACGATGTTTATGACGGGAAGTTTTATGAAAGACGGTATGGCTGTCAGTGTTGACAATACCGATGATGCTTATGTAACGCCTTGGTTGGAAGCAGTCAAAGAGATTGCCCCACTCGAGGTGATGATCTACACCATCGACCGCGAGACGCCCACCAAAGGACTGAAAAAAGCAAGTCGCGAACAGCTTGATGCTATCCGCGACCGTGTAATTGCTGCTGGCATTCCCTGCACAGCATCATATTAGGCCTACCCCCAGCCCCTCCCCAAAGGGAGGGGAGAAATTTACATAGCGAAGACGTTGAAGCCACCATCGACAACGGCAACAGTACCCGTTACAAACTTGGCAGCATCACTCATCAGATAGTGGATGGTACCACACAACTCCTCTGGTTCGCCCATTCGTCCGAATGGTGTCTGATGGATGACATCCTGTCCGCGCTGCGTATAACTGCCGTCAGGATTCGTCAACAGCGTACGGTTCTGCTCTGTGATAAAGAATCCTGGTGCAATGGCATTCACGCGGATACCCTCACCAAACTTCTTTGCACACTCAGCAGCCATCCATGCCGTAAAACTGGACACGCCTGCTTTGGCAGCTGAATAGCCGCACACACGGGTGATGGGACGGAACGATGACATAGAAGCAAAATTGATGATGTTGCCCTTACCCTGCTTCACCATCGGTTTGAGGAACACCTGTGAAGGAATCACGGTACCTGTCAGGTTCAGACGTACCACACGGTCGAAGTCTTCCGTAGAAAGGTCGAAGACTGTTCCCTGCGGCTGGATCACAGCACCAGAGATATTGCCGCCGGCAGCATTGAGCAAGGTGTCAACGCGTCCGTAGCGAGCCACGATATCTTCGCAGTTCTGCTCGATCAGTTCTTTGTTCAGCACATCGGTTTTGATAAACTCTGCCTGACCGCCTACCTGTCGGATATCCTCGACAAGTGCATTGCCGACATCCTCTTTGCGTCCCAGCAAGATAACCTTGGCACCTTCCTGTGCCAGATACTTGGCGATGGTTCGTCCCAAGACACCCGTTCCACCAGTAATGACTACTACGTAGTCTTTAATATCAAATAGTTTGCTCATAATATGAAGCCCCCCTCTTATCCCCCCTACAGGGGGAGGACCTAACTGACAAGAGGCATTGGTTAGTAATTTATATTTTATACTTCATAAATTCCCTCCCTTTGGGAGGGTTAGGGTAGGTTTACCCAAAGAACCCTGGTTGTTTATATTCGATTCCTAATTCACGGTCAACAGTAGCGATGATGCCCTGTACCTGTGCCAACGCGAACATACGGCCTAAAAGTGTATAACCCGCATTATGTCCGTGACTGCTCTCGTCAAAGACTCCACCAGGCTCATCGGTGAAGGTCATACCGTGATCCACACGCATGGGTAACCTTGTCGTTTGGGTGACTGGTCGTTTAGTCGTTTGGGATTGAGAGGATTGACGAGTTTGCTCCTCTTTTTCGAAGATACGGGTGAGTTCGATGAGGTCGGCTCGTCCTCCAAGGTGGCTGGCTTCTGTGAAGTTGCCATCGGGGAAGATGTAGCACGAACGCAGATGCACGAAATGGGTGCGTGACGCAAACTCTCTGGCCATCGCTACGACATCGTTATGCTCTCCTGCCGACAACGACCCAGCACAGAAAGTCAGCCCATTGTGTACATTAGGCACAGCATTGAGGAACCAACGGATATCGTCAGCATTACCCACGATGCGCGGCAGTCCGAAGACAGGATATGGGGGATCGTCAGGATGCACACACATATTGATGTCATACTCCTCGCATACAGGCATGATTGCCTCCAGCCAGTACTTCATATTTTCCTGTAGCTTTTCCTTGTCAATGCCTTCATAGAGTTTTAGCAGCTCACGGAACTTCTCCACAGGAGCAGCATCACCCTCCTTGAAGTTGCCGCTGACAAAGCCCTGCGTCTTGATGACGATATTCTCTACCAGCTCATGGTCGCTCTCTGCTGTGGCACTTTTGGCCATTTCGTCAGCCTCAGCCACAAGGTCGCGTCCCCAGTTGGGATGTTGTTTTGAGAACGACGCCCATTCCTCGCGGGCACCTTCACGCTTGAGGATATGAATATCGAAATACGCAAACTCACCCCAGTTCATATACAGATTGGTTGCTCCATTGGGATTTTTGTGCATCAGGTCTGTGCGTGCCCAATCCAGCACTGGCATGAAGTTATAGCATACACAGCGGATACCTTCTTCGCCAAGATTGCGGAGACTCTGCTTGTAAACCTCAATCTGTTCTTCTCGGTCAGGACCACCGTACTTGATTGTCTCCACAACAGGCAGACTCTCGACCACGCTCCAGCGCATGCCGTAACTCTCGATATATTCGCGTAGGTCGCGGATATTCTCACGTGTCCACACCTCACCGAGAGGCACATCATGCAAAGCCGTCACGATGCCTTCTACTCCGATTTGTCTAAGCTGGGCAAGAGTAATCTTATCCTTCTTGCCAAACCATCTCCAAGTTCTTTCCATTACTTAAAACTTTTATATTAGCATGGTCTTTTCTTCGGCAACTTGAAGACATCCTGCACCTCTTTCATCTGCTCATCTGTCATACCATCAGGCTCACTGCCCATTGAACGGGCACACATATAGATATTGGCAGCCTTGCAGAGTACGTCTGTCTGGTCGAAGGCATCCATAATATCCTGACCAACAGCTACAGTACCGTGTTTCTCCCATAATACCACATCGTGTGTCTTTATCTGTTCGAGGGTGGCCTCAGCCAATGCCACCGATGACGGAAGTGCATAAGGAACAATACCGATGCCCAGTGGCGCAAAAGCCAATGTCTCTGGAATCATCGACCACAACACACGCGTCATCTCGTCACCTTTCAGGAAGCGCTGGATATGGCTCATGGCCACCAGTTCGATGGGATGCGTATGCAACGTAGCTTTATAGCAAGAACCCGTTTCCAACAGGTGATTCTGTAGTGCAAGATGTGTTGGCAACTCACTGGTAGGCACCACTGGTTCGTCGGCAATGACCTCATACGAAGCACAGTCATCACAGATACGGATGATACTGCCGTTTTTCATGGGTTCGCGTGCGAGGTCACGCATACGCTTACCTGTACCTTTACAATAGAAATACTTTCCTTTCAGCTGTGGCAGCACGATTCCGATTTCCTTGACGGGTGCAATAGCGGGCATTGCCTTGCACGCATCATCCATAAACTCGGTTACGTTGACGGTGATATTACCACCATTACGTTCAGCCCATCCTTTCTGCCAGAGGTATCCTGTTACCTCAGCAATCTGATCGATTACCGCTTTCAATTCTTCGCGGCCTTGTAATATACTTTTCATGATTCAATATTTATTCTTCATCGACAAACGATGTCACACTCAACATTAAATATCTTCGCAACCTTGAGAATGGTGTCAATATGATGTCCTACAGCAGCAGCCATGTGGTGGGTAGGACCAGCCTCGCTCCACTTATTGACAAACTCACGGCAAGGCAGTGAGAACTTCGTGCGCATATTGGTATCGCCGAAGGTGAAGATTTCTCCCTCTTCATTGTTGCCCTCTGCTACCACAAACTTAAAGACACCATTCTTATCCTGCGTAATAGCCAGATAGGTCACTGGTCCTGCAGGCGGATAGAACTGTGTGAGATAGCCGCCACCTGTTTTTCCGTGGAATACAGGCACAATCTTCATCGTTGGTTTCTTCGCCTGCGAGATATCGAAGTCGCCCGATCCACTATGTCCGATGATACAGATATCCTTGGGGAAGTCGATGGAGTACATCTCTGCCAGTGTACCTGTACCGCTGATGGTCTTCAGGATACTCATCGCCATTGCCACCTTCATATCGCCCTCTACAGCACAGGCTGTATGCTGCTTGATCAACATCGAGAAGGCTGGAATCAACATCGAGTCGAGTTTGCCTGCAACACCCTGTGCGAAACCTGCATAGTGAGAAGCAATCATACCCAGTTGCTCGTCCTTCACCCACTGTTCGAAAGCAACCACATATTTCGCCATATCCCATACCTTCTCAACGGTGCCGCCACCTTCGATATCGAAGGTATTGAGGATATCCTCTGCCTTTGCGCGGATAGCTGCCTCATCAGTGATATTGTCTGCAATAGCCCACATCTGTTCCCAATCGAACTGCTTGGTATAGAGCCACATACGATGATAGAGATTGGTTTCGTCGATATACAAATCCATCATACCAGGATAAGGACGACCGATCTGTGCGATATTGGTATCACGAAAACGACGGCGCACCTGTGCAGCACGGCACCAGTCTTCTATCTCTGCCTGTACTTCTGGGTCGCCACCTTCTACCACACCAGTGATGACAGCCGAACGTTTGCCTGCACGGTTGAGGTCGGCTACCATCTCGCCGATTGCTCCGCAGGCATACAGTTCTCCGAGCCATGTAGGGATATCGGTTTTGGCATAGTCAGGTGCCAGCTTCTTCTGTACATTGACGATGACTACTGGCACATCGAGATCGCGCACAGCAGGCAACATATTATAAGAGGTGCAATAAGTCAGCATCTGCAGGATGACCAAATCAACATCGGCAGCGCGAAACTTATCGCCTGCAGCCTGCGACATTTCTTTGGTTGTCACCATACCGCCGTCGATGATCTCGATGGTATCGGGCAATGTTTTCTTAAACGCTTCATACTGTGCCTCAAACTCAGGAACGAGCTGAGGGAACTGTGGCAGGTATGCTTGAAGTGCGATACTGAACACACCTACTCTTGCCTTTGTTTCTACTAATGGTTTACTCATCTTATTCTATTTATAATTGTACGATTTCCAAGTATCTCTTATATGCCTCATCCCAGACGGATTGGTCTTTCGGCTCAAAGTATTTCAGTTCGATGCTGTCGGCAATGATGCGACGCATCTCCCAGATATCTTTCACCTCACCAGCAGCTTTTGCCTGCAGCATGATATTACCGATAGCAGTACACTCCTGCGGTCCTGCATATACCTCGACGCCACATGAATTGGCAGTAAACTGGTTCAGGTAGTTGTTCAGCGAGCCTCCGCCGATGATATGAAGCGTATCAATGGGGAATGTGGCAAACTCCTGTAACCACTTGAACACCTGCCGATAGCGCAGTGCCAACGAGTCGAAGATACAGCGGCATATCTGCGCATAGCCCTCTGGTACATACTGCCCTGTCTCTCGGCAATACTGCTGGATGGCCTCCACCATGGATGACGGATTGGCAAACAGCGCATCATCAGGGTCTATCAAACTGCGGAAAGGCGGCTGCTCCATAGCCTCAGCCTGTAGTTCCGAATGCGACTTTGGTGCATCTGTCCACTCCTTGCGGCAGCGTTCATAAATCCACATACCACAGATATTCTTCAGAAAACGGGTTGTACCCTCTACACCACCCTCGTTGGTGAAATTCTTCTCATAACTGTCTTCATTGATGATGGCATCCTTCGTCTCGATACCCATCAGCGACCAGGTGCCGCTCGACAGATAGGCAAAGCGTTCATCTTTCGCTGGTACGGCTGCGACAGCACTGCCCGTATCGTGTCCTGCAACAGCGATGACAGGCACAGGACCTAATCCTGTCATCTGTTGCACCTCGTCTGTCAATGTACCAATGAGGGTTCCTGGTTTCACCATCTTACCAAATTTAGAACGGCACAGTCCCACCGATGCCAGCAGGCGCTCGTCTAACTGTTTCGTTCTGGGATCCAGGAGCTGTGAAGTGGATGCAATCGTATATTCGCACACCTCATTGCCTGTGAGCATCCAACTCAGCGCATCAGGCAGGAACAATATTTTCTGTGCATGCTGCAAGGCTGCATTCCCTTCACGCCGCATCGCATATAACTGGAAAAGGGAGTTGAAATTCATCAGTTGGATACCTGTCGTTTCATAGACCTCGCGTGAGGAAACCACGTGACGCAGGTAATCATCTTTCGCATCGAAGGTAATCGGATCGCGATAGGCGCGTGGATTTCTCAGGATGGCTCCGTCTTCACCGATGAAAACGAAGTCAACGCCCCACGTGTCGATACCGATACTGGTAATCTCTATCTTCCGTTGTGCAACGATTTTCAGTCCTTTGATGATTTCAAAATACAGGGCATAGATATCCCAATAAAAATGTCCTCCTTGTTCTATGAGGTTGTTGTCGAAGCGTGTCAGTTCCTCCAGTTCGAACTTTCCGTCGGAAAGCGATCCGATGATGGTCCTGCCGCTCGTTGCTCCCAGGTCAACAGCAAAGAAAAACTTTTTTGTTTCCATATAGATTGGTTTTCATTGTTCGTTTGCAAATATAACGATTTAATTTCTATTTCGTCCTTAAAATTGTACTTAAAAATGTATAATTGTACAAAACTGCGAAAGGAACTATAAAAAAGAACACGAATCACACGAAATTCACGAATATAACAGTGACAATTCCGTATCACCTTGATTCGTGTAATTCGTGTGATTCGTGGTTAAATGTTTGTGGTTTGCCGTCTTAGAACGTCTTTTTTCCGACAATACCCAGTTTCGTTTCGCTGAGGAACTTGATGACTTTCTGTATCTCAGGTCCGTCAGGCACCTGTTCCTTGATTTGCAGAATGGCATCATAGAGGCTCGTTTGTCCGTGGAACACCAGTCGGTAGGCATTCGCAATGTGCTTGATGGTCTTCTCATCGAAGCCGTAGGACTTTAACATCATACTGTTTACGCCGCTGTAGCCGATGGGCCATCCACCAGCGATGATATACGGAGGAACATCTTTGTCGAAGGCGTTACCTGCCTGTACCAAAGCGCCCTCTCCTACTCGCGTGTTGACATGTTGGATCACCACTGACGAGATGATGGCTCCGTCACCGATGATACAGTCACCAGAGATTTTGGCACCATAACCTAACACACAGTAGTTGCCCACTTTCGTATCGTGTGAGACATGCGAACCCTCCATGAAGAAGTTCTCGTTGCCAATCTTGGTTTGTCCGCCTGTATGTGTTGCTCGGTTGATGACCACATTCTCGCGGAAGACGTTGCCGTCGCCGATGACCACTTCGCTCCTCTCGCCTTTGAAATGGAAATCCTGGGGTTTGGCTCCGAGAACGGAACCCTGTAGCACCTTATTATTATTACCCATACGCGTACCGTTCATGATGCTGACGAACGGCATGATGGTACAGTTGTCACCGATAACAACATCATCTTCGATATATACGAAGGGGTATATCTTACAATTGTCGCCGATTTTCGCTTTTGGACTAATGTCGGCTTTTGGACTGATTTCGCTTGCCATAATGAAAGCCCCCCTCTTAATCCCCCCTCAAGGGGGGAAGCCGCAACAGGGGCGCGGGCTAAAGGTTCATAAGGATGGTAGCCTCCCCTTTTAGGGGGAGGTTGGAGGGGGCTTTTAATTCGCTCCTCCTCCAAGAGCATAGTACAGGTTGACAACAGCCTGCATCTTATAGAAATCGTCAGATACCTTGTTGATTTCCGCATTCAGCAGGTTCTGCTGGGCTGTGATGACCTCCAGGTAGGTGCTTGATGACTGGCGATACAACAGTGTTGTATGCTCCACATTCTTCTTCAGCACCTCAATCTGCTTGGCCTCCAACTGGCTCTTCTCTTCCGATGAGTTATACTGCACGAGGCAATTGCTGATCTCGCTGCCGGCAGAAAGGATAGAGTTCTGCCAGTCGTTGTAAGCCTGTTTATACTTTGCCTCAGCCACACGAAGTCCGGCTATCAGCTGTCCGTTCTGGAAAATCGGCTGTACAAGGCTGGCTAATGCCGACCACAGCATCTTTCCTGGATTCACGATAGCGCCGGCATTGTTGGTAAACGAGCCTGTACCGCTGATGGTGATATTCGGATAGAAACGGCTACGGGCCAGCTCAATGTCATAGAAGCACTGTGCCAATGCCATTTCCTTTGCGTGAACATCAGGACGGTTGTCGAGCAGCTGTATGCCGATGCCTGTAGCAAATTCTGCTGGCAGATACTGGTTGTCGAAAGTGCCGCGAGCAATACCCTGTGCTGGTTCACCCAACAGCAGACTTAGCGAGTTTTCGGTCTCACGTATCTGGCGCTGCACATCCACGCGCTGTGTCTGTACGGAATAATAGGCAGCCTCAGCACTCTGGACGCTCGTCGAGCGGGCACGTCCCAACTGCATCTGCAGCTTCATCATATCCCAAGTATCCTTGGTCAGTTTCTCCATATTCGTCACAATCTCCAGATTCTTGTCCAACATCAGCAGCGTATAGTACAGGTTGGCAATATGACAGATCAGACCTGTCCGTGCTGCCAGCTGATAGTCTTTCATCTGTATCAGCATCGACTCTGCACTGCGTTTCTGACTGGTCAGACCTCCGAAGAGGGGTACCGACCAACTGGCCGTAATGGGCAGGGAGTATGTCTTTGACGATTCACTGTGGGTACCGAAATGTGCGATCGATGCCTGTGGTGAGAATACTACCGATGGCAGGAATGCCAGTTTAGCCACTTTCAACTGTTGCTCGACCATTTCCACGTTCAGTGCAGCATTGATCAAGTCTGGATTGTTGGCCAGTCCTCTCTCGATGAGCACCTGCAGCTGCGGATCGGTAAATACCGTACGCCAAGGCAGGTTACCAAAGTTCAGTGAGTCGGTCTGTACCATTGGGGCATTGTCTGCCACAGGGTCGCGGACCACCCCTTGTGTCACCACATCAGGACGCTCATACTTGTCGTATAGCGAGTGGTAAGCCTTACAGCTGCTCAGCAGAACAGCTGTAAGACCCATGATGATTATTTTTGAATGTTTCATTATCTTATTGATTTCTACTTACTCCTGATTCTTCTTCGCCTCATTTTCTATCGCGTGTGCATATTGCTCCAGCTCTGGAATCTGACGTTCGTCGCTCTCATCCTCGAAGACGATTGGTGTAATCTTCTCCTGAATGGTCTGGAAGATCACAAACAGAGCCGGCACAACGATCAGCTGACAGATGGTACCAATCAACATACCACCGACGGCAGCAGCACCCAGCGTCTGGTTACCGTTCTTACCTACACCCGATGCAAACATCATCGGCAGCAAACCGATAATCATGGCGAGTGAGGTCATCAAAATCGGACGCAGACGGGCACCAGCACCCATGATGGCTGCCCAAGTAACGGCCATACCCAGATGACGACGTTCCAAAGCGAACTGTACGATGAAGATGGCGTTCTTTGCCAGCAAACCAATCAACATAATGAGCGAAATCTGCATATATACGTCGTTGGCATGTCCGAAGAGTTGTGTAAAGAGGAATGCACCTGCCAATCCGAACGGTACAGAAAGCAATACGGACAGCGGCAGCAGGTAACTCTCATACTGTGCCGACAGAATCAGGTAAATGAACATAAAGCACAGCACGAAGATGATTGTCGTAGAGCTGCTTGAATTACTCTCTGAACGTGTCAGACCTGAGAACTCGTAAGCGTATCCGTCAGGCAGATAGTCTTTTGCCACTTCCTCGATAGCCTGGATAACCTGACCAGAAGAGTAGCCGTTGGCTGCGCTGACGTTCACATTGATAGAGGTAAACAGGTTGAAACGGTTCACGCTGGCTGGACCTAAAATCTGGTCAACAGAGCAGAACTCCAATACGGGTGACATACCGTTCTGAGTACGTACATAGATATTGTTCAGACTCTCCTTCGTCATACGCTGGTCGAATGAACTCTGGATCATCACACGGTAGAGCTTACCGTAAGCGTTGAAGTTGGAGGCATAGAGACCACCATAGTAACCCTGCAACGTGGCCAGTACGGTACTTGGCGCGATACCAGCCTGCTTACACTTGCCTACATCGACATTCACCATATACTGCGGATAGTTCGGATTGTAGGAGGTCATCGCCAACTGCACAGCCTCACGCTTGTTCAGCTCTGCGAGGAAGGTCGTGACGGTATCATAGAATTTCTTCAGATCACCACCCGTCCTGTCCTGCATGACGAGCGACACACCGTTACTGGCGGAGAAGCCAGGAATCATCGGTGGTGCGAATGCCAGAATCTGTGCATCCTTGATAGAGGCTGTCTGCTTGTATATCATACCCAGCACGGCGTTAGCCGAACGGGCATCGATGATGAAGCGATAGATGCCATCGCCTTCCCACAAGCCTGACAACTTCCACCAGAAGCTGGCCTCGCGCTCTTCGAACTCTTTCAACTTCACGACGAATGTGGCCTGGTCGGAACCGGCACCACCGATGAAGTTGTAACCTACGATCTGCTCGCGACTCTTCACCGCTGGGTTGGCAGCCAGCATCTCATCCACCTGGTTGACAACTTCCATGGTACGCGCCTGACTGGTTGACGGCGGCATACTGATGGTGACGAAGAGCACACCTGTATCC
The DNA here is from genome assembly GCA_902803475.1 of uncultured Prevotellaceae bacterium. Classification (GTDB taxonomy): domain Bacteria; phylum Bacteroidota; class Bacteroidia; order Bacteroidales; family Bacteroidaceae; genus Prevotella. Next base: position 22,105 of record CADCPZ010000098.1, read on the forward strand.
TCATCGGGCACCAGACCTGTCTTGGTGGTTGACATCAAGAAAGAGAGTGCTGCGATACCGACAATGGCTAACAGAATGATGAGAAGCGGTTTACGAATCCATTTCTCTACAATCTTCTTGTATTTATTGGTCGTTTTCTCAAAAACAACATTGAACGAAGTGTGGAAACGATCTACGATACTCATCTTCTTCTCACCATGCTCCTCGTGCGGTTTCAGGAAGATGGCACAGAGGGCTGGCGACAGCGTGAGCGCGTTTGCTGCAGAGATGAAGATACTGATAGCCATCGTCACACCGAACTCACGGTAGAACGTACCGCTCGTTCCGCTCATGAACGATACAGGAATGAACACGGATGCCATCACCAGTGTGATGGAGATGATCGTACCTGACATTTCATTCATGGCATCGATGGCTGCTGCCAGTGAACTCTTGTATCCTTGGTCGAGTTTCGCATGCACAGCCTCCACAACCACGATGGCGTCATCGACCACGATGGCAATAGCCAACAGCAAAGCCGACAGCGTCAGCAAGTTGATGGAGAAGCCCATCGCGCTGAGGAAGAAGAACGTACCAATCAGCGACACAGGTACGGCAATCAGCGGAATCAACGTTGAGCGCACGTCCTGCAGGAAGATATAAACGACGAGAAACACCAGCAAAAGGGTGATACCCAGCGTCCATACCACCTCACCGATAGAGGCATAGAGGAACTCCGTTACATCGTAGTTGAACTCATATTCCAAACCTGGAGGGAAACTCTTGGAGAGCCTCTCCATTTCCGACTTCACACCTTGGGCAATCTCGTTGGCATTAGAGCCTGCCACCTGTGCCACCATCGCCATGACTGATGCCTTGCCGTTGTTCTTCATCACCACATTGTACTGCAAACCACCCAGTTCGATATCAGCCACATCTTTCAGATGCAGCGTCTGACCGGTCAGCGTACTGGTGAGGATGATATTTCCAAACTCCTCAGGTGTCTTCAGACGACCCGTATAGCGCATGGAATATTCGTATGCTACTGGCGACTGCTCACCAAACTTACCTGGCGCTGCCTCAATATTCTGCTCAGCGAGCACATTGCTGATGTCAGAGGGCACGAGTCCATACTCTTTCATCTTGTCTGGCTTCAACCAGATACGCATAGAGTAGGTCTTCATACCAGGACTCATCACATCACCTACACCAGAGATACGCTTCATCGCTGGGATGATGTTGATATTGGCGTAGTTGGTCAGGAACTCGTCGTCATAGACATCTGATGAGAGAGAGAACATCACCACATGTGATGACTGACGCTTGCTGACGGTGACACCCACACGCGTTACTTCTGCCGGCAATAGCGACAGCGCCTGACTGACGCGGTTCTGTACGTTCACCGCACACATGTCGGCATTGGCACCTTGTTTGAAATATACGGTAATAGAAGCCGTTCCGCTGTTGTCGGCTGACGACTGCAGGTAATCCATACCTTCCACACCGTTGATGCTCTCCTCCAGCGGAGCCAGCACGGAGTTCATCACCGTCAACGCATCGGCACCCTGATAGGTTGTCTGCACCGAAATGGTTGGCGGCGCAATGTCTGGATACTGCTCAACAGGCAGCGACACCAGACCGATGAAACCCAGAATCACGATGAGGATAGAAATCACCGTTGACAATACTGGGCGTTTGATAAATACTGTAAATGTCATATCCTTTAATTATGCATTATGAATTATGCATTAAGCATTATTTCTTCTCTCCCTTCATGGTCTCCACCCATTCCTTACTGCCTGAAGCAGAGCCGGCCTTGGCAGCATCGTCCATCTTCTTCTTATACTGCTCCTGAGAAATCGGCTTGATAGGCATCTGGTCCTGCAGCTTGGTCAGACCGTTGGTCACAATCTTGTCGCCAACCTTCAGACCTGTCAGGACAACATAGTTGTTGCCATCGGTTTGCGGATTCACGGTAATCTCGGTATAGTGTACCTTGTTGTTGGCATCTACCTTATAGACAAACAGCTTGTCCTGTACGGTAACGGTTGCCGACTGTGGTATCAAGATGGCATTGCTGCTGCTATGAGGAATGACAATAGAACCTGAGCCACCACTCTTCAACAGACGGTTGGGGTTGGAGAAATGGGCAATCATTGATACAGAACCTGTCACAGGATCTACCAGACCGCTCATCTTCACTACTGCACCTGCCTCACCATACATCGTGCCGTCAGCCATTTTCAGCTTCACTGGCGGCAGTGAGCCGATGGCTGCGCTGGCAGAACCGGCTGTCTTCGTCAGCTCCATGATGTCCTTTTCTGTCATAGAGAAATATACTTCCACGGTGCTGGAGTTGGAAATGGTGGTAAGGGGAGGATTGGAAGAAGGACCTACGAGGGCACCTACCTTGTAAGGCAGATTACCTACCACGCCGGCTGTAGGAGCCGTCACATAGCAAAAGTCGAGGTTCTGCTTGGCTGAAATATAGGAAGCCTGAGCCTGCCCCAAGGCAGCCTGAGCCGATTCGTAGCTGTTTCTGGCGGTTTGCAGCTCATAGTCACCGATGACGCCGTTCTTAAACAGCTGCTGACTGTTGGTATAGGTCAGCTGGGCAGTTGCCAACTGAGCTTTGGCGGAATTGACGGCTGCTTGTGCCTGACGTACGGCGGCAGCATAGGTTACGTTATCGAGGGTGAACAGCAACTGTCCTTTGCCCACCGACTGACCTTCCTGAACGGCCATACGGGTGATGAATCCTTGAATTTTCGGACGAATTTCCACATCCTGAATACCTTTAATGACAGCTGGATAGGTTACCTGCAACTCTGAGTTTTGTGTGCCAATCGTCATCACAGGGAACTCGTCATCGCCAAAGTTGGGCTGTCCTGAATTTCCACAACTTACAAGAAGTGTTGCAGTTACAGCAAGAACTGCGAAAAACTTGATTTTCTTCATTTTTTTGTTTTTATTGTTGTTATCTTTCTTGTTGTTTCCGCTTTTCCTAGGAGGGCCTAGGATGTCCTAGGGCTTCCTAGGTTTTCCTAAGTGGTCCTAGGATTTCCTAAGAGGGCCTAGGGCTTCCTAGGTTTTCCTAGAATTTCCTAGGAATTCCTCGTACGCGCTAAAAAATAATGTGCAAAATTACACATTATCTTCCTTTAGAAAGAAAAAAGCAGATGATTTTTAACAATCTTTTCGAGAAGACAGACCCATCTTCTTGGCCTTCTCCATCAGCAACTGCATCAACGGCTCGCGCTCGTTGGGCACTTTGTTGTCTAAGACGGCATCTTTCAGGCATTGTTTCAAGGCGCCCACTTCACGGCTGGGTTTCAAGCCAAACAGCTCCATGATTTCGTTGCCGTCGATGACAGGCTGCAACAGCCGTTTGTAGTCGCGCACCTGCAGGTCGGCGAGTTTCTCGCGCACCAAACGGAAGTTCTCGCGGAAGCGGGCTTTGCGCACCTCGTTCTTACTGGTGATATCGGCCTCGCAGAGGGTCATCAGGTCGTCGATGTCGTCGCCAGCATCATTCAGCAGACGGCGCACAGCGCTGTCGGTAACCTCGTCGTCGGCAATGGCGATGGGACGCATGTGCAGTTCCACGAGTTTCTGCACATATTTCATCTCTGCCCCTAACGGCAGCTTCAGACGGCGGAAGATGGCGGGCACCATCTTTGCACCTATATAGTTGTGGTTATGGAAGGTCCATCCCAACAGATTGTCCCATCGTTTCGACTTCGGTTTCCCTATATCATGCAACAAAGCTGCCCAGCGCAACCAAAGTTTAGCCTCCCCTTCAAGGGGGAGGTTGGAGGGATGGGAAGGTATCATAGTCTCTCCCTTCAGGGGGAGGTTGGAGGAGGCTACATTCTCCAGCACCTCCAAGGTATGCAGGTAGTTATTTTTATGTGCCCGTCCGTTGCGCACTTCCACATGGTCGAGTGCAACCAGTTCTGGCAGGATGATTTGCAGCAGGCCGCTGCGATAGAGGTAGTCGAAGCCGATGCTGGGATGTTTCGAGAGCATGATCTTGTTCATCTCGTCAGCAATACGTTCCCAGCTGATAATCTTCAGTCGGTCGGCATTACGTCCCAGGGCCTCAAAGGTCTCCGGTTCGATGTCAAAGTTCAGCTGGGTAGCGAAGCGCACACAGCGCAGCATACGCAGGGGGTCGTCGCTGAACGTGATATCAGGGTCGAGGGGTGTGGCGATGATGCGGTCTTCCAGGTCGTACAGTCCGTCGAAGGGATCGATGAGCTGTCCGAAGCGTTCTTTGTTCAGACAGATGGCCATCGCGTTGATGGTAAAGTCCCTGCGGTTCTGGTCATCTTCCAAGGTACCATTCTCCACAACGGGTTTTCTGGAGTCATGACTGTAGCTCTCTTTCCGTGCGCCGACGAATTCTAATTCAAGTGAAGAGTGTCCATTTACTTTTACCTGCGCCGTGCCGAAATTCTTGAAAACGGAGAGGTGTGCCCGCTTGCCGAGCCGCCTCTTCACCTCTTTGGCCAGTTCAATGCCGCTGCCCACCACAACGACGTCAATATCGTTCGACGGGCGTTCCAAAAAGATATCTCTGACATATCCGCCCACCACATAGCATTCCAGATGCAGGGCGTCAGCCGCATCGGAAATCAGGTGAAACACTTCTTGATTCAGTATCTCCGCCAGTTCTATGTCAGAATATAGCTTCATAAAAATTCTTTTTGCGCTGCAAAGGTAATGTAAGTCGAAGACAATGCAAAATAAATTGGAATTTATTTTCATTGTTGAGGCGCCGCCTACCTTCGAGCATGCTCAAAGGTAGTGCTTTTTTCTCAAAAGCCTTACTTTTAAGAAAAAGTATTTTAGGAAGGACTAGGAGGCCTTAGCCTACGCCCCTTAGTTTGTCAGTAATTTTCAGCATTCTTTTTTAGGCTTGGCGTTTTGTGTTTCGAAAGCTATGCTTTTGCGCGCTAAAAGGTATGCTTTTGAGGTGCGAAAGGGCACCTTTTGAACTGCGACTGCTATCATCTCTCACAATGCAAAGGTACAAATACGGTTTTGACCCCACAAGTTTTTTCCAATTATCGGGGGTAAAATCGGGTTTTTTGAAATGCGCGTCGCGCGTGTAATTAACTCACATACAGGTATTTACAAGGAAATTTTAGCGTTTCTTATTTACATCTTATTTACATGTTGTAAAATCCAAAATGGATGTTAGGAGCCACTCTTTATACCTTATACATAGAGAGATAAGGGAGCAAGGGATATGTAAAGATAAATACAATGTTTGTTACAGATATATGTCTGCTTTCACACTGCACGCAGCACGCAGCACGCTGCACCATCTTGTGATTTGATGTTTGCAAGAGAGGAGAGCACCATTATCTATATTATATATTATAATATAAAATTATAATATATAATATAAAATATTTACTTATAATTTATAACTTTCAAGAAGCAGCGTTCATCACACTTTGAAAACAGAAAAGGAAACAGCGTGCTGCGTGCTG
>CADCPZ010000099.1 GCA_902803475.1 uncultured Prevotellaceae bacterium
GTACGTCCAATTCTTGCATCTTATGTCGATAGAATGGTACGTGGTGATAAACATACTCTACAATCTTGTGCAGACGTTTTCCTTGCAATGCGCTTCTCTCGTCGCGGCTCATGCACTCTTTGTTCGGGTTCCAAATCATATTTTTGATGTTATTTGCTTCAATGTGTCAGCAAAGGTATTGATTTTCTGTCAAAACGCAAAGAAAAGATAACGATTTTTTAGATTATTGTATATGTTTGAGGCAAAGCACTGGTGTAAACAGAAAGATTCTCTATTGCTTAAAGTTTGTTAATGAACAAGGATTCTCGTTCAATTGTTGTACTTTTGTGTCATAATCTAATCAACTATATCTATGATCAATAAGCAACTTCTACAACCTGAAAGCATAGTAGTTATCGGTGGTTCAAACAATGTTCATAAGCCCGGTGGCGCAGTTATCCGTAATATTCTGAATGGCGGTTATCAGGGCATTCTGCGGGTTGTGAATCCGAAAGAAGATGAGATACAAGGACTGAAAGTTTTTCACGATGTCAAGCAGTTACCGGCTACTGACCTTGCCATTCTTGTTGTAGCCGCCAAATACTGTCCCGACTATGTAGATTATCTGGCAAAGGAAAAGCAAGTACGCGCGTTCATTATTATATCTGCCGGTTTCAGCGAGGAAACCCACGAGGGTGCCGAGTTGGAGCAACGCATCATCGATACCTGTAACCAGTACGGCTGTGCGCTGATCGGTCCGAACTGTATCGGACTGTTGACACGCTGGCACCACTCTGTGTTTACCAAACCCATTCCTAACCTGAATCCGAAAGGAGTGGACTTTATCTCCGGTTCCGGCGCGACGGCCGTGTTCATTCTGGAGAGTGCGGTGTCGAAAGGATTGACGTTCAATTCGGTCTGGTCTATTGGCAATGGCAAACAGATTGGTATTGAAACGGTACTGGAATACATGGATGAACATTTCGATATAGAACGTGATTCGATCAATAAATTGCTGTATATCGAAAATATCTCCGATCCCGACAAGTTGTTGTATCATGCCACATCCCTTATCCGCAAGGGTTGTCGTATTGCGGCGATCAAGGCAGGTTCGTCGGAGAGTGGCAGCCGTGCGGCATCGAGTCATACGGGTGCGTTGGCCTCCAGCGATTCCGCAGTGGAAGCGTTGTTCCGCAAGGCAGGTATTGTGCGCTGTTTCTCGCGTGAGGAACTGACAACGGTGGGCTGTATCTTTAGTTTGAAACCCACGAATCCTTGGGCTGACGGTAGAATCCCGTCATTCGCTATCGTGACGCATGCTGGCGGTCCTGGTGTGATGCTCACCGATGCCTTGTCGAAAGGAGGCATGAATGTTCCGTTGCTGAGCGGTGAGGTTGCTGAGGAATTGAAGTCGAAGTTGCTGCCTGGTTCTGCCGTATCTAATCCGATTGACGTACTGGCGACAGGTACGCCCGAACACTTGGGAATAGCCATTGACTATTGTGAGAACCGTTTCGACAATGTTGATGCCATCATGGTCATCTTCGGTTCACCGGGGTTGGTGCGTCTCTATGATGCCTATGAGGTTTTGCACAAAAAGATTCTGGAGTGCAAGAAACCGATATTCCCCATCTTGCCGAGTGTAAATACAGCAGGACCGGAGGTGCAGGAGTTCCTGAACAAAGGTCATGTGAACTTCGCTGATGAGGTGACGTTAGCAACAGCTTTGACGCAGGTGATGAAGACGCCCGATCCTGCCGACCAACAAATAGAGATTCATGGAGTCGATGTGCCGAAGATCAGGAGGATTATAGAGAACCTCCCCCCAGCCCCCTCCGAAGGAAGGGAAGACGCAAAAGATGTCGGTTACGTGGAACCTTCCATCGTTCACGAACTCCTTGCTGCTGCAGGTATTCCGACGGTGCCAGAGTTTGTCAGCGCCGATAAGGAAGCGGTGTTGGCCTTTGCCGACCAGTGCGGCTATCCTGTGGTCGCAAAGGTTGTCGGTCCTGTACACAAGAGTGATGTAGGCGGTGTGGCTTTGAATATCAGAAGCCGCGAGGTGCTCTCTGCCGAATACGACCGTTTGATGAAGATTCCTGATGCCACATCGGTGATGGTGCAGAAGATGATCAAGGGTACGGAACTGTTCATCGGTGCGAAGTATGAGAACCGTTTCGGACACGTGGTGCTCTGCGGCTTGGGTGGTATCTTCGTCGAAGTGCTCAAGGATGTGTCGAGCGGATTGGCACCGTTGAGCTACGAAGAGACGTATAGTATGATTCACTCCTTGCGTGGCTATAAGATTATCAAAGGTACACGTGGTATGAAGGGCGTCAACGAACGGAAGTTTGCCGACATCATCGTCCGGCTGTCCACGCTGCTTCGTTTTGCTACAGAAATCAAAGAAATGGACATCAACCCGCTGCTCGCTGATGAAAACGATGTCATTGCGGTTGATGCCCGTATCAGAGTGGAGAAGTAGGCCCCCTCTCAAGAGGGTGTGTCAAAATAGGCACATCCTCATTTTTTTTATCGCAAAGCCCCGACTTTCTCAAGCCAGGGCTTTGTTATGTCGTAAA
>CADCPZ010000100.1 GCA_902803475.1 uncultured Prevotellaceae bacterium
CATCGAGCGACCATTTACCTGTCTGCCCAGCATAGTAGCCACTGATGATGTGCTGGATGTCGTCGCCGTCCACCTTGCCACGTCCTGTAATCTGGTCATCGGTCTGCTGGCCTATAAGCATGGTCGTGAAGTAGTCGCTCGTCTGACTGTTGGGACGTGAGGTTACGGTGTAGGTCATACCGATGGAATGTTTGTCATTCAACATGTAGTTGAATCCAATTTTTCCGGCCAGCATTTGGTTCTTGTTGTAGTAGTGCATCAGGCTGTTCTGCTGATAGTGGCTCTGCAGGTAGGTGTCCTGACGACTATCGTTGGTCTGACGGCTACGGCGGTTCTCGTATTCGGCCATACCGAAGATGTCAAGTCCACCCGTGCGGTAGTTCCAGTTCAGTTCCTCCAATCCATAGACATAGTGGTTCACACCTGCCACCGTGCGGCTGTTGAAACTGAACCCCTCGCCAACGGGACGGATAGTTTTGATGCGGATGACAGCCTTGACGGTGGCATCGTATTTGACACCAGGTGTCATTACTACTTCCACGTCTTTAATTTGGTCACTGCTCAGTTGGTCAAGTTCGCTTTGGTTGCGCATTTGCCGACCATTAATATAGATAAGTGGAGCACCACGACCAATTACCTCTATGTTTTTACCATTACGAATAACACCAGGAATGTGGGCAAGTACATCGTTACCAGTGCCTATTGTTGAGAGGAAACTACCTTCCACGAGGGTGACAAAAGCATCATTGTTCATTCGGAAAAGAGGCCTTTCCCCTTTAATTGTCACTCCTTTTAATGCTTGCGTCTCAGGCTGTATGTGTATTGTTCCGAGTTCTGAATTATGACATAGTTTATATACTGTTTTGTAGCCTACGAAAGAAATTCGGGCGAGAACAGGGCTTGTTTCACAGGGGATGACGAAGAGACCAGCCTCATTGCTCACACCGCCATCTATTACAGTAGAATCAGATGGATGAAGCAGGTAAACATTGGCATATGCAACGGGCTGACCTGTCTCGTCGACAATGGTACCCTTATATCGGGTTTCTGTTTTCTGTATGCACTCCACGAAAATTTTATGATCTTCTTTCTCAACGCTTGTAGTTACGCGGATAGGATAGAAGCCTATCATCTGCTGGATTGCTTCAGGTAAGTATTTGTTCTTTACAGTAGTCGTGATACGAAAGTCTTCCAATTCGTTATAGAGGAAATAGATAGTGTAACCTGTCTGAAGTTCACTGAGTTTTTTCAGCGCATCGGAAAGAGATACATTATTAAATTCGCGAGTTATTCGTTTCTGTGCTTGTGTGCTGACGGTCAACAGCAAGGCAAGAATGATGAGTATGATATGTTTGTTCATGGCAGCTGACTATTTTACGGTGATTTGATTATCCTTCAGTGTAACGGTCAGACGCTCAAACTGATTGAGGTCATTGACCACTTGATCGATGCCCTTCTGCGGATTCCACATGAAACGGAAGCGGAGTTGTCGCACTTCGTTATTAACAAACATAACCTTAGTATTGTAATGAACTGCTATCTCTGGCAACATCTTTTCAAGAGGGATATTGTCGTAAATGATGGGCTGTGGTACTGCAATGGTGTCATTAGTCAACGTATCGATAGGAGTGATGATAGTGGGTTTTGGAGTATTGATAACCTTCTCTGTTTTTTGCGTATGCAGCTGAGTGTATCTTACAATCTGTATGGCAGCAAAGGTAATACCTGATACAAGCAATATTCCGATAAAAGAAGCCGCTATCTTTATCTTGCTATAACGATACTGGCTGGAGAGGGCTTTTTGATTGAATTTTTGCCATGCTGTATCCACATCAATGGGTTTGTTTGATTGATGTTGGCGACTGCTACGCTTGGCTTCTACCATAAGACGATAGGTCTCACGTGTATCTTCATCGCAATTGATGATGTTTTGGATTTCCTGTTCGGTATATACATCGGGGTTGTCGAGCATTTTCAGTAGCTGACGGATGTTTTCGTTGGTCGTTTGACTTTGTCGAACTCCTTCTCGCTCGGCAGAACTCAAGCGAGCTTGGTTCTGCTCTCTCTCTTTC
>CADCPZ010000101.1 GCA_902803475.1 uncultured Prevotellaceae bacterium
TGATGATGTAAGAGCGGTGGATGCGCATGAAATAGTCGGGCAGCCGCTCCTCCATCTTCTTCATCGATAGCAGCACGATGAGGGGTTTCTGTCCGTTGGCGAAATGAATCTTCAGATATTCGCTCATGCCTTCGATATATTGGATGTCGGCGACATTGACGCGTACCACTCGGTGCTCAGTCTTGAGAAACAGGGCATCGTCGTTGTCGATGTCGGAGACGAGGGTAGGGGGCTGTGCTGTTATGGAAGCCTGTTGCAGGTCGTACTGTTTTTTGATCTTGTTGGCCGCCCGCTGCATGTCTTCGAGTCCGAAGGGCTTGAGCAGGTAGTCAACGGCATCGACCTTATAGCCGTCGATGGCGTATTCACTGTAGGCGGTGGTGAAGACGACGATGGGTGGTGCGATGAGCGACCGCACAAAGTCGAGTCCACTGAGGTCGGGCATGTTGATATCGATGAAGATGGCATCGATGATATCTTTTTCCATGAACTTTTTGGCTTCGGCGGCACTCTGGCATTCACCGATGAGTTCGAGGAACGGTATTTTCTTGATGTATGCGGCAAGCTGCTGCAGTGCCAATGGTTCATCGTCGATTGCAAGGACTTTAATCATAATTGGTCGTTTGGGTAATTGGTCGTTTGGTCGTTTGGGTAATTGGTGGTTTGGGTAATTATGAAGTAATGGGTATTGTGAGTATGGTTTCGTAGGTTTCATCGCTGTCGTTGATGTCCAACGTGTAGTTGTCCTGATAGATGAGGGCAAGTCGTTTTTGTACGTTGACAAGGCCCACACCACCTTCGGAAGCCCCCTCCTTCCTCACACTTGAGGGGGAGGCTATTTCTTCCACAGGTTCCTCTTTCTTCGAGTTTTTGCAACGGAAGGTGATATGGCTGTCGTCGGTGCTGACGGCAATGTGGATGAATGAAGGTTTATTGTAGGTGACACCGTGCTTGAAGGCATTCTCCACGAAGGAGATGAACAGCAGCGGCGGCACCGTTCCTTCGCTGAGGTTCTTCGGCAGGTCGGTTTCTATGGTGACATTGTCGGTATAGCGCATACGCATCAGTTGCAGGTAGTTTTCGATGAAGTCCACTTCTCGCTGCAAGGGGATGGTAGTGTTGTTGCCTTCGTAGAGGATATAGCGCATCATTTTCGACAGCACGATGATGGATTTCTTCGCCTTTTCCGGATCAATATCGACGAGCGCGTGGATATTATTCAACGTGTTCATGAAGAAATGTGGATTGATTTGGTATTTCAGATATGCCAGCTGCTGTTCCAAATTTTCGGTTTTCAGCTGTGTCAGTTGTTTCTTGTCGCGCTCGTTCTTGAAGTAGAGTTTTACACCGAGGTTCATGCCTAACAGCAGGAACATGATGGTGACGTTGATGATGTCGCGTTCGCCAAACATCAGCGGCGGCATGTGATGCCCAGGTCTGTTGGCTTCGGAAGTCGGTTGTTCCATTGGTGGATGTTGTCGGCGACCTGGGTGACGGGGAGGTTTTGTCGTGCACTCATAGGTGATGAATAGAGCCATCATGCAAGCTAAGGCCGTAAAGTACAACTTTTTCTTTCCTTTATAGATCAGTAGCGGTGCAATCAGGAAGTTATGAATGAGGAAAATGAGCAGGAACGCCAGATAGATTTGCCACACGTGCAGAATCTCCGTCCAGCTGAAATCAATCTTGCTATGATGAGTGCTCCGGATATACATGCTCACCACTGGTGCTGTAAACAGTAGTAGCCAGATGATGAGATACACGATGTTTTCTTTGGCGTTTTTAATGCGTAATGCTTTATGCATAATGCGTCATATTATTTTTCGTCATTAATTTTTGGCAAAGATAAGGAAAAGATGGAAAAAAGCAAAAATACATTCAACGAATATGCTTTTTTTTTCAGTAAATTTGGGTTTTCGGGAAATGATGTGTACCTTCGCAGACATGTTTGCAACCACATTATTGGAATGGTTCAGGAAGAACGCACGCGACTTGCCTTGGCGCCACACCACCGATCCGTACGCAATTTGGCTGAGTGAGATTATCTTGCAGCAGACTCGCATCCAACAGGGCTTGGCTTATTGGGAGCGGTTTATGAAACGGTGGCCTTCGGTGGAAGCGCTGGCGGCTGCCACAGAAGACGAGGTGCTTCGTGAGTGGCAGGGACTGGGCTATTACAGTAGAGCACGAAACTTGCACCACGCAGCCAAACAGATTGTTGCGCTGGGCAGTTTCCCAACAACGTTGGAGGATATCAAAAAGCTGAAGGGTGTCGGCGACTATACGGCGGCAGCTATCGCCAGTTTTGCTTTCGGTCTTCCTGCCGCTGTGGTCGATGGGAATGTGTATCGCGTGCTGAGCCGCTATTTTGGTATCGATACACCGATCAATACGACCGAGGGGAAAAAGGTGTTTGCTGTGCTCGCCCAAGACCTATTACCCATCACCCAACCCCAGTCTCTATCCCTCAAGGGAGAATTGGAGGGGGCTTCTGCCTACAACCAGGCGATTATGGATTTCGGTGCGCTACAGTGTACGCCACAATCGCCCGACTGTATGGGTTGTCCGCTGATGGAGTCGTGCGAAGCTTTCCGTTCGGGTAGGGTGGGCGAGTTGCCTGTAAAATTGAAAACACTCAAAGTGAAGGAGCGCCATCTTATTTATATTTATATCCGTTGCAATGGTGAAACGGCGATTCGTCGCAGGGGACCAGGCGATATCTGGCAAGGGTTGTGGGAGCCGGTAGCCCCCTCCGACCTCCCCACAGATGTGGAGGCCATGCAGCATGCTCGATGCCTGAAGAAAAATGTGAAGCATGTGTTGACGCACCAGGTTTTGTATGCAGACTTTTATCTGTTGGAAACAGAAAACCGACCCGTTCTCCCTGATGATTACATTTGGATTAAAGAATCGGAGCTTGACGATTATGCCAAACCCCGATTGATTGAAATCCTCTTACAGGAATTATAATGCTTATCTGACGATCTCGTGTCGATTACAATTTTACGAGGTCTTTCTCTTCGATGATTTTCAGGTTGTTCAGAATAATGGTTTCCTTTGCCTTCTCGAAATCATCGGTACGGAAAATCAGGATACCTTTGCCGTCGAGCATAAACGAGTAGAGATATACAATACCGATGCCGGCATCGCTGAAAGTCTGGATGGCGTCGGCACCGCGACCCGGTTCGTTGTCGAGTTCGATAGCGAACACATCAGAGAGGGCAACGGCAACGCCTCCTGCTTTCAGTTCCTCATAGGCGCGTCTTGGCTCGGCGCAGATGAGACGCAGGATTCCGTACTCTGCAGTATCGGCAATGGTACATGCAATAATCTGAATGTTTGAATGCTTCAGCAGTTCCAGAACCTTGACCAGCGTTCCTGATCGGTTCTCAATGAAAATAGAAAGTTGGTTGATAGTCATGATATATACAATTTAGAATAATTTTCTTAAATCTTTTACGCGGACAGCCTTCTTGTCGTCGGAAACGGCGAGGGTGCCTTTTGACACAAGGCGTACTTTCGGCGTGATGAGAATCTCGTCTTTCAGCAGGCGGGTGATATCCTTCTCTAATGCCTGCAAACGCTTGTAGTCATCTGTGAACAGCTGACTCAGCTCTACGTCGATGGTCATCGTGTCGGCGCTTTCCTTTGTTTCCAGCGTGATGAGGTAATCAGTGCTGAGTTCCTTGAACTTCAACAGGATCTTCTCAATCTGTATCGGGAAGATGTTGACACCCTTCAGGATAATCATGTCGTCGCTGCGTCCCTGCAGACGGGCCAGACGCTTGTGGTGACGGCCACAAGGACAGTCGCCAGGGAGAATGCGGGTGAGGTCGCGAGTGCGGTAGCGTAACAGCGGCATAGCCTCGCGGTTGATGGTGGTGAGCACCAGTTCGCCCAGTTCTCCTTCGGGAACCGGCTCCAGTGTGACGGGATCGATGATTTCCACGATGAAATAGTCTTCCCAGGTATGCAGACCGTTCTGCTCCTGACATTCAAAGGCTACACCCGGTCCCATCATTTCGGAGATACCGTATGAGTTATAGGCTTTCACACCGAGGTTTTCCTCGATGCGCTTACGCTGTTCCTCGCTATGTGGCTCAGCACCGATGCAGAGCACACGCAGCTTGGTGTCCTTGCGCGGATCGACGCCTTCCTGCTGCATCACCTCAAAAACACGTGACGCATAACTGGGAATGGCGTGCAGGACGGTTGTTCCGAAGTCCTTGATGAACTTGATCTGACGGGTGGTGTTACCTGCTGCAGCAGGAACAGTGAGCATACCCACCTTCTCAGCTCCATACTGGAAGCCCAATCCGGCAGTAAACATACCATATCCGGCAGAGTTTTGGAAAACATCCTCAGGACGGCTACCCACCATCCACAGACAACGGGCAACGGCATTAGCCCATTCCTCCAGGTCTTTCTGCGAATGGAGGACGACAGTAGGGTTGCCAGTGGTACCGCTGGACGAGTGCAGGCGCACGCAGTCCTTCATGGGTACACAGCAGATGCCAAACGGATAGTTGTCGCGCAGGTCTTCCTTTGTGGTAAACGGCAACTTGCGCACATCATCCAAGGTCTTGATGTCGGCAGGGGTGATGCCTAATTCCTGAAATCTTTTCTGGTAGAACGGAGCGTTCATACAGTGGTTTACGGTCTTTTTCAACCGTTCCAACTGAAGTTGTTCCAATTGCTCACGAGACATCGTCTCCACCTCAGGGTTAAAATAGGGAGAATAAGATGGAGTTGTTACTTTTTCCATATCATTTATCATATTCATTGTTAGGTTATTCCTTGCTTTTATAGTTTTCTCTTGTCAATCACGTGTGAACTCTTGCCCTGACTGCGCTCAATGGTGTTTGGTGCTTTGAGCTGTACTTTTGCAGAGATGCTGAGCACACTCTTCAGTTTGCTGGAGAGTTTTTTCTCCAGTTCGGCGATAGCCGCCGGCGTATCGAACGTGCTGGTGAAGTATTCCTGTCGGATTTCCACCTGAACCTGCAGGGTGTCGAGGTTGTTGACACGATCGACGATGAGCATGTAGCGTGGTGCAAACTCCTGCATGCTGAGGACGACGCTCTCCACCTGTGAGGGGAACACGTTGATGCCTCGGATGATGAGCATGTCGTCGCTGCGTCCTTGGATGCGACTCATACGAACGTTGGTTCTGCCACAGCCACACTCTCCTTTCATCAGAGAACAGAGGTCACGGGTGCGGTAGCGCAGTACGGGCATTCCTTCTTTGGTCAGCGTGGTAAATACCAATTCTCCGATCTGACCGTTAGGCAGTTTCTCCAAGGTTGTGGGATTGATGATTTCCGGATAGAAATGGTCTTCATTGATATGACTGCCGTTCTGCTCCTGACACTCGTAGCTAACGCTCGGTCCCATCACTTCCGACAGACCATAGATATTGTAACCTTTCAGCCCCAGCCGTTCTTCTATCTCCTTGCGCATATCTTCTGTCCAAGGTTCTGCTCCAAACGCGCCGACGCGCAGTTTGATCTGGTCTTTCGTGATCCCCATCTTATCCATTGTCTCTGCCAGATAGAGGGCATACGACGGTGTGCAGGCGATGCCGGTGATTCCTAAGTCGCGAATCAGCTTCAAATGTTTCTCGGTATTTCCCGTTGAGGCTGGCACCACTGATGCACCGATATGTTCTACACCATAATGGGCACCCAGTCCACCCGTAAACAATCCATAGCCATAGGCCACCGAGAAGATGTCATCGCGGGTGACACCATAGGCGGTCAGACAGCGAGCCATACATTCGCTCCATACACCGATATCCTTGCGGGTGTAGCCAACAATGGTCGGGTTGCCGGTTGTTCCTGTTGAGGCGTGAATACGGATGATTTCGCTCTGCGGAGCAGCTTGCAGACCAAACGGATAGTTGTCGCGCAGGTCTTTCTTCGTGGTAAACGGCAGTTTTGTGATATCCTCAATCGTCTGAATGTCATCTGGGCGTACGTCCAATTCTTGCATCTTATGTCGATAGAATGGTACGTGGTGATAAACATACTCTACAATCTTGTGCAGACGTTTTCCTTGCA
>CADCPZ010000102.1 GCA_902803475.1 uncultured Prevotellaceae bacterium
GATGCACAAGAAAATCATCGTATGTGAATATTGTGGCCGCATCATGATCGACCCAGAGTTGGCTGGTGTAAAGATTACCGCTAATGGCGAAGAGAAACCCAAACGTAAGCGCGCCATTCGCAAGACGACCAAGAAAGCAGCTGATGAATCACCTGCAACTGATGCAACAGAAGCATAATCAGAAACCATCATCAAAAAGCGGAGCAATAAGCTCCGCTTTTTGTTTTATCCTTACTCCTTACTCCTCCTCTCCTTACTCCTTCCTCTCCTTATTCTACCTCATTCCCCTTGCTTTGAAGATAACCTCCTTAGCATTATTGATTTCCTGGAATTTCTTTTCAGCAGCCAGTCTCACGTCATCGCCTAACGTAGCCACACGGTCAGGATGGTGCTTCAGCGCCATTTGACGATAGGCTTTCTTCACCTCGTCGTCACTGGCCGATGGTGATATGCCCAGTATCTTATAAGCCTGTGTCAGCTCGTTGACAGTTGAACCACTTCTCGCACCGTTGTTTCTTTGTCCTCTCGAATAGCCCATACTCAAGATGGATTCTATATCAACAGCATCAATCTGAAGATAGCTGCCAATCTCTCTAACGGCTTGGACCTCCTCAGAACTGACAGTACCGTCGGCTTTGGCTATCATCGCAAGAAAACTCAGCAACTGCAGTCGCGTGCTGTAGTCCATGTGTATGCGCATCTCGACACAAGCCTGTCTGATATTCTCCTTGAAAGCAGCATCTCCCTGCCGTTTCTGTTCTTCAAACAGTCGCAGCAGAATCGTCTCCCCCTCGTTGACGGCTATCTCTCCGAAGTTACGGCGCAGGAAGTCGCGCACAAACTCCATCTCCGAATGCATGATTCTTCCATCAGCGCGGATGATGTATGATGACAATACCAACATCGAAAACAGAAAAGAGTTTCTGTTTCCTTCATCGTATGCATTCGTGCCTCCGTATCTGTCAGAGCCACCGTATCCACTTTGTCCGTAGCCTGTGTTGACGGTGTTCGAACTCCCATCAAAAAACGAGCCGAGAAAGAAGCCGGCCATTGCTCCCAGTACATTGCCGGTAATCACCCAGCCCAGTACGCCGCCAATCCATTTTTCTATTGCCATATTTTAATTCTTAATGCTTAATGTTCAATTCTCTTAATCTTCCAGCCGATAGCTGCGATGATGACAGACATAAATGGTGATATCAGATTGAAGAAACAGTAGGGCAGATACGTCAGTGTGGAAACACCCAGCACCGTCGATTGCGTCATACCACACGTGTTCCAAGGTATCAGCACAGAGGTTACGGTTGCTGCATCCTCCGTGGTACGGCTCAGCAGCCTACTCTCATAGCCTTCCTTCCGATACACCTCTTTATAGATGTCGGCATTCAGCACGATAGAGATAAACTGGTCGCCTGTAGTGATATTGAGGAAGATGCCTGTGCCTACCGTTGATGCTACCAGACTGGTCCTGCTTCTCACCCATCGCAGGATGACATCTGTGATGCTGTCAATCATGCGGCTGGCTACCATCGCAGCACCAAAGCACATGGCGCAGATGATGAGCCAAATGGTATTCAGCATACCAGCCATTCCGCGTGTCGATATGAGTTCATTTAATGAGGCATTGCCTGTATCTACAGCCGTAGAACCGTAACAGGTGATGGCCACTCCGCGTGTCAATGTCGAAACCGATGCGGTTGAGCTGCCGGCAACCTCGCATAGGATATGAGGCTGTAGAATGAGTGCCACGATGCCTGCCATCACCGATGATGCAAAGAGTACGATAAGCGATGGTACACGTCGTGCAATCAGTACACCCGTCAACACGGGTACCAGCAATGTCCAAAGCGAGATATTGAACTTCTGAGCCAGTCCTGTGGTGTATTCATCAACCTGCAACGCAGCGTTTTCTCCACTACACAATCCGGCAATAAAGAAGATTGTAATCGTAATCAGAAACGAGGGTATGGTGGTATAGACCATATAGCGGATGTGCGTAAACAGATCCGTCCCTGTGGCCGACGAAGCCAGGATGGTAGTATCGCTCAACGGCGACATCTTGTCGCCGAAATAAGCACCAGAGATGATGGCTCCTGCCGTCCACGCTTCCGATATGCCCAACGCATGACTGATGCCCAGTAAGGCCACACCGATGGTGGCAATCGTCGTCCACGAACTACCTGACAGCACCGATACCAATGCACAGATGAGACAAGCCGATACGAGGAAGAACTGGGGCGACATGATTTGCACACCATAATAGATTAAGGTGGGAACAACACCGCTAATCATCCATGTACCAGCCAGCATGCCCACACAGAGCAGTATCAGCAGCGTGATGCTCACTTCGCCCATCGTTTTCTTGATTTGTTTCTCAAAGGTGTGCCACGAGAGGTGATAAACAGTCATCGACAGACTAATACATACCGCCATACCCATCAGCAACGCAATCTGGCTGCCGCCATTCAGCGAGTCGCTGCCAAACAACGTAATGGCAATACCCAAAAATCCGATGAGCACCACCACAGGAATGATAGCTATCAGTGGGTGAGGTATCTTTTCTGTCATTGATTGATTCTTTGTTTCTTGTGACGGGAAAATAGTTTCCCTTCCACTTCCAGGTTGCAAAGATAATCATTAATCCTCAAACTTCTGCATAATTGCTCCTTCTATTTTATGTGTCTCATCATGTGCAGAATGATACAGTTATTATTCATGATCACCACCCTTGATCTTCTTTTTTAGTTTATTATCTTGTTATTTCAAATATTCATCTTTATTCAAACGTCAATAGCTTGTTCCTATAGTATTCATTCCGACCATAATATTTACACATAATCAATGAGTACGTGGAACACTTCAACCGAAGCATTCCACGTGTTATAATCACCATCTCCGCCCCCGTGATCAATACATCTTCTTCATATTCCTTTGACACTAATATTAGGAGTCGTAGGGAAATGGAAAGTGCTGGCGAAGTGGATCATCAGTCCCGATGATTGTGATGATATCGCTTCCTTCCTGCCTGTATATCTTGACAAGAAGATTCTGAAAGTTGACCCATTCCAGGTGCTCGACCAGAAGGGCGTCGGTCAGCTTGTTAAGATGGCAGTGGAGAAAGGA
>CADCPZ010000103.1 GCA_902803475.1 uncultured Prevotellaceae bacterium
AAAACCCGATTTTACCCCCGATAATTTGAAAAATGCTTGTGGGGTCAAAACCGTATTCGTATCTTTGCACCGTGAGATGATAACAGTTGAAGTTCAAAAGGTGACCTTTCGCACTCCAAAAGCATAGCTTTTAGCGCGCAAAAGCATAGCTTTCGAAACGCAAAACGGCACATCTGGCGAACAATGCTGAAAAAATCGAACAAAAAGCCCACCCTAACCCCTCCAGCCCCCCTCTTATCCCCCCTTAAAGGGGGGAAGAAGGAAGGAGCAAGGGGCGAGAAGACCCTCTCCGGCTCTCCCTGTTTAGGGAGAGAGCATGGGGCAAGGAGCGAGGGGCAAGAAGACCCTCTCCGGCTCTCCCTGTTTAGGGAGAGAGCATGGGGCAAGGAGCATGGGGCAAGGGGCAAGGGGACTATAAAAAAAAGGCGGTAATATTTGGTAGTGTCGTTATTTCGTTGTAATTTTGCAGGCAAATAATAAGAATACTGAAAAAATGATGAGTTTTTTCCCTGCCCATGCATTGATGGGAGCTTTTTTCAAGAATACCGCAAGGCTTTCTGTGAACTAAGCATCCTGAATGTTGCATAGCCCTTTTCAAGAAGGAAGAGATGATGCCGCATGCCGTTGTCATGGGCATGGGGAAGCAAAATAGACGATTATGGTATATTGCATTGCAAAGAAGATGGAGATTGCCGGCTGTCACCAGCTGCAACTGCCTTACGAGAGCAAATGTAGCCAGTTGCATGGTCACAACTGGATCATCACCGTGTTCCTGGCATCGAAAGAGGTGAACGAGGAGGGAATGGTGCTTGACTTCAAACAAGTGAAGGCGAAGATTCACGGCTATCTGGATCATGGCAACTTCAACGAATTGCTGCCCTTCAACCCTACTGCCGAGAACATTGCCGCATGGGTGGTGGAACAGCTGCCGATGTGCTACAAGGCTATCGTGGAGGAATCGAACGGCAATACGGCTCAGGCTTATGATGACGAGTTTGGGATAGACGGGAGGTATTTATTATAAAAGAATGGTATGAAGAAGTATAGAATCAACGAGATATTCTATTCGCTGCAAGGCGAAGGTAAATATACAGGGCATGCGGCTGTGTTCGTACGCTTCAGCGGCTGCAACCTGCGCTGTCCGTTCTGCGACACCGACTTCAAGCAGTTTACAGAGATGACGGCAGCAGAGATTGTCAGCCGCGTCAACGAATGGAAAAACTGCGGCTTCGTAGTGCTGACAGGCGGCGAGCCTACGCTGCAGGTTGACAAGGAACTGGTAGGTATGCTGAAGGACGAGGGGTTCTATGTGGCAATGGAAACCAACGGCACAGGACACGTGCCAGAGAATGTTGACTGGGTGACGCTGTCGCCAAAATCATGCTTCGTCAGTCATGCACCAGCATTGGTCACGATGAAGGTAAACGAGGTGAAGGTGGTCTTCGACGGCATCCACGACCCCATGCCTTACGGACAGTTGGGTGAAGGTCTGTACCTGAACCTGCAGCCCTGCGACACGGGTGACGAGCACAAAAACCGAGAAGTGACGCGCCAATGTGTGGAATATATCAAGCAGCATCCGCAATGGCACCTGTCGCTGCAAACGCATAAACTGATTAGTATCCCCTAAAAAAAACAATTTTTACACCTGACAAACATATATTTTCCGTATCTTTGCGCTCAGAAATAAAATAATAAGCCAATGATACGGAATTTTCTTTTTGCCCTTGCCCTCACAGCAGGCATCGCAACACAAGCACAAACCACGAACAGTCAACAAACACAGAATGGAAAGGCACCTCTACCCTATCAGGACACACGCCTGTCGGCCTATGAACGTGCCAAAGACCTTTGCGGCAGACTGACACTGGAGGAGAAAACCTTGCTGATGATGGATGGATCGCCAGCCATCGACCGCTTAGGCATACCTGCCTTCCAATGGTGGAGCGAAGCCCTGCATGGTGTGGGACGCAACGGCTTTGCAACCGTGTTCCCCATCACACTGGGTATGGCAGCTTCGTTTGACGATGCACTGGTGTATCAGGTATTCACCGCTGTCAGCGACGAAGCACGCGCCAAGAACACCTTTGCACGCCACACAGGAGACGTGTCCCGCTATCAGGGACTGTCGTTCTGGACACCCAACATCAATATCTTCCGCGATCCACGATGGGGACGAGGACAGGAGACATACGGCGAAGACCCGTTTCTCACGGCTCGCATGGGACTGGCTGTCGTTGATGGGTTGCAAGGAGCAAGGGGCAAGGAGCAAGGAGCAAGGGGCGAGGGTCGGCCTTATAAGAAGCTGCTGGCTTGCGCCAAGCATTTCGCCGTACACAGCGGACCAGAATGGAACCGCCATTCGTTCAACGTAGAAAGTCTGCCGACACGCGACCTTTGGGAAACATACCTGCCTGCCTTCAAGACATTGGTACAGGAAGGTGATGTGGCAGAAGTGATGTGTGCCTACCAACAGTTAGACGGCGAACCATGCTGCGGCAACAGCCGTCTGCTACAACAGATTCTGCGCGACGAGTGGGGCTTCAAAGGTATCGTCGTATCAGACTGCGGAGCCATCAACGACTTCTGGATGCCCAACCGTCATCACTTCGCTGCAACAGCACACGAGGCGACAGCCAAAGCCATCAGAGCCGGCACAGATGTAGAGTGCGGCTCGCAATACAAGAGTATTCCTGAAGCTATCCGCGCAGGAGAAATGACGGAAGCAGAACTTGACAAGAGTCTCATCCGACTGCTGACAGCCCGTTTTGAACTGGGCGATTTCGATGCCGACGAACTCAATCCCTGGACACAAATTCCAATGTCGGTCGTTGCCTGCAAGAAACACAAAGATTTGGCACTACAGGCTGCACAGGAATCTATCGTACTGTTGAAGAACAACGGCATCCTGCCCCTTACTGCCGAAAATAAGAACGCATCGTCGATTGTCGTGATGGGGCCAAATGCCAACGACTCCGTCATGCAATGGGGCAACTACAGCGGTTATCCCACAGCCACTTCGACCTTCCTCAAGGGCATTCGCGAGAAGTTGGGCAACGTGAGATACATTCAAGGATGCGGACACACGCGCAACGAGGTGAAAGAGAGCCGATTCCAGCACATAACGGTCAGAGGCTCCAGCCAAAAGGGTATCAAGGCAACCTACTGGAACAACACCACGATGGAGGGAAAGCCTGTTGCCACGCAGGTGCTGACGCAACCCGTCAACCTGAGCAACGGGGGGGCTACGGTCTTTGCACCCAATGTGGAACTGGAGAATTTCTCGGCACGACTGGAGGGGACCTTCGTTCCCACGAAAACGGAAGATGTCACGCTGGCACTGAACTTCGACGACGGCGCACGCCTGATTGTCAACGGCGACACATTAGGAGAAACATGGAAGTCTCGCGCGCGCATACAATATATGAATAAGGTGATACACGTAGAGAAAGGGAAACGCTACGACATCACCGTTGAATATTTCCAGAAAAGTGATATGGCTGCCTTGCAGTTCGACGTCATCCACCACATCACCCCTACCCCACAACAGCTGCTGGCTGATATCGGCAGCGCACAGACCGTTGTCTTTGTGGGCGGCATATCACCACGACTGGAGGGTGAAGAAATGAAGGTGAACGAACCTGGATTCAAAGGCGGCGACCGCACAGACATCGAACTGCCGCAAGTACAGCGCGACCTCATCAGACTATTACACGAAAACGGCAAGAAGGTTGTCTTCGTCAACTGTTCCGGCTCGGCAATCGCAATGGTGCCGGAAACGGAAACAGCCGATGCCATCCTGCAAGCATGGTATCCTGGCGAACAGGGCGGAAAGGCGATGGCTGATGTGCTCGTGGGCGACTACAACCCCAGCGGAAAGTTGCCTGTGACATTCTACAAAAGCGTAAACGACCTGCCCGACTTCCTGGACTATCAGATGCAGAATCGTACTTACCGCTATTTCAAGGGAGAACCGCTGTTTGCTTTTGGCTACGGATTGAGCTACACCTCCTTCGACATCAAACCTAAAGAAATCAAAGACGGCAAACTGCAAGTAGAAGTGACCAACAAGGGTAAGATGGCTGGAACGGAAACGGTACAACTCTATATCCGCAGAATGGGTGACGACGGAGGCCCCATCAAGGCACTTCGCGGCTACCAGCGTGTGATGCTACAGCCTGGCGAGACGAAGACCTGCGAGCTGATGATCGACAAAAAGACATTGGAAACATGGGATGCGACCTCCAACACGATGCGCTTTGTGCCTGGAGATTACGAAATCATGGTGGGAACAAGCAGTCGCAAGGAAGACTTGAAGAAATACGAAATGACAATTTATAATTAACTACTTCACCTTCTTCGTAATCTTTCCGTCATTCGCCACTTTCAATTCCACCACATAACCTGTGGCAGCATCAGGAATGCCGATGATGGCGTCAAAATAGACGGCAGCGGTATCACTATAGGAATAAACAATATCGCGAAGGATGGACTTGGTGAACAGTTCCTCTGGCACCAGCGACTCAAAATCCCTTTTCAGGAAAGTCTGTGCCAATAACTTCTGTTGGTTTTTCGTGACCGACAAGGATACTGCGTGGTCGAGATAAATATTGTCAACCTCAATGCCCTCGCTGTTGAATGACGATTTCACCACACGCTCGGTCGTCGGCTCAACATGGATATGACAAGCATAAGAAGCATTACCCTCATTGACAGTCGTATCGGTATCAAAGGTGTCAAACTGATTCAATGCCGCAGAACGATGTTGAAAGAACAACGGAAGGAAAGTCTTATCATTACTCTTCACCAGTTTCACCTCTTCGCCACTTTGGTTGATAAACTTAAACAGAAACTCAGCCTGTTTCGTAATCATATACCGATTGACACGACTACCTTCTATATACAGACTGTCCTGACAGATCCAAAAAGCTACAGGCTGACTGATAGAATCGGGATAGAAAATAGAGTCGCCCTGCACATAGAAAGCAGGACTCCCCTGCTCGTCATTCATCCATATCCCCTGCAACATACGCTTCGCATCCAAGTCCTCGCTGTCACGACTATTACCTGTCGTACAGGCTGTCAGCACGAACGTTGCAAATATCAAATAAAAGATTGAACGTGTCATCGTATCAATTTGTTAATCAAATAATTCCGCTTCTTGTATCGAGCAAGCCTTTAAGTCTTTCTCGCTGGTCAAAACATCTTTTGCATCTATGGGCCAGTCGATGCCTATCGTCTCATCGTTCCAGCGGATACTCGCCTCAGCCTGTGGCGCATAGACATTGTCAACCTTGTACGTGAAGACAGCCTCATCGCTGAGCACCAGAAAGCCGTGAGCAAATCCGCGAGGAATGAAAAACTGACGTTTGTTCTCCTCGCTCAACTCTACTGCGACGTATTGTCCGAAGGTAGCTGAATGCTTCCGAAGGTCAACGGCAACATCGAGCACACGCCCCTTGATGACTCTAACCAACTTAGCCTGCGAGAACTCACCCTTCTGGTAGTGCAAGCCGCGAAGCACTCCATAGCTTGACTTCGACTCGTTATCTTGGATGAACGAGACATGATGGCCGATATGCTCATCAAACTCAGCCTGTTTCCAAGCCTCAAAGAAATAACCGCGCTGGTCGTTGAACACCTTCGGTTCAATGATCCACACACCTTCGATTGTCGTTTGAATGTAATTCATTTTTTTAACGATAATTTTAACGGAATTAACCCCTTTTATGTTACTTTTCCTGCAAAGGTAAGAATAAAATCGGAAAACTGAAATTTATTAGAAAAAAATCAAGCGATATTTTTGTTTTTACAAAAAAAAACTGTAAATTTGCAACGTGATTGAATTAGAAAGACATATAGAAATCCTGTTATTGAGCAACGACTGCGTCGTTGTTCCAGGTTTAGGCGGCTTTGTAGCCCATTATATCGAAGCACGATACGACGAGGAAGACGGTTTGTTCCTTCCGCCGTTGCGTACGTTAGGTTTTAATGCACAGCTCACCATGAACGACTCCCTGTTGGCTCAGGCTTACGTTGAAGCTTACGACATCAGCTATCCGGAAGCTCTGCGACGCATTGAGGACGAAGTGGAAGAGTTGCACCAGCACATCAACAACGAAGGGTTTTATGAGTTACATGATATAGGCACCCTCGCTACAAATGCCGAGGGACATCTGGAGTTCCACCCCTGCGAGGCTGGACTGCTGACACCGTCGCTCTACGGACTCACTTCGTTTGAGATGCCGAAACTGGCATACGGTTCAGGAAGGATCTCAACTGTACGCCAGACAGGGGATGATCGTGCTGAAATCATCACCATCCGCAAGAGCACGATTCGTAAGATTGCTGCCGCAGCCATTGTGATTTTCGCCCTCTGCCTCATTCCTCCGACAACATCATGGGAACCATCGAGTCACATCCAACAGAGTTCTGTGATCAACTTCCAATCCTGGGAACGCCCCAACGTAAAGCCTGACGCCACCGTTGAGCAGGCTATCACGATGGCCCAGCAAGTTGCTGCAACCAATAACTTTGTGAAGGACAACGACTACTGGACACTTGTTCTTGCCAGTCATATTAGCAAAAACAATGCAGCGTCGTTTATTGCAAGCCTCCAGCAAAAAGGTTTCCAGCAGGCACGCATTCTTGAACAGAGCAACGTGATCAAGGTTGTATATGGGCAATACCCCAGCAAGGACAATGCTTACGAAAATCTGAAGCAACTGAAAGGCAACAGCGACTTCGCGCAAGCATGGGTTTTGGAAGTGAAATAATATGAAACGCGTCAGATGTCCCAAATGTGATCATTTTATCACATTCGACGAAACACAATACGAACCTGGTTCATCTTTGGTTTTTGAATGTCCAGAATGTAACAAACAGTTCGGCATCAGGATTGGTGTCAGCAAGTTGTTTGGCAAAGGACAGAAAGCCCAGCATCATGATGGAGGAGTAAATGATGGAGGAGTAAATAATGAAGGAGTAAGGAGTAACACTTCGGACGAAGACAAACAGGAAGAGCCAATAAACGTTGGGAAAATTGTCGTCATCGAGAACGTGTTCCACTACAAACAAATCATTCCATTGCAGATGGGAGAAAACGTCATTGGACGCTACCAGAAAGGCAACAACATCAATTGCCCCATCGAAACGGTTGATCCCAGTGTAGATATGACCCATTGTCATATCACCGTGAGTCGTGACAAGAATGGCTCGCTGAAATACATCCTGCGCGACGGTCCCAGCAATACCGGCACTTTTGTTGACAACGAAATCCTGGGAGACCGCGAACGTCGCGTCATCGAAAGTGGAAGTCTCTTCACCATTGGCGCTACCAGCGTCATTCTCAAAGGTCCAGAAGAAGAGGATTAAAAAATTTCACATAAAACTTTTTAATAACAAGAAAAATATTTGTGGGCACAATCAGAATGCCTTATTTTTGCATGCGTTGAACGATATCGACCCAGGCAAAAATGAGAAGATTATTCTTTTTCCTTTCGGTTTTCCTATTTGGCACCACTGCTCATGCACAATGGAGCGGTGTGATTGTCAACATGGAAACAGGTGTGCCGATTAGAGATGTACATATCTTTACAAACTACAACAAAATGGTGACAACCGACTATCGTGGACAATACACGTTGGAGGAACCTTTTACCAGCGTCACCATCACACACGGAAAATTCCTGCAACTTACTTTAAAACGAGAAGAACTCAGAGACACCATCGCTCTTCTACCCAGTGCAAATTCGATTGGAGAAGTGGTAATATGGGGTGAGATGCCGCGTATAGGAGTCAAAGAAAAAGAGATTGCGGAAGATGCAAAATATTATTACACACCCCCGTCAGGTTTCTCCTTTGATTTCTTTGAACTGTTTCGCAGGAAAAGTCGCATGAACAAACAACAGCGAAAAAAGCACGAAGAAATCATCGAAAGCTACTAATTCCGGATATTTATTCGTATTCTTTTCTTTTTTAAAGAAAAAACTGATAAATTCAGCTTGAAACGATGCTGTTTCAAACTTTTTATGTAACTTTGCCGAAAAATCGGCGAATAAGAGATCAAATGAAACCAACAGCAATATTACTTTTACATTGCCCTGACCAACAGGGAATCATTTCGGAAGTGACTAAGTTTATCACGGATAACAAGGGAAACATTGTCTATCTGGACCAGTATGTAGATAAAGTTGACGGCATGTTCTTCATGCGCATCGAATGGGAACTCGACGGGTTCCTGATTCCACGCGACAAACTGTACGACTACATCACCACACTTTATGCACAACGCTACCAGATGAAGTTCAGCCTTTACTATAGCGACAAGCGCCCACGTATGGCCATCTTTGTATCGAAGATGAGCCACTGTCTGTACGACCTGTTGGCACGATGGAAGGCTGGAGAATACAACTGCGACATCCCCTGTATCGTCAGCAACCACGAGGACCTGCGCTATGTTGCAGAACAATTTGACATTCCTTATTATGTATGGAGCATCAAGAAAGACCACTCCAACAAAGCTGAGGTGGAAGCTGCCGAGATGGAGCTGCTCAAGAAAGAAGACATCTCGTTCATCGTTCTGGCCCGCTACATGCAGATTATCAGCGACGACATGATAGCCGCCTATCCGCATCACATCATCAACATACACCATTCGTTCCTGCCTGCATTTATCGGAGCAAAACCCTATCATCAGGCATACGAGCGAGGTGTGAAAATCATCGGCGCAACCAGTCACTATGTCACCGCAGAACTGGATGCCGGCCCTATCATCGAACAGGATGTGACGCGCATCACCCACAAAGATACACCTGAGAGTCTCGTGCTTAAAGGCAAAGACTTGGAGAAGATTGTGCTGTCGCATGCTGTATCAAAACATATACAGCGGAAAATTCTGACATACAAGAATAAGACGATTATCTTTTCTTAAGGAGTAAGGAGTATAGGAGTATAGGAGTATAGAAGTAATGAATGTAGCCATTGTTAAATATAATGCCGGAAACATCTATTCCGTCGTCAACGCACTGCGGCGGTTGGGTGTGGAACCCTTGCTGACAGACAATCCGGAACAACTGATGAAGGCTGAACGGGTGCTCTTCCCTGGACAGGGAGAAGCCAGCAACTGTATGCGCTATCTGAAAGAACGCCAGTTGGACGCTGTCATCAAAGACCTCCGACAGCCCGTTTTGGGTATCTGTATCGGACAACAGCTCCTGTGCAGGCATTCAGAAGAGGGAGACACAGACTGCATCGGCGTCTTTGATGTGGACGTGAAACGTTTCCAGCCACAACACCATCAGGACAAAGTTCCCTGCATGGGTTGGAATAAAATTGTTCTGAGTGGAGAGCGAAGAGAACGAGAAAGCGAGGGAGCGAAGGAGCGAGAGAACGACTTGTTTGCCGGACTGGGCGAAAACCCGTATGTTTATTTCGTACACAGCTATTATGTACCGTTGTGCGAATGGACCGTAGCAGAAACACAGTATATCCTACCCTATTCTGCCGCGCTGAAGAAAGCTAATTTCCAGACGTGCCAGTTCCATCCCGAAAAGAGCGGAAAGGTGGGAGAAGCCATTCTGGAACAATTCCTAAGATAAGAAAACAGATGAACAACATAGAACTGATTCCTGCTATAGACCTCATAGACGGCAAATGTGTACGTTTGAAGAAAGGTGATTATGCACAAAAGACGGTGTATAATGAAGACCCTGTGGCCCAAGCCAAGGAATTCGAGCGTCTTGGCTTCCGCCGTTTGCATGTGGTAGATCTCGATGGAGCCAAGTCGAAACATGTTGTTAATGACCACGTGCTGCGAGCGATTACTGAAGCTACCAATCTCATTGTTGATTTTGGAGGAGGCATCAAAACAGAAGCTGATATCGAAAAGGCATTTGATGCTGGTGCTGCGATGGTAACGGTAGGAAGCATTGCCGTTACACAACCGGAACTATTCCTTTCGTGGTTAAAGCAATATGGTGCTGACAGACTGATTCTCGGTGCTGATGTGAGGAACGGGAAGGTAAGTATCAATGGTTGGAAAGAAGATTCTGAAGAAGACCTTATTCCTTTCCTGAAGAAATATATAGCACATGGAGTCAAGAACGTGCTGTGTACGGAAATCAGCAAAGATGGTATGCTCAGTGGACCTGCCATTGATTTATACAAACATATTATGGCAGAGTACCCCACCCTGCATCTCATTGCCAGCGGTGGTGTTTCGTCAACAGACGATATCCGACAACTGGAGAGAGAAGGCATCCCTGCTGTCGTCTTCGGCAAAGCATACTACGAGGGGCGTATTGAGATTGAAAAGCTGATCAATACTAGTTCGACTAGTTTGACTAGTTTGACTAGTTTGACTAGTCCTACTAGTCTTTCCGCAGGCTTGGCCAAACGCATTATCCCCTGTCTGGATGTAAAAGACGGCGAAACGGTGAAAGGAACCAATTTCATCAACCTGCGTCATGCTGGCGATCCCGTTGAGTTGGGAAAGGCCTATAGTGATGCTGGAGCCGACGAATTGGTATTTCTCGACATCACCGCTTCTTTCGAAGGAAGGAAGACATTTACCAAAATGGTAGAACGTGTGGCAAGGGAAATCAATATCCCGTTCACGGTGGGAGGAGGCATCAACGAACTGGCTGATGTAGAACGGCTATTGCATGCCGGCGCCGACAAGGTGAGCATCAACAGCGCAGCCTTGCGTCGTCCTGAGCTAATCAACGAGATTACCAACCATTTCGGTTCACAGGTTTGTGTCTGTGCCATCGATGCACGATTCGATCCAGATGGTTGGCACTGTTATGTGAAAGGTGGGCGTGAACGTACGGAACGTGGCTTGTTTGAATGGGCAAAAGAAGTGGCAGATCGCGGTGCAGGAGAAATCCTGTTTACCAGTATGGATCACGACGGCACGAAGAACGGGTTTGCCAATGAAGCGTTGGCACGGCTCTCTGATGAATTGCCCATTCCCATCATCGCCAGCGGTGGTGCCGGCACGATGGAACATTTCCGCGATGCATTTGTCAAAGGAAAGGCCGATGCAGCTCTTGCCGCCAGCGTATTCCACTTCGGCGAGATTGGCATTCAGGAACTGAAGCAATACCTGCGTGGCCAAGGTATCAATGTGAGAATTGAAAATTGAAAGTAAATTGAAAATATGAAAATAGATTTTGAAAAACTCGGAGGACTGGTTCCTGCTATCATCCAGGACGCAAAGACCAAGAACGTCCTGATGCTTGGCTTCATGAATCAGGAAGCCTATGAGAAAACTGTGAAGACCAAGAAGGTCACGTTTTGGAGCCGCACCCGTAATACGTTGTGGACAAAAGGTGAGACATCTGGTCATTACCTAAACCTCGTTAGCATACAAAACGACTGCGACAACGACACCCTGCTGGTGAAGGTAAATCCTGTTGGACCAACTTGTCACACAGGAACCGATACCTGTTGGGGCGAAGAGAACACCCCTTTGGATCTTTCAAATCCCTTGCTGTTTTTCTCTGAGCTGCAAGATTTCATTGAGAAACGCCATGAGGAGATGCCCGAAGGTTCCTACACAACGAAACTGTTCAAGGATGGTGTCAACAAAATGGCGCAGAAGGTAGGCGAAGAGGCTTTGGAAACAGTGATTGAAGCCACCAACGGCACAAACGACAAACTCATTTATGAAGCATCCGACATGTTCTACCACCTGTTGGTGTTGCTCACCAGCAAGGGGTTGCGCATTGAGGACATCGCGTTGGAACTACAGAAACGCCACGACCCCAACTGGGATAAAGACCGTAGGATGGCTAAGAGCAAATAGAACTTCCAATATGGGAGAGTAAATAGAAATGATATAATCAAAAAATATTATCAATATGCTGATTGACTATCAAAATGTAAATGTCTATCAAGATGACGTCTGCGTATTAAAAGACGTAAACTTTCAAGTAAACGAGGGCGAATTCATCTTCATCATCGGAAAAGTCGGATCGGGTAAAAGTTCACTACTGAAGACCTTTTACTGCGAACTGGATGTCAAGAAGAGCGACGCAGAGAAAGCCGAGGTGTTGGGACGCAATATCACCACCATCCGCCGAAAACACATACCTGCGCTCCGTAAAGAGATGGGAATCATCTTCCAGGATTTCCAACTCCTCCACGACCGCACCGTATGGAAGAACTTCCGCTTTGTGCTGAAGGCTACGGGCTGGAAAGACAACGACGAAATCAACAACCGCATCAATGAGGTGCTGGCCCTTGTGGGACTGGAAGACAAACTGATGAAGATGCCCCACGAGTTGTCAGGCGGTGAGCAGCAGCGTCTTGCCATCGCACGCGCCATTTTGAATCATCCCACCATTATCATTGCCGATGAACCGACAGGAAACCTCGATCCTGAAACGACTGGCAATATCATGTCTATCTTCAAGAAGATTAGTGAGAAAGGAACTGCTGTGGTTATGACCACCCACAACATCTCGATGATTAGCAAAGTGAAAGCTACCGTATATCGCTGTAAAGAAGGCAGAATGGAAAATGTGACGGCAGAATTTCACGACATCGACCTTAGTCAGGAGTTAGAATTTGATGAATAAGAAATCATAAAACATACGATAGAATATGAAAGTAATGAAATTTGGAGGTACGTCCGTAGGTTCACCAGAACGGATGAAGAATGTATCCTCACTGATTACCAAGTCGGGCGAACCGACATTTGTCGTTCTCTCTGCGATGAGCGGAACGACTAACACACTGGTGGAAATCTCGGATTATCTGTATAAGAAGAATCCTGAAGGTGCCAACGAGATTATCAACAACCTCGAAAAAAAGTATATGCAGCATGTGGAAGACCTCTATTCCACTGACGAGTACAAACAAAAGACACTTGAGTTCCTGCATGAAGAGTTTGATTATCTGCGTACCTTCACCAAAGACCTCTTTACCAGTTTTGAAGAAAAGAGCATCGTTGCTCAGGGAGAGGTGCTCAGCACGAATATGATCGTAAACTACCTGCAGGAGAAAGGCATTAAGGCCATACTGCTTTCTGCCCTTGACTTTATGCGTACCGACAAAAATGCGGAGCCAGACCCACAATATATCAAGGAGAAGCTGAATGCCATCATGCAGGAAAATACGGGTTATCAGATTTATATCACACAGGGATTTATCTGTCGGAATGCTTATGGTGAAGTGGATAATCTGCAACGTGGAGGCTCAGATTATACAGCCTCGCTGATTGGTGCTGCCTTGAATGCCGATGAGATTCAGATTTGGACAGATATTGATGGTATGCATAACAACGACCCACGTGTTGTTGAGAACACAGAGGCTGTACGACAGCTAAACTTCGAAGAAGCTGCAGAGTTGGCATACTTCGGTGCAAAGATTCTGCATCCCACCTGTGTTCAGCCAGCCAAGTTTGCAGGTATTCCTGTCCGCCTGAAAAACACGATGGAGCCAGATGCAGAGGGAACGATTATCGACAACGTCATCGTGCGCGGAAAGATTAAGGCTGTAGCAGCCAAAGACAACATCACGGCAATCAAGATTAAGTCGAGTCGTATGTTGCTGGCTACAGGTTTCCTGCGCAAGGTATTTGAGATTTTCGAGAGTTATCAGACTCCTATCGACATGATTGCCACCTCTGAGGTCGGCGTATCCATGAGTATTGACAATGATACCCACCTGAATGAGATTGTCGATGAGTTGAAGAAATACGGCACCGTAACCGTTGACACGAACATGTGTATCATCTGTGTTGTAGGCGACCTCGACTGGAGTAATCTCGGTTTTGAGACACTTGCTACTGATGCGATGAAGAACATCCCTGTTCGCATGATTAGCTACGGAGGCAGTAACTACAACATCTCCTTCCTCATCAAGGAAAGCGATAAGAAAAAAGCGCTGCAGAACTTAAGCAAGGTACTTTTTGAATAAAAGCACCACGCAAACAACACATACACAACACAATCGCAAGAAAGAACAATATGAAAGGTATATTCCCCATAGAGAAGTTCAGCCAGATTGAAACTCCGTTCTATTATTATGATACGGAGTTACTACGCCAGACTCTGCAAACCATCAACAAAGAGGCTGGCAAACACGAAGGCTTTGTCGTTCATTATGCCATCAAAGCCAATGCAAACCCGAAGGTGCTCAATATCATCTGTCAAGCAGGACTGGGTGCCGACTGCGTAAGCGGTGGTGAGATACAAGCTTCGCTGAATGCTGGGTTCCCCGCTTCCAGAATTGTTTATGCCGGCGTAGGCAAAAGCGACTGGGAAATCAATTTGGGACTGGACAAGGAAATCTTCTGTTTCAATGTGGAAAGCGTTGCAGAGCTGGAAGTCATCAACGAGCTGGCTGCAGAACGCAATCGGGTAGCCCCCATCTGTTTCCGCATCAATCCTGATGTGGGAGCACACACGCACGCAAAAATTACCACAGGATTGGCTGAAAACAAATTCGGCATCGCAATGCGTGATATGGAAGCTGCTATTGAAGAGGCTGCCCACATGAAAAATGTGAAGTTTATGGGACTGCATTTCCACATTGGAAGCCAAATTCTTGATATGGGTGACTTTGCTGCTCTCTGTAATCGTATCAACGAGCTGCAGAACGAGTTGGAAAGAAAGCACATCAAGTTGGAGCACATCAACGTGGGTGGTGGATTAGGTATTGACTACCAACATCCCAACCGTGTGCCGATACCTGATTTCAAAGCCTTCTTCGACACATACGCCCGTCATCTTAAACTCCGTCCTGGCCAGAAGCTACACTTTGAGTTGGGGCGTGCAGTAGTAGCACAGATGGGGTCGCTGATTACACGTACCTTATATATAAAACAAGGTACTGCCAAACAGTTTGCCATCGTGGATGCAGGAATGACCGACTTGATTCGTCCGGCTCTTTATCAGGCTTATCACAAGATTGAAAATATATCGAGTGATGAACCTACAGAAACCTATGATGTGGTAGGTCCTATCTGTGAGTCGAGCGATGTATTTGCCAAAGCGATCGATCTGAACAGAACGCATCGTGGCGACTTGCTGGCGCTACGCAGTGCCGGCGCATACGGGGAGATTATGTCAAGTCAGTATAACTGTCGGAAGTTGCCTAAAGGTTATATTACAGAGGACTTTTAAAGATTTCCGTCTGAGTCCTTTTGAATGAAAAATGTTCGAGAAAATATGTTGATGATTGATACGATAACGATAGGAATAGGTGCCATCATCCTTCTATTGGCACTGACGACTCCCTTCCTGAACGGTTTGCTGCGCAAACCCAAAGGAATCGTTGTTGGTTCTAGTGATGAAACGGCAGAGGAATCTCAGACGATATCCAGCAAGGCTCCTCCAGTGTCCATCATCCTCACACCGTATGAGAATGCTCATGAGCTGGAACATTACCTGCCGCTCATCCTGGAACAAGACTATCCGGACTTTGAAGTAATCGTTGTCATCTGTAAAGGCGACTCCGACACGGAAGACGCGATGAAACGTCTCGCCGATAATCCACATATATACTGCACCTACGTCCCAGACAGTTCGCGTTATATGAGCCGTAAGAAACTGGCAGTGACGCTGGGTGTGAAAGCAGCAAAGAATGAATGGATACTGCTGACCGATGCCCAATGCTACCCTACCTCAACACACTGGTTGGCAGCGATGGCGAGCAACTGTCGCAAAGGTATAAACCTTGTCTATGGCTATACCCGATACGATGTTGACACACCCGCCTTTTGGCGCTTTGAACGGTTGCACACCGACCTCTATCTGTTGCGTGAGGCTCAATACAATACCGCTTACCGCCATAACAGCTGTAATCTGATGTTCCGCAAGAGTGAGTTTATCGACAACGATGGATATCGCGGAAATCTGAAATACCTGCGTGGTGAATACGACTTTATTGTCAACAAATACGCACGAAGGGGAGCTACCGCTGTAGAGTTGCGTCCTGAATCATGGCTTACAGAGCAACAACCGACTTATAAGGAGTGGCGCAATAAGCATCTGTTTTATTTTGAAAACCGTCAGCACATGGCGCGCAGTAGCCGTCACAGACGGTTGTTTAATCTCGATCAAACAGCTATCTATGTGAACTACCTACTCATTTTTGCAGCCGTTATCATATCTGTTGTCACCCAACAATGGATCCTTACCGCAATATCAATCATTGCACTTTCCATTACAATCTGTCTGCGTATTGTTATCGGCAAGAAAACGCTTGAGCTGTTTCAGGAGCATATTCCCACATGGAAAATTATTCCTTATGAAATATGGCTGTTGGGGAACGCAGTTTCAATGAGATACAAGTACTTACGGTCAGACAAAAACGATTTTATCAGTCATAAACTATAAGAGAATAAGATTATGAACATACTGCACTATATACCAAAAATCACACAGGGTGAGCTGGTTTCCGACGGACTGCTCACGTTGGTAGCTGCTATGAAGGAAGTGGCAAACGTGCAGGTCGTCACCCAACGAAAAGAGGCAGAGGCTTTACTCAAAAAGCAGCATCCCGATATCTTCCATATTCATGCCTGCTGGAATCACGAGGCTGCAAGAATAGCCAAACAAGCTTATAAAGAGGGAGTTGCCATCGTGGTATCCCCACATTGGCAACTTGAGCAGTTTATACGTATGCGCGAACAGCATATCAGTAAGGTTTGTAAAACAGTACTCTACCAATATAAAATGATTCATCGGGCGGATGCCCTGCAGGTATCTACCGACCTTGAGCGAGACAATCTGCTTTTCTTGGGTTGGAACAAACGGTGTACAACCGTTCCGTCGAGTTTGCTCAATAAAAATATTTCCTATGAGCAAATGGCAAAAACAATGCTGGTATTCTACCAGAAAGTTATCGACAGTCGATATTTCAAACTGATGACTGCTGTAGAAAAAGAAGCCCTTTCTTCCCTACTCCGTATTGGGAAAGAAAAAAATATGATCCGTAACCCATTGACAAGTGAACAGATTCTGAACTTGCGCGATATCAACCCCATTCAGTGGCGTCGCATCATGCTCTATGCGGATGATGAATACATCAGAAACATTATTGATGAAGGTATCAGCCGTATGCAACTTACCATTCCTACAATCGATGCTGCAAACATAGACCGCTTTACCAGAAGAAAGAAAAAAAGCAGCGAGCCGTTGGAGCGCAAAGAATTGCTCAGTAAGAAATCATCGCTGAAAGACAAACTGAAATGGGAAACCGAAGGTGTTAACGAAGTCATCAAGACAATCTGCATCATGTTGCTGAACATAAAGTTCCACCTCCAGAAACGCACCCTTAGCATGTATCATCTAACAGAACTCTATGAGGTTTTGAAATATGAAGATTATGACGAAGACAAACTTCAAGAAGTGCTGAAATATATGAAAATTAAAGATTTAGCATCCAGGCTTATACAGGTATTATCAGAAACCATCTTGTTAGAAGAAGGGTTTATGCCTTTAGCACCTCTTGACGATAAAAAGACACATCGTATCAAACAATTGATTATTCATTAAAGCCATTCTATCATCCATGACAAATCACAACGAGAAACCATTGAAAGATGAACGCTATCTGCAACTATTGTCACGCTCCTTCCCAACGGTAGCTGATGCTAGTACAGAGATTATCAATCTGCAAGCCATCTTGAACCTGCCGAAAGGTACCGAACACTTTCTAGCAGATATTCATGGTGAACACGAAGCGTTCCGTCATGTACTGAAAAATGCGTCTGGAAACATCAAACGCAAGGTAAACGAGCTGTTTGGGAATACGCTACGTGAATCGGAGAAGCGTGAACTTTGTACGCTCATCTACTATCCGGAACAAAAACTCGAGCTAGTCAAACAAGCCGACGAAGACATCCGTGACTGGTATCAGATTACCATTCATCAACTGGTGTGCATCTGTCGCGAAGTTTCCAGCAAATATACACGTTATAGAGTACGACAGAGCCTGCCCAATGATTTCAGCTATATCATCCAGGAACTTCTACATGAGAACACAGACGACAAGGACAAAACCGACTACGTTAGTGCGATCATCAACACCATTATCTCTACAGGTCGGGCAGATGATTTCATTTGTGCGATATGTAATGTAATCCAACGGTTGTCTATAGAGCAACTTCACGTTTTAGGTGACGTTTACGACCGTGGACCTGGTGCCCATATCATTATGGACATACTTGGTAAATACCACAAGTGGGATATTCAATGGGGTAATCACGATATTTTGTGGATGGGGGCACAAGCAGGAAACGAAGCCTGCATCTGTAATGTGATCCGTTTGTCGCTACGCTATGCTAATATGGCTACGCTGGAAGAAGGCTACGGCATCAACCTCGTACCCCTTGCCACATTCGCGATGGAAATCTACGGTGACGATCCTTGTATTGCCTTCCTGCCGAAAATAGGTGAATCTGATGAACTTGACCAAAAAACAGAACTGCTCACCGCACGTATGCACAAGGCTATCAGCGTTCTGCAGTTTAAAGTTGAGGCACAAATTTTCAAGCGCAATCCTTTATGGGGCATGCAGGAACGGAATATGCTTGACAAGATTGACTACGAAAAAGGCACTTGCAACATCGACGGCAAGGAATATCCTATGATTTCGTGCCGCTTCCCAACGATAGATCCCAAGAATCCTACTAAATTGACAGAGGAAGAAGAGACACTGATGAGTCGTCTGCGCCATTCGTTTATGGTAAGCGAGAAACTGCACAAGCACATCAACTCCATCCTGCAACATGGCTGTATGTTCTCTATCTGTAACAAGAACCTGCTATTTCACGCAGCTGTTCCATTGAACGAAGACGGCACACTGAAAGAGGTTGAAATATATCCAGGCAGGAAATACAGCGGAAAGGAACTGATGCACCAGATAGGTATGATGGTTCGCACTGCTTTCCAGAACGATTCTCCTTCCGAAGAAAAAAACTATGCCATTGATTATTTCCTCTACCTATGGTGCGGTCCAGACTCACCCTTGTTCGACAAATCGAAAATGGCAACTTTTGAACGCTATTTTCTCAAAGATACAAAAACACATGTTGAGGAAAAAGGCAACTATTTCAAATTGCGCGACAATGAAGAAGTTGTAGAGCGCATTCTCGACTGTTTCGGGGTGAAGGGTAAGGACCGTCACATCATCAACGGCCACGTTCCTGTACACGTCAACAAAGGTGAGAATCCTATCAAGGCAAATGGCAAACTGATGGTCATCGACGGTGGTTTCTCAGAGCCTTATCACAAGACGACAGGTATTGCTGGTTACACGCTCATATATCACAGCCGCGGTTTCCAACTTGTTCAGCATGAGCACTTTACCAGCACAGCTGATGCCATCCTTCGGGGTAGCGATATTGTCAGCACCACGCAAATAGTCGAAATGAGCGACCACCGTATGCGTGTAGCCGATACAGATCAAGGTGAAGAAATCAGTGAACAAATTAAAGATCTCGAACAACTCCTATATGCCTATCGTCACGGTATCATCAAGGAATTAGATCCTACAAAATAGCCTCTTTTTCTTGCGCTATTACACATATATTTCTATCATTGCAACAAATTAGCTATTTATCAATATCAATAAATAAAATGAAAACAAAACACATACAGTACGAGACCAAGGGCACTTGTTCAAAACTCATCGACGTAACTGCTGACGAGAATAACGTCATTCAACAGGTTTTCTTCTTGGGTGGCTGTCATGGGAACCTTCAAGGCATCAGTCAGTTGGTACGCGGTCAGAAAATTGATGATGTAATTTCTCGCATTAACGGCATCCGCTGTGGCAATAAAGAAACATCATGTCCTGACCAACTTAGCCGCGCCCTTGAACAACTCAAAAATGCGCCGTTGGAATAACGAAAAAATAGTTAATATTCAAACGAGCGATACGATATTTCGATCAACAGATTATAAACCTATATATATAAAAGGTAGAGGTCATTTATTTGTGAATAACCTCTACCTTTTTTGTTTGTAACAATGTCACCTGAACGCTTAGAATGGTAAATCGTCAGCGCTCTCACCCTCACTCTGTGCAGGGAACGGAGCATTAGCACCATCAGCGGGTGCAGGAGCCGGAGCGACAGGAGCAACGGCTACAGGAGCAGCAGCTTGTGCTGCAGCAGCATCAACACGCTGTACATTCCAAGCACGAATACTATTGAACCATCGTCCTTGATATTCATGAGCATCAATATCAAACGACACGATTAATTCCTCGCCTGCCTTGATTGCAAACTGACTCAAACGCTCTGCACCAAAAACATCAAACACCATCTTCTTAGGATACTGATCGTGAGTTTCTAACACAAATGAACCAGCTTTCCACTCTCCACGTGCAGATACTCCGCTACGCTCTGGAAGCACTGCAATAATTTTTCCTTGTAAATCCATTTATTTTTAAAATATTAAGTTGTTTTGTTCGATTTTCGTTTGCGAAATTACTAAAATAGTTCAAAATAGCGAAACTTTTGGCTCGTTTTTTTGTTAGAAACAATGCTTTTTTGTATTTTTGTCCGTTGAAAATCAAAGAATAATTAACTAAAAAACAAAATACCAATGAGATTTACCATTTCAAGCAACACGCTCAGCAACCGACTGCTGACACTTTCCAAAGTCATCAATAGCAAAAATTCTTTGCCTATCCTTGATGATTTCCTTTTTGAAGTAACCAACGGACAACTTGTCATCACCGCCTCAGATAGTGAGAATGTCATGACCTCACTATTACCTCTTGATGAAAGTGAAGGAGAAGGCAGTTTCGCAGTTTCTAATCATACCATCATTGATGCTGTCAAGGAATTACCAGAGCAGCCTCTGAACATTGACGTGAATTTTGACGAGATGAAAATGTATATAACCTATCAGAATGGTTCATACAATTTCCCTGTTCAGAATGCAGATGAATATCCGAAGGCACAGCCTGTTTCCGATAGTGCTACGACTATCACCATCAACGCATCCATCCTCGTTGACAATATCAATCGCTCATTGTTTGCAACGGCTCAGGATGAATTACGCCCCGTCATGAATGGTATTTATTTCGATCTGACGGCAGACAGTCTTGCTATCGTTTCCAGCGATGGCCACAAGTTGGTACGCAATAAGAACTATAGCGTAAAGAGCGATGCAGCTGCATCATTTATCCTACCGAAGAAGCCGGCACAGTTGCTGAAGGCTGTATTGAGTAAGGATGGCGGTGATGTGGTTTTGAAATTCGATGATCGCTCAGCTGAAATCAGTTTCACTGATGGAAAACTCGTTTGCCGACTCATCGAAGGGCGCTATCCCAACTACAATAGTGTAATCCCTCAAAACAATCCCAATCTCGTAACCATCGACCGCAAGAGTCTGTTGGGTGCATTGCGCCGTGTGCTCCCCTTTGCCAGCGACAGCAGTCAGCTCATCCGTTTCCATCTGGAGAACGGCCACATGGAACTCAACGCTGAAGATATCGATTTTGCAACCAGCGCCAAAGAAAGTATCACCTGTGAATACGGTGGGCAGCCTATGAGTATTGGATTCAAGGGTTCCAGCATGGTTGAAATCCTCAACAACCTGGAAGGCGACGAGATTCAAATTCAATTGGCCGACCCATCACGTGCCGGTGTCATCATTCCTATAGAACAGCCAGAGAATGAAGACGTGCTGATGCTGATTATGCCGATGCTGTTAAACGATTAACAATTAGCTATGAAATTAAATCTTACAAAGCCCCTGATTGTCTTCGATTTGGAGACGACGGGGCTTGACCTTGTTAATGACAGGGTCATTCAGATATCCTATATCAAAGTATCGCCTGACGGTTCTGAAGAACGGGGCAATCTTTTCGTCAACCCGCAAAAGCCCATTCCTGCTGAGGTGGAACAATTGACGGGTATTACCAACGAACAAGTGGCTCAGGCTCCAACCTTTCAGGAATTGGCTTCAAAACTGAATAGTGTGTTCAGCGGTTGCGACTTTGCCGGTTTCAACTCGAACCATTTCGACATTCCCATGCTGGCAGAAGAGTTTCTGCGTGCAGGCATCGACTTCGACTTCAGTAAATGTCGGCTGATTGATGCACAGACCATCTTCCACCGCATGGAGCGCCGCAACCTTGCTGCCGCATATAAATTCTATGTAGGCAGGAAAATGGAAGACGACTTCCAAGCTCACCTTGCCGATCAGGATACAGAAGCCACCTATCTGGTTCTTCAGGCACAACTCGACCGATATGCTCCTGGTATGCAAGAGGAAGAAGATCGTGTGCTGCACAATGATATGGATGAACTGGCTGCTTTCTCAAAGACCAACGACAACGTGGACTTCGCGGGTCGGATGATCTGGAAAGAATTGACGGATTCAAGTGGAAATCCACTCACTGGTGCTGATGGGAAACCGCTGAAACAAGAGGTATTTAACTTCGGAAAATATAAAGGTGTACCTGTTGCTGAGGTATTACGCCGTGATCCAGGTTATTATAGTTGGATTCTTTCCAGCGATTTCACAAACAATACCAAGCAGATGCTTACACGCATCCGCTTAAGAGAGTTTGGCAGGTAAAGACCAGCCTCCACCCGAAGGCCATCCTTGTCGGGAGGGAATAAATAGTAAATCGAAAATTGTCAAATAGTATATTCATTGATGTTGAACGGCAAGAAGATCGTATTGGGAATCACCGGCTCCATCGCAGCCTATAAAGCCTGTCTGATAATTCGCGGGCTTATCAAGAAAGGAGCTGAGGTGCAAGTGGTTATTACGCCTGCAGGCAAGGAGTTTATTACGCCTATCACCTTGTCGGCACTCACCCACAAACCCGTCGTCAGCGATTTTTTCTCACAACGCGACGGCACATGGAACTCACATGTTGATCTTGGACTATGGGCTGATGCGATGCTGATAGCACCCTGTACAGCCAGCACATTGGGGAAAATGGCTCACGGTATTGCTGACAACATGCTCATCACAACCTATTTGTCGATGAAGGCCCCAGTGTTTATTGCTCCGGCTATGGATCTCGATATGTATCGTCATCCCAGCACACAGCAGAACATTGAACAATTGAAACAATATGGTAACCACTTTATTGAGCCTACCAGCGGATTCCTTGCCAGCGGTCTGGAAGGAAAAGGAAGAATGGAAGAGCCTGAGAAGATTGTCGAATGTCTAGAGCAGTTCTTTGCCAATACCCAGTCTTTTTCTCTCAAGGGTGAGTTGGAGGACTCTTCCCTTACTGGCAAGCATGTATTGATTACTGCTGGTCCCACCTATGAAAAGATAGATCCCGTGCGCTTTATCGGTAACTACTCCAGTGGAAAAATGGGCTTTGCGCTCGCTGAGGAATGTTACCGGCGCGGTGCAAAGGTTACACTCATCGCTGGACCAGTTTCACTATCATGCTCGGAAGGTATTCAGCGCATTGATGTTGAAAGTTGTCAGCAGATGTATGAGGTAACGACAAAGACCTTCCGCACAGCCGATATAGCCATTCTCTGTGCAGCTGTTGCTGACTTCCAACCAGAACAAGTAGCCGACCAAAAGATTAAGCGTAAAGATCATGATCTTGTGATTCGTCTGAAACCCACACATGATATCGCTGCAGCTATAGGACAGATGAAACGTGACAACCAGCGTATTGTTGCCTTTGCTTTGGAAACCAATGATGAGGAGCAAAATGCACGTTTGAAACTGCAGAAGAAGAATGCCGACATGATTGTTCTGAACTCTACACGCATCCCCGGTACCACATTCCGCAGTGATGACAATCAGATTACAATCATATCAAAACATCATCAGAAAGCTTTCGAAAAGAAACCAAAAGCTGATGTTGCAAAAGATATCATTGATGAGTTAGAGAAAACGTTATGAAGAAAATCATTGCAAGTATCATCATTGCGTTATGTTGTTCCTTGTCACTTCCGGCACAGGAATTGCAAGCACGTGTCACCATCAACAGCAATCAGATACAAGGTACAGACAAGTCGGTATTTGATAACCTGCAGAAAACTCTTGAGCAGTTTATCAACGAGCGTCAGTGGACTAATCTGCAGTTTCAAAAAAA
Organism: uncultured Prevotellaceae bacterium; assembly: GCA_902803475.1. Lineage (GTDB taxonomy): Bacteria > Bacteroidota > Bacteroidia > Bacteroidales > Bacteroidaceae > Prevotella. The sequence goes on from CADCPZ010000103.1 coordinate 24,052, forward strand.
CGAACGTATCGTGTGCAATTTTAACATCACGGTTACCAAGCATGATGTTGCAACCAACACGTTCACATGCAACGCACTGATACAAGCCAACCGACCAGTGTACAATTCCGCTTACACCACTACCTTATATAATAATAAAGACGACAACTTTGATTTCTACTTTGCCGAGTTCGACCAACTGGAATACAATGACGAAACGGTTGACAACCAACTTACCGCACTCATTGCCTATTATGCATATCTCATTATCGGACTTGATCTCGACAGTTTCTCACCAAAAGGCGGTGAAGATGTCTTGCAACGATGCATGAATTTGGTAAACAATGCGCAAAGTCTGCAATTCCCTGGATGGAAATCATTCGAGAACAGCCGCAACCGATTCGCAATTATCAACGATTATCTGGACGGAGCAATGGAACCATTCAGAAAAATGCAGTACGACTACTATCGTCTGGGGTTAGACGAGATGGCCAATAATTCGGAACGCGGACGCATTGCCATCACCACCACGATTGAAGAGAACTTGAAAAAGGCGCACGAAGATAAGCCGTTGAGTATGTTACCACAGATATGGACAGATTACAAACGCGACGAACTCGCCAACATCTATAAGGGCAAAGGCACACAGAAAGAAAAGCAATCTGTTTACGACATTCTCTTTTCCATCAATGCTTCACAAAACGAGGCATGGAACAAAATCAAGGAATAAATGCTGAAAAGACTATATATCAAAGACTATACCCTCATCGATGAACTCGATATGGAGTTCTATTCCGGTTTCTCGGTCATCACTGGCGAAACAGGAGCAGGTAAAAGTATCATCCTTGGAGCTATCGGACTCCTGCTTGGCAATCGTGCCGATAGCAAGACGATCAAAGACGGATGTGCAAAATGTACCATTGAAGCGGAATTCGATCTGACACGTTATCAATTAGAATCCTTCTTTACAGAAAACGACATCGACTACGATGCCGGCGACTGTATCATCCGACGTGAACTGACTGCCGCAGGAAAGTCGCGTGCATTTATCAATGATACACCCGTATCGTTAGCACAGATGCGGATGCTCGGCGAACAGCTGGTCGATGTGCATTCTCAGCACCAGAACCTGCTCCTGCAACAGGAAGACTTTCAATTAAATGTGGTTGATATCATCAGTGACAACGCGCAACAACGCAGTGCCTATCGTACAGCGTATGATGAATACAAACAGTTAGAAAAGCGTCTGATTGATTTGCGTGTTGCTATCGAACAGAATCGGAAAGACGAAGAATACCTTCGTTTCCAATACAACGATATCCAAAGCGCCAACCTTTATGAAGGCATGCAAGAGGAACTGGAACAGGAAAGTGAAACACTCACGCATGCAGAAGATATCAAACAAGGTCTCTTTCATGCAGATTCTTTACTCAATGGCGACGAACACAATATCGTAGAAGACCTGAAAAGCGCTATTCAAAGTCTCCAATCCATTGAGGATGTATATCCGAAGGTACGTGAGTTGACTGAACGTTTAGAATCAAGCCGCATCGAAATCAAAGATATCGCCACAGAAATCAACGACAGTGTTGATGATATAGACTTCGATCCAGCTCGCCTTGACAAAATACAGGCACAACTCGACAAGCTTTATGCGTTAGAGCAGAAGTTCCATCTCAATAGTGTTGAGGAACTATTACAGTTACAAGCCGATTTGAAAACGCGACTTGAACAATTGGACAACAGCGACGAGGAACTGGCTGACTTACAGAAAGATGTAGAAATACAGCATAAGAAGTGTGAACAGCTTGCTGCAACACTTACCAAAAGTCGAGAACATGGAGCACAACTCATTGAAAAAGAGATGTTGCAACGTTTGGTACCACTGGGTATTCCCAACGTACGATTCCAAATACAGATAGAACCCAAAGAACTCGCTGCCCAAGGAGCCGACAAAGTTCAATTCCTGTTCAGTGCAAACACCAGCACAGCTTTACAACCCGTCAGTCAGGTAGCTTCCGGTGGTGAAATTGCCCGCGTGATGCTTTCTTTAAAGGCAATGATTAGCGGAGCGGTCAAACTTCCGACCATTATCTTTGATGAAATCGATACGGGCGTCAGTGGAAAAATTGCACAGAAAATGGCCTTGATGATGAAAGAGATGGGCGAAAACAATCGACAGGTTATCTCTATCACCCACCTTCCACAGATAGCAGCACTTGGACGTTCACATTATAAGGTATATAAAGAGGAAACACAACAGGGTACCGCCAGCCGTATGACACTGCTCAATTCCGAAGAGCGCGTAACAGAAATTGCCCAAATGCTTTCAGGCGACAACATCACAGATGCTGCTATCAGACAAGCCAACGAACTTCTCAACTCTTGAAAACATGCAAACAGAAGACATCAACATCAACACCATCACCAACAAACCATCATGGTTTGAACAGCTACGCAACTGGCGACAGGAGCATATCTCCCCACGACAGTTCACTTTGGCGTTGTCGTTCGTTGTTGGCTTTCTGGTATCTGTAGCAGCATTCGTTTTGCACTTTCTGATTCATCAAATACAAACGCTGTTGACATCGGGTTTCAATACTTCTACATTCAACTGGTTGTATTTGGTCTTTCCTGTCGTCGGTATTTATCTCACGTCCCTGTTTGTCAAATATGTCGTCAAGGACAATATCTCACACGGTATCACACGCATCCTATATGCTATCTCCTCCAAACGTAGCCATCTGAAAGCACACAACACATGGAGTTCAGTTATTGCCTCAGCTATCACCATCGGATTTGGTGGATCAGTTGGTGCAGAAGCTCCTATCGTACTAACGGGGTCGGCTATCGGAAGTAATTTAGGGCAATTGTTCAAGACCGACAACAAAACACTGATGCTGATGGTGGGATGTGGTGCCGCAGCTGCTATCGCCGGTATTTTCAAAGCCCCAATCGCAGGATTGGTATTCACGCTTGAGGTATTGATGTTCGATCTGACAATGGCATCATTGTT
>CADCPZ010000104.1 GCA_902803475.1 uncultured Prevotellaceae bacterium
ACAAGCACTTCGGTATGCAGCGTACCTGTTAGATATCAGTAAGGAGCGAGGTGAAAGCTTCGATGAAATCATCATCGAACATCGTGTTAAAACGGGCAACTACTGGGTTCACTTTGCAGTAAGAGCGAGTGGAAATAGGAGGAAAGTTGCGTTTAAGCGAGTGTAGAGCGATGCTTGCATCGGCTCTACCGAGCAAAAGCAAGTTCGACCGAAGATCAATGGTGAAGTAGATTCGTGTTTAACAAAAAAAGAGGCCTTACGGTCTCTTTTTTACATTACGGGATAATCGTAGCTGCGGGAGTCATAGGCGTTACGGATAAAAAAATAAGGTGCAGCCCACGAGAGGCTACACCTTATTATATAGAGATGGTGATATGATTATTTCTTTGGAGTCATGACAACTTCTGTGTGGTTGCCTGCTGCAACGAGTCCCTTCAGGAAGTTTGCAATCTTCTCAGGAGTCAGACTGTTGACAATGTTCTTGTACTCTGTGTGGAAGTCAACACCTGTCCAGATATATTCGTCAATCACATCCATCCAGTGGCTGTTGTTCTTAGCAGCCTCGTCAGCATTCTTCAGCATGTTCTCCTTGACCTTCATGACCTTGTCATCATCCACCTTGATGGTGTTGTCGGCCATTCCTTTTGCCAATAAGTCGAGTGCTGTCTGAGCCTTTTCCGGATCCATCGGACAAATGGCCTGCATAACAACCTTTGCTTTGTCACGAACACGGCGAAGGTCGCCGTTAGCAAATACGGAATATGCAGCGCTGGCATCTTCACGGATATCTTTCAGGTAAACCATAGAGAGAACCTGTCCTGCAGCATCAGCAAGAATCTTGTTTTCCAGCGTGTAAGGTGCGTCCTCATGCCAGAAGAAGAATGCCATAGCCTTGGGAGAAGTCATCTCGCGCTGGTAGTGATTCAATACGAGACCCTGTGCGAAACCAGGTGTTTCTTTCCAGTTAGATGTTGCCTTCTTGCCTGGCAGTGATGCAATATATCGCTCTATCAGCGGACGGATTGTAGCCTCGTCGAAGTTACCAACGAAATAGAATACGAAGTCTGCAGCATTGGCGAATGCTTCTTTCTGAATCTGCATCATGCGATCGTAATTAGCAAGTGGCAATTCATCGGCCTCAAGCGGCTTGTTGCGCAATTCGTGGTTGCTGATGGTAACGGAGATAGAGTCCATGAATGAACTTTCCGGACTGAGATTCTTGTTCTTCAACATCATCTCCTGCTGTGAAAGCATAGACTTGTATGCATCCTCATCCTTTGTTTTATTGGTGAAGTTCAGATAGATGAGCTGCATCAGGGTCTCAATATCCTTCGGAACAGAAGTTCCTGAGATAATATTGTAGTTGTTGCCCAATGATAGATTTGCACTAACCTGCTTACCATACATCGCCTTCTGAAGTTCTGTATTGCTGAAGTTGCCAAGACCGCTGGATGCCATTGCCTGATCGAAGAGCTTCAGGTTGATGAAGTCAGCTGGACCGTAAACGCTCTTACCACCTTTAGCCAAAGCTTGGAACTGAATCTCATCGGTCTTGAAATCAGTTTTCTTCAGGATGACACGAGCGCCGTTAGAGAGCGTCAACTCTTTGTATCCAAACTGTTTGTTCTCAGTTTCCTTCTTTATCTTACCAGCCTTAGGCATCTTGTCAGGAGCAATCAGCGGTTCGTTCTTCACATTATCAACGTATGCTGTGATTTCCTCTGCGCGTACCTTTGCAATCGTTTCTGCCAGAGAAGTCTCAGTAGGATATTCCTTGCCTTCTTTCTCCTGTAGCATCAGTAAGGTGACGAAGTTCTTGTCTTCTTCGCTAATCATCTGCTTAGCAATCATGTTGATGATGTCAACATTGATCATTGGTGCATTAACGAGTTGGGTCATCAACTGATATTCATCCTCGATAGAAGGAATAGGCTCGTTCTCCAAATAGTTGTCGCGATAAGCATCACCAAACTCAGCATTCTTAATCTTGTCGCGGTTGGTATAACGTTTCTCCAAACGGCTCAAATACTCTTCCTTTGAGCGCTGGAACTCAGAAACGGTGAAACCGAACTTTTTAACACGTAAAGCCTCTCTGTAGATAGCAGCCAGTGTCTCCAAGTCCTTGCCTTCCTTTGCGTAAGCATCAATTTGGAATGCATCCTTTGTTTTAGAAATCAGATAGTTGCCGTCATAGCCGTAAGCCATTGTGAAAGGACAATCTGCCTTCTGTGTCATTTCCTCTAAACGTTGGTTGAGCATCATGGCAATCATGTCTTTCACATAATCTTCAATCAGGTATTCTACCGTCACCTTCTCAGAAGGATCTGTAGCATCATGCTTCATGGCAATTCCGATAGACGAGAATTGCTGCTCTTTGTCCTTTTCAACCACGTAAATAGCTTGTTCGTTGTCAGGAACAAGTTCGTCAACAACTTTTGCTGCATCAGCAGGAACGGTGACACCTTTCCACAAATCCTTGATAACGGCTTCCATGTGGTCAACATCTACGTCGCCAACAATGATAATAGCCTGGTTGTCAGGACGATACCACTTCTTGTAGTAATCGCGCAACACCTGTGGTGGGAAGTTGTCAACAATCTCCATCAAACCGATAGGCAGACGCTCGCCATACTTTGACATCGGATAGAGTTTCGGCAAGGCTCTCTGAATCATGCGCTGACCAGGACCTTCACCTAACTGCCATTCCTGATGGATGACACCACGCTCTTTGTCAATCTCCTTGTCTTTGAGAGCCAGACCATTTGACCAGTCTTTCAGGATCAGTACACAAGAGTCGAGAGCTGCCTGACCACGTTTGGTTGGTACATCGCAAATGCGATAAACAGTCTGGTCGATGCTGGTGTAAGCATTCAGATTGCTACCAAATTCTACACCCAAAGAACGGGTAAACTCCAACAGTGTGCTGTCAGGAAAATGTTCAGAACCGTTGAACGCCATGTGCTCCAAGAAGTGGGCAAGACCGCGCTGGTCGTCATTCTCCTGGATAGAACCTACACGCTGTGCAATGTAGAAGTTTGCTTTGTTTTCCGGCCAGTTGTTGTGGCGGATGTAGTAAGTCAGTCCATTGTCCAACTTACCGATGCGTACTGCTGGATCGACAGGTATCTTCGGCATCTCTTGTGCCATGCTCATACCTGCTACGAACAGCATTGCTACTAATAAGAATTTTTTCATCGTTATGTTAAAATTAGGTTTAATGATATATACATAAGATGTGCAAAGGTAGTTATTTATTACAATATCAGCAATTTTTTTACCTAATTTAATAATATAATGGTTGAAAAAAGCCTGCATGCTTGGTGTATTTGGGAATTAATCGTACCTTTGCAAAGTTATACGAACATTATTCACTTGTTACTGTTTTCGCGAAACAAAAAGAATACAATATGAGTAAAACTGTTTATTTGGGCATGATTGGTGATATCATGCATCCAGGTTTAATCAACATCATCACCGAAGGTGCCAAATATGGAGACGTGATGATCGGATTGTTTACCGATAAAGCCATTGCTATGCATCGTCGTCTGCCGTATATGACATACGAACAGCGCAAGAATGTAGTAGAACATATTCAAGGAGTCAGTTGTGTAGTTCCACAGGAGGAATGGAGCTATGTAGCCAACTTGCGTAAGTACAAGCCTGATTACATCATTCACGGCGATGACTGGAAAGAAGGCACAGAGCAGGAACTCCGCAAAGAGGTGTTTGACGTGATGAAAGAATTAGGAGGCGAGGTGATTGAAATTCCCTATACTCAAGGAATCAATTCTTCATCATTAGACAAGGAAATTAAAGCGATTGGTACAACTCCAGACATCCGTTTGAAATCATTGCGCCGATTGATTGCAGCCAAACCGATTGTCCGCATCATGGAAGCCCACGATGGTTTGAGTGGACTCATTATCGAGAACGCAGCAGTTCAGAAAGGTTTGAAGACGAATACGTTCGATGGTATGTGGTCGAGTTCTTTGACGGATTCCACTTCAAAAGGAAAGCCTGATATTGAGGCTGTGGACTTGACGACACGTCTGCAGGATCTGACGAATATTCTGGAATGTACGACCAAGCCGATTATTTATGATGGTGACACAGGTGGTAAACCAGAGCATTTCCAGTTTACGGTGCGTACGTTGGAGCGTAATGGTATCTCTGCCATTATTATCGAGGACAAGATCGGATTGAAAAAGAATTCTCTTTTCGGCACAGATGCTATTCAGATGCAAGATACGATAGAAGGATTCTGTCACAAGATCAAGGTAGGCAAAGAAGCACAAGTCACCAAAGACTTCATGATTATTGCCCGCTGTGAGAGTCTGATTGCCGGCAAGAGTGTGGAAGACGCATTAGAGCGTACATTTGCCTATGTGGAAGCAGGTGCAGATGGCATCATGATTCATAGTAAGGAGAAGTCGGGTAGCGATATCAAAGATTTCTGTTTGCGTTTCCGCGAACGCCATCCGTCTGTGCCTATCGTCGTGGTTCCTACCACCTATAATCAGATTACGGAGGACGAACTGCATAGTTGGGGTGTCAATATTGTGATTTATGCCAACCACATGTTGCGTGCCGCTTATCCCGCCATGCTGAAATGTGCTGAGACCATCCTTGAAAATGAACGTTCTTTGGAGGCCAATCCGATTTGTATGCCTATCAAAGAGATTCTCGAATTGATTCCTGGAACGAAGTAACTTTCCCAACGACTAATGATATGATCAGACCATCATTTTTTTACGATACGCTGAAGGCCAATGACATAGACTTCTATGCGGGTGTTCCCGATTCGTTGTTGAAAAATCTTTGTGCCTACATCACCGACCACGCTGACGACACCCATAACATCATTGCTGCCAATGAGGGTGGTGCGATGGGACTTGCTGCCGGCTATCACCTTGCAACAGGAAAAATCCCTGTTGTCTATATGCAGAACTCTGGTGAAGGAAACATCATTAACCCGTTGGCATCTCTGACCGACAAGGATGTTTATCAGATACCAGTCCTGCTGATCATCGGCTGGCGAGGAAAGCCAGGCGTTCACGATGAGCCGCAACACGTGAAACAGGGAAAGGTAACATTGCCGCTGTTGGAAACAATGGGCATCCCCTATCAGGTGTTGGACAAGGACGAAGAGCAAGCAGCCAAACAGATACAGACGGCAGTAGATTTTATGAACAACAGCCGTGAGGTTTATGCTTTGGTTATTGAAAAAGACACTTTCGATACCTATACCTTACAGCACGTCGTTCAAAACGACCTGTCATTGACGCGAGAGGAAGCCATTCAGACTGTTGCGGCGGCTTTGGACGAGAAAGACGTGATCGTCTCTACGACAGGTATGATCAGCCGTGAGCTGTTTGAATATCGTACGGCTATGCATGAAGGGCATGAACGTGACTTCCTGACGGTAGGTTCTATGGGACATGCAAGTCAGATAGCTTTAGGTGTTGCATTGGAACAACCCCAGAGAAAGGTATGGTGTTTCGATGGTGATGGTGCCAGCATCATGCATCTGGGATCAATGGCGATCGTCGCTTCTAAACATCCACAAAACTATATTCATGTAGTCTTTAACAATGGTGCTCACGACTCCGTAGGAGGTCAGCCGACGGTCGGTCTTCAGATCAACTTGCCTGCCGTTGCAGATGCTGTTGGCTACCATGCATCCTATAGCGTGACGACCAAGGAAGAGCTAACAGCCATCCTTCCGATTGTCAAGGCCGAAAACGGACCGGTTCTTCTGCAGGTATGTGTCAAGAAAGGCAACCGCAAGGACTTGGGAAGACCAACGACAACGCCTATAGAGAACAAAGAAGCACTTATGAAGTTCTTGAAAAAATAAAAAACAATTGTTATGAATATCAAACGAAATGTTTTATTGAATCCTGGTCCAGCCACCACTACTGATACAGTGAAGATGGCACAGGTTGTACCAGATATATGTCCTCGTGAGAAAGAGTTTGCCGGTTTGATGAAAGGCCTTCGTTCAGACTTGCTGAAAGTTGTCCATGCGCCTGAAGATGAATATACTTCCGTCCTGTTCTGCGGCTCTGGTACCATCAATATCGACATCTGCATCAACTCGCTCGTTCCTGAAGGAAAGAAGATATTGGTTGTGAATAACGGAGCATACAACACTCGTGCGGTAGAGGTATGCGAGATGTACCACATTCCCCATATCAATCTGAAGTCGTCAGTATATGAACAGCCCGATTTGAAGTTGGTGGAACAGACACTGAAGGAGAATCCGGATGTGGCTGTCGTCTATTGCTGTCATCATGAAACGGGAACAGGTGTGCTGAACCCCATCCGTGAGATTGGCGCTTTAGCCCACCAGTATGGTGCTATCTTTATCAGTGACACAACATCCACGCTGGGAATGATTCCTCTTGATGTCGTGAAAGACAATGTTGACTTCTGTATGGCTTCTGCCCAGAAAGGACTGATGGCTATGTCTGGATTGAGCTTCATCATTGGCAAGACTGATATCATCAAGGCCAGCAAGAACTACCCTACACGTTCCTATTACTGTAACCTCTATTTGCAGTATGAATTCTTCGAAAAGACTGGCGAGATGCATTTTACGCCACCCGTACAGACGATTTACGCCACCATCCAAGCCCTGAAAGAATATTTTGCAGAAGGTGAGGAGGCTAAGTTTGCCCGTCATCGTGCCATCTACGAGGCTATTCACAAGGGAGTTGACGAATTAGGATTAAAGACGGTTATTGATCCAAAAATCGAATCAGGACTGGTTGTATCGGTTCTTTATCCAACAGATCCGAATTTCTCGTTCGAAAAAGTTCATGACTACTGCTATGAGCGCGGATTTACCATCTATCCTGGCAAAATAAGCACAACGAACACCTTCCGCTTATGTGCCTTAGGTGCTATCAATGCCAACGACATTAAAGATTTCTTCGTCGTCTTGAAAGAAGCGTTGGAGACGTATAACATCAAGGTTACATACAATGATTGAAAACAATAACTCAAAAGCTTCCCCTTCAAGGGGGAGGTCGGAGGGAACTTCTACTGCCGTTATCATGGCTGCAGGTTTAGGCAGTCGTTTTGGAAAGATGACCGAGACGATGCCGAAGGGGTTCATCGAGGTAGGAGGGATGTCAATG
>CADCPZ010000105.1 GCA_902803475.1 uncultured Prevotellaceae bacterium
AGTGTTTTCGTTTGTTAAACGAAAACACATTAATTTTGCACCCAAAACAGCTAATGATGAAGATTGTGTAAAACTAAAAGTGTTTATAACACTCCATTAGGCAGCAAGTTTCCCTATCAGCAAATGGAACAAACGTGTAATCCACAATATCATAATTTCATTCATATAATATTCAATTTACACATGATCAAGAAAAAAAGGTATGTACAACCTGCTGTGACCTGCTATCAGATAGAGGTACAGCAAAAGATGATGGCTGGAAGTGTCCTCGATCGTCCCGAGTATGATGACGGAAGCGATGACTGGGATCAGTCTGATATTGGCGGCCGTCCCGACTATGGTGACGGCAGCAGTGACTGGAGTCAGGATGAATGACGGCCTCTCAGCCCCCCCCCCTCAGTCCCCCCTTAGAGGGGGGGAGGAAGGATGGCAATGCGAAAAATTTTAGTGAAACATTTATTATTAAAAAACAGACAAAATGAAAGTAAAGAATTTATTTGGAGCAGCTATGACAACTTTGGTATTGATGTTCTTCATCGGTGCTATGACAAGCTGCGGCAATGACGATTTAGTTGAAGGCAACGACCAGGCTCCTCAGCAGAAGATGATTCCTTTTACCACCACGATCGGTGCGAAATCTAATGAGGGCAGCACCCGTGCTGTCAACGAAGAAGGCGTAACGACCTGGGTGGTCGGTGAGGAAATCGCGATGGTGTATAATGGCAAAGTCTCTAAGGCAAAGGTGACAGAGGTGGCTACCAACGGTAGCGCAACCGTTACGGGTGCTGTAGAAGAAGGAACCGCAGACGGCTCAGCCGTGAACCTGATCTATCCTTATTCAGCTGTTGACGAAAGCACCAAAGCCATCAAGGCAGACTTGCTGAAAGCACAGCTCGGTACAATCGCCGACCTGTCAGCCAACTACGATGTGGCAACAGCCAGTGGTACGCTTTCCGTTAGCGGTACGTCAGCCACGATGGCAGAGCAGGTAACCTTCGCAAACCAGAACGGTATCTGCAAGTTCCAGTTCCAGGACAAGGGCAACGGCAATGCTGCCATTACGGGAATCACGAAACTCGTCATTAAGGACAACACCGATGCAGAAATCACTACCGCCACGTTGCCTGCTGCCGCAGACTACGTATGGGTAGCGATGGCTCCCATCACCACAAAGTCAAAGGTCAACTTCGAGGTGACCACAGCTGACAAGAGCTATACTGGCAGCGCCAATGCCATTGTTGAGGCAGGCAAGAAATACATCCTGACGCTGAAGGTGACGGAGGTAGCTTCACCTTACACTGCCGTTGACTTGGGTCTGCCGTCCGGAACGAAGTGGGCCAACATGAATGTGGGTGCCACTACTGAAACAGACTACGGCGACTACTTCGCTTGGGGTGAAGTAGCTCCGAAGACAAACTACAGTTGGTCAACTTATACATGGGGTACAGCTTACAATGCCCTCACCAAGTATAACAACGATAGTTTTTATGGTACCGTTGACAACAAGACCAGTCTTGATCCTGAGGACGATGCAGCTCATGTGAATATGGGCGGCACTTGGCGCATGCCTACAGCTGCAGAGTTCCAGGAACTCATTGACAACACAACCCACGAGTGGGTAACCAACTACAAAGGTAGTGGTGTGAACGGCTTTACCTTTACCGGTAACGGCAATACCATTTTCCTGCCCGCTGCGGGCGACCGTGACGACACGGATCTCAACGGCCAGGGCGGCTACGGCAGATACTGGTCATCGTCGCTCGGCGAGAACTACCCGATCAGCGGTCAGCACCTCTACTTCTACAACCTCGGTTTCGTCTACGTGAGCAGCAACTGCGACCGCTACCGAGGTGTGAGCGTGCGTACGGTTAAGCCGTAAGAGAATTTAAAGGTGCATCCTTGACACCCCAAGGCGCACCAAGAGAACCAAATCCCCAGCCCCCCTCAATCCCCCCATAGAGGGGATAGGGTTAAGAGGTGAAAGCTGAAGAATATGGGGCTGGAAGCAGGTATGCGAGTCTGCACCCAGCCCCATACTTATTTAAAATAGTAAATAGTTTTTTTCAAGTATGTAATATTTATTTTTTATTTTACCAATTTTTTATTTTTTAATTTCTATGCAATCATTAGAGGTTTGAGTTTATGTTCTCTTTTGTCTGTACTCCGTGAGGTGCATGGACAAAGATGAAGCCAAAATCATTATCAGGTAATCTGGTAAAAGATGTTTTCAGGCTTCAAGCATCCCGCCTGTCTGTGAAGATGGGTGGAATTTTTTAATAAAACCATCAAACAACAAGGAACGATGAATAAAAGAAAAAACAAGAAACGGATGCGCTGACGTTAGAGACGTTGGCAGCAAGAGTGAGCGAACTGGAACGCATGGTGAAAGGATTATTGCTGGAGAAGGCTCCGCGACATACGAACGTAGATGTCGTGCCGCAACTGCGGTTTAACTTCGACCGCATCGACAAGAAACGCATCATGGAACTGCTGATCGACATCTACGAGCACGGAGGTATTGACAACGACCGCACGGAGATGTTTCGGTGGCTCGCCCAGTTTACGAACCTCGGCAATGAACGCACCATCCATTCCCTGTACTATTACCATGAGAAACAGATGCTGAAAGCCCCCTAGCCCCCTCAGTCCCCCCATAGAGGGGGGAGGAAGGGGCGAGGGGCAAGGAGCAAGGGGCAATGATATTCGGTAGGTTTCTTTAGGAATTCTGCGAGAGTTAAGCTACGACTCTGTAAAAGCATAGCTATCGCATGGTCATAGGTAAGCTATGACCGTGTAAAAGGTAAGCTATTGAACCCGAAAACAAAATAAAGATTTTAAGACATTCAGAAAAACTCAAATTAAAACAAGTTTTATTTGGTTTTCCGCTCGATTTGCACTACTTTTGAGCTTCATTCGAAGCTCGAAGTTAGGCTGCGCTTCGGAAAAATCCAAAAAAATTTGGTTTTTCGCTCAGCTTGCACTAACTTTGTCCCCCGATTTACAAAAGTAAGTTAAGGGGTGCTAAAATAATGCGTAATGCATAATGCGAAATGCGTAATTATTTTGGCTGAGATCATACCCTCTGACCTGAACCGGATAATGCCGGCGTAGGAAGACCTCTCCCCCTTTTTGTTTTTTATTAATATAAAAAGGTAAAATGAAAAGAAAGATGTTTATGGGTGTTGCTTTGTTGAGTGCCCTTCACGCAATGGCACAGGTTGACACCACAAAGACGTATGAACTGCAAGACGTACAGGTAGTATCAACACGTGCTACACAGAAGACTCCGATGGCCTTCTCCAACCTGTCGCGCAAACAGATTCAACAAGTGAATTACGGAAAGGATGTGCCCTCGTTGTTGAATATGTTACCCAGTGTGACAATGTCAAGCGATGCCGGTACGGGTATCGGATACACAGGCATTCACGTTCGTGGTACTGACCCAACTCGTATCAATATCACAGCAAACGGTATTCCGATGAATGATGCCGAAAGTTCGCAGCTCTACTGGGTAAACTTAGGCGACTTCGCATCCAGTGTACAGAACATACAGGTGCAGCGTGGTGTAGGAACATCAACCAATGGTGCCGGTGCTTTCGGTGCTACGGTGAATATGCTGACAGAGAATATTGGAACACAGCCCTATTTCGGATTTGACCTGTCTGGCGGAACCTATGGTACACACAAGGAAACGCTACGCTTCTCTACGGGATTGCTTGGCGGACATTGGGGCGTACAGGGACGTTTGTCTAACATTGGCAGCAACGGTTACATCGACCGTGCTACGAGCCGATTGAATTCCTATTTCCTGCAAGGAGGATACTTTGCCAACAAGACGGTGGTAAAACTGATCACCTTCAACGGTACGGAGAAAACCTACATGGCATGGGACTATGCTTCGAAGGCTGACATGGAGAGATATGGACGCACCTATAACCCCAGCGGTATGTACACCGATGCCAACGGTAACACGGCTTTCTATGACAATCAGACCGACAACTATCACCAGCAACACTACCAGCTGCTGTGGAACCAGATTTTGAACCATGACTGGAACATGAACATTGCGCTGCACTATACCCACGGCGATGGTTTCTATGAACAATACAAAACGGACCAGAAACTGTATAAGTATCTCCTCAACTCTACATTGGGCAGCAAGAGTGACCTGATTCGCCAGAAGAAGATGAAGAACGATTTCTACGGTGCCGTGGCTTCCGTGAACTATAACAATCACAACGGACTGACTGCAAATATCGGCGGTGGCTGGAACAAGTACGATGGTGACCACTTCGGAAAGGTAATCTGGGTAAGGGAGTTCAGTGGCGCTATCAATCCGAACCACGAATATTACCGTAATAACGCGAAGAAGACCGACGGTAATATCTATGGCAAAGTGAACTACGAATTCTTAGAGGGACTAAATGGATATGTGGATCTGCAATACCGCCATGTCAGCTATCAGATGAGCGGTTCTTCACAGGAGTTTGATGATAACCATATTCAACGCCCACTTATTTTAGACAAGAAATATGATTTCTTCAACCCGAAATTCGGTCTTACCTATCAATTCCTACCTGAACATACGGCTTATATTTCTTATGCCATCGCTCACAAAGAACCGACACGTAATGATTTCGAAGACATGATGTCGGAAACAGAAACTGTAGATCCGAAGGCTGAACGGCTCAACGATCTGGAAATCGGTTATAAATATGAAAGCTCTGTGTTGTCAGCTGGTGTTAACTTCTACTATATGGATTATGACAACCAGTTTGTACTGACTGGGGCACAGGATTCAAATGGTGAGATGGTAGCCCGCAACATCAAGGACTCCTACCGTATGGGTGTGGAACTGACAATGGGGTTACGCCCGTTCAAAGGTTTCAACTGGGACTTGAATGCCACATTCAGCAAGAACCGCGCTAAGAACATGAACGTAACGGTTATCAACCCTGACTGGAGCCAGAGTTATGCCCATGTAGGTACCACCCATTTGGCCTACTCGCCAGATGTCATTGTGAACAATATGTTCTCTTATGAATGGAAAGGGCTCAAAGTATCGCTCTCCAGCAAGTATATCAGTGAACAGTATATGACAAACTCTGGCTTCAAGAGCTATCTGGAAGACGACGGTTCCTATACCAGCGCCATGATTGATGCCATGTTTGTCAGCGATCTCGACCTGTCTTATACTTTTAAATATAAGGGGTTGAAGAGTGCCACCGTGGGAGTCACCATCTACAATCTGTTCAACGAACGGTATGAGAGCAATGGTTCCTGCTCCATGAACTTCCGACAGAACGGTGACAAGATTGAAGCTTACAACGGCGGTTGGGCATGGGCAACCTATTCGGCACAAGCTCCCACACACGTTCTGGCTCACTTGAGTGTAAATTTCTAAACAATGGAAGAATTTCTCGCTACTCATTGGCTTGACATGCTAACCACCGTCCTCGGACTGGCGTATATCCTGTTGGAATATCGCGCCAGCATCTGGCTGTGGGCAGTAGGCTTTGCCATGCAGTCGCTGGGCATTGTGCTGTACTATCAGAAAGGACTCTATGCCGACTGCGGCATGGAGTTCTATTACCTGTTCATGACGGTCTATGGCTACTTCCGATGGATTCGTGGCGCTAAGCAGAAAAAGGCTCTCCCTATCCGCCATTTCCCCAAACGACTGGTGTTGCCCTGGGGGTTGGCGACTTTAGCTATCTGGGGATTCATCTATTTCCTGCTCGTCACATTCACCAACAGCAATGTACCCCTTGCCGACAGCTTCACCACAGCCTTGAGCATTGTGGGTATATGGGCACTGGCAAACAAATACCTGGAGCAATGGTTGATATGGATTACTGTAGATGTGGTGACAAGTGTGCTGTACCTGTACAAAGATATTCCGTTTAAAGCCTCTTTGTATGCTTTATATGTCGTCATCGCCCTCTGTGGATACTTCAAATGGGAACGGATGATGAAAGCAGACGAGACGGCGTCTCCAACATAAAAAAGCCGTTGCCCTCAACAAGGAGAGCAACGGCTTTTGGCATATTCATTAGATTTATACTGTTATTTCTTTAATTTGAAGGAATTCTCAATACTGGCTATCTCACTATTGAAAGCCTGATCAACCTTCATGCGCTGTTCTACCTGTGAACAACTGTGGATGACGGTACTGTGATCGCGCCCTCCTACCAGCTTTCCGATACGGGCTGCAGGCATCTTCGTATATTTCTGAGCCAGATACATAGAGACCTGACGGGCAACAACAAATTCATGTTTGCGGCTACGACTGGAGACAGCAGCTGTCGTCACATTGAAATGGTTGCATACCGTTTCCATGATATCATCAACGGTCAATGGCTTGTCGTCAACCTTCACGGCACGTTTGATGACACGCTCGGCCAGACGCATGTCGATTTTGCTATTGTAAACAACACTATAGGCCAATAGCGAGTTGATGACACCTTGCAAATCGCGAACACTTCCATTAGCCGTATGAGCAATATAATGAATCACATCATCAGGAATGTTCAAACCGTCACGCTGTATCTTCTGTTTCAAAATCTCCCAACACAGCTGCTCGTTTGGTTTCTCCAATTCAGCAATCAGACCGCAGGCAAAACGTGTCAGCAGACGGTCGTGCATACCTTTCAAGTCAACCGGCGGACGGTCGGATGCCAAAATAATCCGCTTACCGTTCAGGAACAAGTGATTGAATATATGGAAGAACGCATTCTGCGTCTTTGCAGCCGTCATCCACTCCTGAATATCATCGACGATCAGCACGTCAATGGTTTGATAGAAGTTGATGAAGTCATTCACCGTATTGCGCAAGGTTGCATTGCTGAACTGCACTTGGAACAATCGTGCGCTGATATACAAGACACGTTTCTGCGGATAGAGTTGCTTGATACGACAACCTATGGCATTGATCAAGTGTGTCTTTCCACAACCCGACGGACCATAGATGAACATCGGATTAAACTGTGTGGTATTGGGATGCTCCGCAATAGACAAACCTATCGAGCGTGGTAATTTGTTGCTATCGCCCTCGATAAAGGTATTAAAGGTCATGTGCGGATTCAACTGAGAGTCGATTTCCTGTGGAGCCGCATCGAGTGTTGTTGGCGACTGGTTGCCACGAGTTGTCGGCATGGGCTTCTCAATTGTCTCTGCCGGATCTGCCTCGATAACCTGTGTCAGGTTGTGCATACGGTCGGTCACAACACGATAGGTCAGACGGACACCTTTTCCATATACGCGCGTAAGCACCTTGCTCAACAGATCCACATAATTCTCCTCCAGGTACTCGTACACAAACGGGCTGGGTACCTGCAGCAACAACGTCTTCGTGTCTTCTTGATAAGACTCGAAGCCGATGGGCTTGAACCATGTGTTAAACTGCTGCTCTGTTACGTTCTCCTGGATAAGATGGAGACTTTGCTGCCAGAGCTGATTGGATGATACACTCATATATTGTTTAATATCTTGTCAGGTCGTCATACATTCGGGGGAGCGTCATCAGTCCCCTCATGGTCTTTGAACGCCATGATACTCGTTACATTATTAAATATTTTTAGGTGGCAATAAATTGATTTGAATTGCGATTGCAAAATTACGCTTTTTTATCTGAACAAAAGAATTGCCTTTTCGTTAGTTTTTTTTTACATTTACCATAAATATCGGTCGTTATGCACGTTAGCCACATTTTGCTATTTAGTTTATAAAAACCGCCTATTACAAAATTCGAACACTCTCGTTACCAGATAGTTATATTCAAAAACGGAAGAATTACCATAATTTAGTGAAACAATCAACTAACCTCATAGAACTAACTGATATACATGCATCTATATTATTTATCTAAAGTGTGAAACTTTAACCGACCTATTTAGACGAATTTTAAACTAACTGTTTTATTTGGATTTTTTTCCGAAGATAGAGAAATGCACATAACGCTTCGGGTGTGCTTTCAAATCTACCAATAAGGAATCGGCTGCAGAAACCGCTGATGTCAGGTTGTTGTAGAGCATCGGGTCGCGCATGAGGAGTCCTAAAGAACCCTGATTGTTGTTTAATTCGTCCGTAAACTTCTGAACATTGGCAAGTGTCATATTCACAGAGGCCATTGTTTGCTCGATATCAAGGCCTTCTACCTTATTGTTCAGCGTAGAGGTCAGCGTCTTCGTATTGTCGAGCACACCATTGGCTTTGGTCAACATACCAGGCACCTGACTGTTCAGCGTACCCATCAACATGTTCAGTTCCTTGGTGGTATAAGTCAGATCATTGGTAATGGTACGGACGTTATGCAGAGACTGGGCAATAGCCGGATCACGCGTCAGCGTATTGAGATTATAGAGAATAGAATCCAGTTTGGGTAATAGTTTCTGCACAGCTGGCAACATCTGCTGCACATCGGCAAGCGCACCCAATTGGACTGTTCCATTGATGACACCACCAGGTTTGACTTTCTGACCAGGTATCTGACCCAGATTGAGGTTGACACGCACATTTCCCAACATATCTGTGGAAATCTGGGCATAGGTCCCTTCGGGAATCGTCATCTGTTTGTTGACAGAAATCTCCACCATCACCTCATGCGGCTTAGAATAGTCATAAGTAATATTCTTCACTGTTCCAACAGGATACCCGTTGGCATAAATCGGACTTGAGGTTGTAAGTCCTGAAATATCGTTGAACTTCACAAAATAAGAAACGTCATTACTAAACAACTGGAGTCCTTTGAGGAATGACAGACCGAAAAACAGCACCACTAATCCTACTATGGCTACCAACGCTATTTTAATTTCCTTTTTCATATCTGTATTTTAAACTGTGTATATTGTCTATTTAATTATCTGATCACAAAACAATTACTTCTTTGACTCTTCGATGGCCTTGTTTATATCCATCTTCTCACCATCTTTGAAAGCAATCACAAAAGCTTCAGGGAAATCTTTCAGGAGTGTTTTGCGAAGGCTGACCATCTCTTGATAATTGGCTGACGATCCGATGGTATATTTGACCGAATTGCCATCTTTGAAATACTCGGCATCTGAATGGCCTTTCAACTGCTGACTGCCTGGACGCAGCACGCGGTTGATGGTGAATATCTGCACCTTAAACACAGGCTTGGAGTTGCTGACAACAGGTTTTGGAGCAGCCTTCTTGGTTTCAACTTTTGGAGTCTCAACTTTCTTTGGAGTCGTCTTCCTGACATCAGGCTCCTTGCTCCTCGCCCCTTGCTCCTTGCCCCTCGCTCCTGGCTCAGAAACCGTCGTTTCGACAGGCTTTACAGGCTGTTTGGGTGTTGAAAGAATCGGCTCTGCAGGATTTTTATACGGAGTTCCTTTCGAACCATATTTATTTTTATAATGTGCAAAAGCATTGTAAATACCACGAGCAAGGGCATCCACACCTGCACTCGAATTCAGATATTCCTCCTCATCGGAAGTGGTGATAAAGCCTAATTCAATCAGACAGGCAGGCATAGAGGTTAAACGCAATACGGCGAGATTTGCTTGAAAGACTCCTTTGTCGGCACGACCCGCCATTGCACAGACATCCTTCTGCACGAAACGGGCAAACTCCACGCTACGCTCCATATTCTGACTCTGCATCAGTTCAAACATAATTTGATTTTCCGGTGAGTTCGGATCATATTTGGCGAGATGCTGTCTGTCG
>CADCPZ010000106.1 GCA_902803475.1 uncultured Prevotellaceae bacterium
AAAAATCCGCCAGTTCCTTTGAACAGCGGGTGGATTCCTGTATGAAGTCAAACTCAGACATGACATTGTGGTTTTCTGTGTCAAGCCAGCGACGGCGACGCACATGCAGTAGCTATGCAGGTGACCCCAAATAAGCGTTGTTTTTTTAGTTTTATTAACAGATTGAAGGTTGAGAGACACTTTAAACTCTCAACCTTCAATTCTCAACTATTTCTTCACCGTCTCGGAGTGATTGTAGAAGACTAAGGTGCAAGGACCAACGCCTGTTGTGAACTTCGTGGCGGCATTGCTGAAGTATTTGTTGGCATTGCTATAGACAATCATATAACCGTTGGTAGTATAGCTGGCATAGCCGTAGTCATCTTTATTATAGGAGGTGATGATCACATCGTGTGTAACAGGATCAACGCCGATGGTTCCAGGACTGAAAATCAGCGATGTATCACCCCAGAAATCTGTCGTTTGGTTGGTCTTCAGGTCGAGCACCTTGTAGGTGTGCACCTCGTTCCAGTTCTCATCGTAGGCGGTATTGACGATGTAGAGTTTGTTGTCGTCGTAGGCAATCTTCTGACCAGTGCCGATAACGGATACTTCATCGTTCTCGTCAATCTGTTGTACGGTGGCTGGTGTTTGGTTATAATCGCCCCATGATGCCAGATAAAGGTATTGACCGTCGCTTACAATCTGGTTCGGGTTGGCGGCAACGGTGATGTCGCTAACCTTTGACAATGTCTGTGCATCGAGCTTGATGAGGTTGGTGTGGTATTCCCATGAGCTATAGCCTGAATCGGGATCGGGAATCTCCTTGCAGGAGTTGCATACATAGAGGTAGCCGTTTCTCCAGGCAATACCTTCCAGACGGTCGCCGATGACAGGTGTTGTCTCGACGATGAGGTTGGTGGTCAGGTCAACCTTGATCACACATCCGGCCTGCGAGGTGACGTAGAGATAGGAGCCGTCGGTGGCCAGTTCGCGGGGAGCGGTGATGGCAATCATCTGTTTGGCAGCAATCAGGTTCTTGGCATCGATGACAGCCACGCGGTTTTCGTCTGAGCAGGCGATATACATCACGTCGCCAACGATGATGGCGTTGTTGGGTGTGCCACCCAGGTTGTAGATGTCGGCAAGAATGTTGTTGCTCATCGTAGCCGTCTTGTAGTCGAGATAGTCGAGGGTGCCGTTGATGCCAGAAAAGTAACTGCCTTCGTTCAACACGAATACACCGTCGGCAACGGTGACGTCAATGAATACGGGACTGTCGTCGTCATCGGTACAGGATGTGAAACCGCCGATAACGGTCATTGCGCAAAGCGCAGAAAGAAATAGCGTTTTAAGCTTCATTGTTTTTGGTTTTTAAATGGTTTATATGAATAATGTTATAAATGTATTTCTGCTGTCAGTCGCCACGAACGTCCTGGCATCGGATAGTGGGCCACGATGTCGTACTGCTTGTCGAATAGGTTCAGGATGCTGCCGCGAAGGGTGATGAGCGTGCGGTTCCACTTGATGGTTCGCCACAGGTTGACATTCATTTCCGTAAAGCCTGACATTCGTGTACCTTCGGCATGCTCGTTGGTGGTCCAGCGTTCACTCATCCCGTGTGCCGACAGGGAGATGTTCACCCAAGGGTTCTCCCATCCCATGCTGGCGCTCCACGTGTGTTCTGGAGTGTAGGCAATCTGGTTTTTGTAGTATTCCGAGTTGGGATTCGAACGGTTCTCAGCCTTTTGCAGGCTGTAGTTGCTGGTCATCTCTATGGCGTGCGCTTTGGCGATGTTCCATCTGAACTGTACGGTTGCGTCGATGCCCGTCGTTTTTACTTTCGCCAGGTTCATCATGCGCCACACAAACATGTTGAAAGGAATCGCTACCAGCTTGTCTGTGACGCGGTTGATGTATCCGTCTAATGTTGCCGTTGCCTGCCAATAGCGGTACTGACGGCTTTTCCACGTGATACCTAAGTTCCATTGCTGACTTTTCTCCGGCTTCAGGTCATTGGTGCCGATATGGTAATAGTACAGCTCGTTGAAGGTTGGCATGCGGAAGACATCTTTCCACATCAGTCTGACAAACACATCGTGGTTGCGAAACAGTTGATAGGAGGCGCTGACGGATGGCGACAGGCGGTGGGTGTTGCTGCTCTGCTTACGGCCGGCGCTGTGATCGACATAGACGGATGCCAGGCCTCTGACGATGACCGACAGGCGCGGAAGGGTGTATTTTGCCGACAGCGCCTGCAGGAATCCGTGCCGGTCGGGACCTGATAGAGCTGCTGCCTGGTTGTGGAACTTGTTGAAGATGTAGTCGGCAGCGTAGGCGAATGACCATGAGGGGTGCGGCTGGTATAGTGCTGCCAGCGAACCGTAGGATTCGTTTTGCAGATAGCGTGTATCGGTAATGCTGCCAGTAAACTGTCCGTTGTGGTATTTCGACTCTGCCCAATTGAATTTTCCGTTTGCCATCAGCTGCCATTGGTGGGAGAGTTGTCCCTGATAGTGTATCTGTGCAAAAGCATTCCGTTCATGCAGGGTTTCGTCGTTGTCGTGTGTGTAGTAATGGACAATGCCAGGCAGTTGGTGCTTGTTGTCGTAATAGTATATTTTTCCTGTCAGCAGGTGTTGCGGATGAATCGTCCATCGTGCATTGATTTCCCCGTGTCCAGCACTCATACGACTGTTGGTACGGCGTTCGCGAGTGATGAGACTGATATTCTTTAAGGTGAAAGGGTAGTCGTTTTCGGCATAGGTGTATTCCCCGATAGCCGACAACGAGAAACGTTTGCCGATGCGTTGTCCGTAATAGAACGACGGATTCGTCAAGCCCCATGAACCCATTGTCAGACGGGCCGCAAGGGAATAGGATGGGGCATCGGCAGTACGGTCGTCGTCTTCATTCCGGATTTGTATGTTGAGCGTTGCCGCTGCTGCGATATTCCGTGCTGGCTGTAAAATGTTGTCACCGTCGCCGATGGTGAGCGACAACTGCCTGACATCGTTCAGCGAATAGCGCGACAAGTCGATTTCTCCCGTCTGACAGTCGCTCAAGGCGATTCCGTCATAGGTGACAGCCGTATGGCGTGCTCCGATGCCGCGAACGGAAACGGTTTTCATGCCGCCAGCTCCTCCGTAGTCGCGAATGGTGATGCCAGCCATATTCTTCAGCGCATCCGACATATTGAGCATGCCCAGTTTGAGCATCTGTTCTGAGCCGATAATCTGTACGGGTGCCGTTGTGCTCACCTTGTTGGTTTCGTGGACAGACATCACATCGACACCGGCAATACGGTGTGTCTTGCCAGCGATAGTGTCTCCGCGTTCTTGTGTCCACACCCTGAAAGGCAACAGACACAATAATCCCATGAGAATGTACTTCATTCTTCTCGCTTTGTTTTCTTTGGAACGAAACATCGTTCGTACCTTACAATTTCTTCATGCTGTTTCTCCTGTTGTCGTCACTCGCAACACCAGAAGGTCTGATGGCAAACCATCAGGCACAACAGGCAGGTCTTCTGACTTTGCCACCCAGTTCAACAAACGACCTTCCCAGAACCTTCTCCAGTGGTTTCTTGTTTGTTGCCATAATGGGCGGCTTACAGCTGCGGGACAGTTCAGGATTCTCACCCGATTCCCTTTTTAATCACGTCAACAGTGAACCCATTGCACCTGCAAAGGTAGTGAATATCAAGAGAAGAACAAAATTTTCACAAGAAATTCGTTTTGATAATCAAAAAAGTAGTATCTTTGCCCACAGAATAAAACATAATCACATGAAATCAAAATCTATCCTTTTTGCATTTACTGCCATCCTTTTGATAGGATGCGTACAGCCGAAACCACAAGAAGTACAAGAAGAGAAAAAGATACCTATAGTTGAACTTGTTTCTAGTTTTATGAAGGAACACCCCAACTATCTTAATAATGATGTAACGAAAGAGGAAGGCGACAAGGCTTTTGAAGAAGCTTTTATGGATACCACAAAAAACTACTTCCAAGGTGTTCCTGCTAAATTAACTTTGATTACAAAAAATGGAAATAGCTACTTTGCACAATTCCATTGCTGGACAATACCTAATGATTTTAAATATCAAGAACCTGTTCATGAAGTAAACTGTGATATAGTAGCGTCAGTATCTGACTCCTTGGTTGATAAATTAGTTGAAGGTGAATATTACCTGCTTAAGGGCTTTGTTATTGAACGTTTTAAAACCTTTGATGTCATGGAAGCAGTTCTTGGGAAAGGTACTACAGGAATAACTGATGTTTTTGGTCTTCGAAAGAATGACATCTATGATGACCAATACGACGTCAATCTCGGATATCTTTTCTATCACCTCGACGGAATTGACAAATACAATCCCCTATAGCTGAGGTAATCCACTTTCATAAACTAAAATTTGCCCTTCGGTCAATTTTGTTACGACTCAACAAATGAAATGCTCGCATTTCTTTGTTTCGCTGCTCCAAAATTTGCTTGTTTATAGAAAAAATACAAGAAGTATTAATCGCATAATCTAATCTTTTTTTATGAAATGTCCAGAGGATATATATAGCAGTAACCCACGTCAAATTATTCGACTGAAAGGAGTTCGCGCCCAATCTTATGCATTCCGTCGATAATACGCTTCCTTTGCTGGGGTCGTGGATGCTTGATACCATTGGCATAGTGAGAAAGTTGGTGCTGGTTGATGCCAGAAGCATGACTCAATGCCGCCAATGAAACAAAAGGCTCATAGGCACGAAGCACCGTTGTTACATCAACGAGGTTATAATCCAGTTCATAATCGCCATTTACTAACCATTGTGGTACATCATCACCATCCAGAAGCATCCCCTCAACATGGAAGCGAAGCGACTCTGGAACCTCACGTTGAAGCTCCTCGTATGTTTTAGCTGTCACCACAACGGCACCAGGCACGTTGTCACCTAACGAAGCACCAAAATTCTTATCGCACCATTGTACGTCAACTCTAATCTTTTCCATTTTCTTATATCGTTATTATTTCCTAAACATTATTTCCATCCAGCTTGTTTCCAAATGCTGTTCAGTAAGAATTGGCTTAACACCTCATTCATGGAACCCCTTACCGTCACCATTCCTGGTTTCTTGGGATTCTTGAACTGCCTGTGGTCGCCTTTAGTCGCATGTAGATACCATCCGTCAGCTTCCAGTAGTTCGATGACTTCTCTTACTTTATATCTTTTCATGATAACAGCATACAAATTCTTTGATGTCACAAAGGTAATAAAATTAATACTACCTGCAAACTTTCATTGAGGAAAAGTAATAATTTTGATACTTTTTAAGCAATTAACATAGCTTACAAGGCGACAGCCCCTGTGTGATACTATTCGTTTTGTTTTCTTTTGGGCGACTCGTATTCGTCGAGCATTTCTACCAGGGTTCCTGTTGAGAAGATTTCTTCCAGGATGTGTTCGGTGGAGTTGCGACGTCGATAGGGTAGGAAGGAACATCTGATGCGCTTGATATGCTGTTTGAGGTTGAAGTCCTTGGGATGCTCAACGCCTTCTGTCTCAACGGTCAGACGGAAGCGTCCGAATTTGTCGAGAACGACGGTGTTGCCTGATTGCAACTGTTCGCGCATGACTTCGACCAGTTCGATGATGATTCCTTCTACGTCGCCGCGTGTGAAGGAGCATCGCCTTTCGATGATTTCAGCCAGTTGGCTGGTGTGAATCTCTTGCATACTGGTGGTTCTTCCGAACCATTTTCCGAATGATTTTCCGCTTTTTACGTTGTTCTTGAACAGTCTGATGTGTATGGCCATAGCTCTTTCTTTTTAGTGATGATTGTTATTTGTTTCTAATATATAACGCTTTTGTCGAATGATTATTGCCCTATCGAAAAATTATTTAATTTGAATTACATTGTTATTTAATTTAATTTACTTTGTTATTCAAATTGAATTACTTTATAAAACAAATTGTTTTATTTTACGAGGCTATGTTTTTAGTTTGAAAGAGGAAAACTTTTGTTACTTGGGGCACGATATTTATTGTGTACGCAAACAATTCTTTTTGCGAATATTTATTGTATTTTTATTTGGTAGTTACAAATAGATAATTTAACTTTGCAGCCCCTATTAGAGAAGAACTAATAATTGATAACTAATAACTAATAACTAATGATATCTATTTACATGAAAACAAAGCATTTCTTTTTATGCGCAGCTATGCTGTTTGCGTTTGGCCATACTTGGGCGCAAGGTCCAAACAATTCTGGTACATATTATAAGGACGCAAACGGACTGACTGGTAAGAACTTGAAAACCAAATTAGGAAAGATTATCAATCCCCATACGAATGTAGGTTATGACGGCCTGTTTAAAGCCTATGAGAAGACCGACAAACGTGCAGACGGAAAGGTGCGCGACTGGTATTCCTGTACCACGAATTATTTTTTCACCGATCATAGCAGCTACAAGAAGGAAGGTGACTGCTACAACCGCGAACACTCTGTGCCACAGAGTTGGTTTGGCAGTGGCGTCATCAAGAGCGACGTGGTGCATGTGGTGCCGACAGACGGCTATGTGAACAACCGCCGTTCAAACTATCCGTTCGGTGAGGTGAACAATGTGACCTATCAGTCGAATCAGGGTTATTCGAAGTTAGGGTCTTGTAAGACAGCCGGTTATAATGGTACTGTGTTTGAACCGAACGATGAAATCAAGGGTGATATGGCTCGTATTTATTTCTATATGGTTACCTGCTATGAGTCGCAAGCCAGCGGATGGGGTCATGAAGTATTCTCTTCCAGTTATAACGGTTTTACGAAGTGGACACTCGATATGCTCATGCGCTGGTCGAAACAAGACCCCGTTGACGAACGTGAGGTAGCGCGTAATAATGCTGTCTATGAGGTGCAGAACAACCGTAACCCGTTTGTTGATTATCCAGGCTTAGAGGACTATATCTGGGGCGACAAGACGGATGTGGGCTTCAGCTATGACAACTATGAGAATGGTGGCGGAGCTGTTGTGCCAACGATTGCGATGCCCGTGTTCTCGCCCGATGCCGGTTCTTATTATAATGAGGTGGAGGTAACGTTGACGACAGCAACACCCGATGCTACGATTTATTACACGACCAACGGAAGCGATGCAACAACGAACAGCACCGTTTATGGAGGTTCAATCAAGATAACCGAGACGACGACCATCAAGGCTATTGCTGTGAAGGATGGTGTCGCCAGTTATCAAGCATCAGCTACCTACTATATCAAGACTGTGGATGAAGATGAAGACGAGCCAGAAGCACCGCAGGCTACTGATGGTGAGATTTCTGTCAACGACGGACTCTTCGAGACCAGTTATGCAGGCCCAATAGCATCAAAAGTAACCGAAGACCTCATGGGTACGCAGAATGGTGTAACTGTGGTCTATTCGATGGGTGATGGCTCAAACCGCTATTGTGACGCTGCGCAGATCAGACTTTATCCAGGCAACAAGCTGACCATCAGCGTCGCACAAGGTAGTCTCTCGGAACTGGAGTTTATCTTCGACAGCAATACACCAAGCAACAATTTGGAGGTTCTTTCCGTCAAGGAGAGTAATGGCACCAAAGCAATGGGTTCTGTCGTGACGACAGCCGCGCCGCTGGTTGACGGAAAGTGGACGGGTAAGGCTTCATCCGTAACCATCGGACTGGCTTCAGGTAAGCATGCACGCATCAAGGGCTTCAAGGTGAAAATGGCTCAGACGACGGCTATCGACGGTGTACAGACGAATACGCTGACGGGTAAGCGCGTCATCTATAACCTCCAAGGTCAGCGTGTGGCCAATCCAACAAGAGGTATGTATATTGTTGACGGCAAAAAGATATTCATACAATAAGCTGTTTAAGCAAATATAATAATCGTATCATGAAAAACGAGTACCGTCAGCAGGATGCTGAGTAAGTGTACAAAAAAAGAACAGGAACCGCTATTCATAAGTGGTTCCTGTTTCTTGGTTGGGGCTTCCTTATTGTTTCATCAGGTATGCCTTGAAGTCTTCGAATGATTTAGACATTTCGACGTTCTGTTTTGTTCCTTTCATGAAGGCTGCAAGCCGTTCAGGGATTTCCACATCGATGTGATCAATCGCGTCAACCTTCTCTTTGAACTTAGCAGGGTGAGCCGTTTCGCAGAAGATGCCGATCTCGCCAGGCTGCAGATTGTCTTTCAGCGCCTGATAACCGCAAGCCCCATGTGGGTCGAGGATATAACCGGTATGTTGATAGCAGGCACGCATCGTTTCCTTGATCTGTTCATCAGAATAGGTGGCTCCGCTGATGAGACTGGTGATGACTTCATGTGTAGAATTCTCCTTATTGCTGTCATTGCGCAAGTCTTCTCTGGTGTATAAGTCGATGATTCGTGCAAAATTGCTCGGATCGCCCACATCCATTGCGTTGGCAAGCGTCTGTTTGGTGGGCTTCGGTTCGTATTTGCCCGTCTTCAGATAGTTGTAGAAGATGTCGTTGGCATTGTTGGCAGCAATGAATCGTTTGACGGGAAGTCCCATCGCATGTCCAAAGAGTGCCGCACAGATATTTCCGAAGTTGCCAGAAGGGACACACATCACGATTTCACCATTTGCCGATTGCCGATTGACTATTTCCTTCATGCGAGCATAGGCATTGAAGTAATAGAATGCTTGTGGCAGGAAGCGGGCAACGTTGATGCTGTTGGCAGAAGTCAGACGCATGTGTTCGTTCAGCTCTTTGTCCATGAATGCATTCTTGACGAGTGCCTGACAGTCATCGAATACACCG
Source organism: uncultured Prevotellaceae bacterium (assembly GCA_902803475.1). Lineage (GTDB taxonomy): Bacteria > Bacteroidota > Bacteroidia > Bacteroidales > Bacteroidaceae > Prevotella. The sequence continues at coordinate 8,772 of CADCPZ010000106.1, forward strand.
TCCACCTCGATAGCGGTGATGTTTTTACCCAACGTGGTGAACTGACATTCTTGAATCGGGCTTACCTTACCTTTAGGATAGAGTACATACACATGGATGCCGTCAACACCCAAAAAACCGTTGGCAACAGCACTTCCTGTGTCGCCGCTGGTGGCAACGAGGACGTTGACTTCCTTAGAGTCCTTAAAGTCCTTAGGGTCTTTAGGGTCCTTAGAGCCGTTTATAAAATACTGTAACAGACGAGCCATAAAGCGTGCCCCCACATCCTTGAAGGCGAGGGTCGGACCGTGAAAGAGTTCCAGTGAGTAGATATTGTCTTCGACCTTTACAACCGGACAGTCGAAAGCCAATGTTTCGTACACGATTTTTTTCAAGGCTTCCGCCTCAACGTCTTCACCGAAAAACGCGTCGGCAACGGTGTAGGCTATTTCCTGAAAAGAATATTTCTCGATGTTGTCGAAGAATTCCTTCGGCAGTTGTTTGATACATTCCGGCATATAGAGACCGCGATCTTCCGCCAGTCCTTTCACCACAGCCTTCTCTAAGGTGGCCATTGGTGCCTGTTTGTTGGTGCTATAGTAATTCATAATGCGTAATGCTTAATGCGTAATGCGTAATTAATAATCCATGAGTACTTGCATAAATTCATGCAGTTTCAACAATCCGTAGGAGCCGTTGACGCATGATACCTCATCGTATTGTTGTACCTCGTCGGCTACAATCCCTTTGTGCCAGATGAGGAAGGGGACAGGTTGTCCTACGTGGATGCGCAGTTCT
>CADCPZ010000107.1 GCA_902803475.1 uncultured Prevotellaceae bacterium
AACCACACGATGACCTTCCTTGTCTATGATTTCGATAACGACGGAAAGGCAGAGATGATCTGCCGTACGGCAGCAGGCAGTATCGACGGTACTGGAAAATACGTCAGCGAGGCTGGCGACAATACCATCAAGGCAACAGATAACACGAAGACCTATCAGAATTCCAAAGGATATGTGACTGGTGGCGAGGAATTTCTTACCATATTCAATGGTGAAACGGGTGCTGCAATGCATACGATTTGGTACTGTCCGAACCGTGCAGGAGGAGAAAACGGTGGTGCTGCTACCATCAACAGCTTCTGGGGCGACAGCTATGGTGGTCGTGCAGAACGTTTCAACGCTGCTGTTGCCTATCTCGACGGACAGAATCCTACAGCTATTCTGCAACGAGGATATTATTCGCAATGCTATATCTGGGCAGTAGATTGGAACGGTACAAAACTGAAGACTCGTTGGTTGCACAAGGGTACATCAAAGACTGCATGGAGTGTTGTCGATGCTGCTGGCACAGAGTTGGCTAATGAAACCACCAATCCTGTCACATCAGCGGGCAAGTCGAGTTACGGACAGGGTGTTCACGGCATCTCTATTGCCGACGTAAACATGGATGGATACGATGATATCTGTATCGGAAGTGCTACGATCAGACACGATGGAATACTGTTGTGTTCAACTGATTATGGTCACGGTGATGCGATTCATCTGGGCGACCTCGTTCCTAACCGTCCTGGTTTGGAAGTAATGATGCCACACGAGGAGTCTCCTTTCGGCTACGATGTACACGATGCAACGACAGGAGAAGTGCTTTTCTCTGGTACGGCAGATGAAGATACCGGACGAGGGCTTGCTTGCGACTTTATTCCTTCTCATAGGGGGGCAGAGTTTTGGTCGTCGGCAAAGGTGAGCGGAGCTAACAATAATAATATGTATGCTTGTGAAGACGGAACTGTTTTAAGTGGTAGCAAGCCTGATACCAACTTCCGCATCTACTGGACGGGCGACCCGTTCGACCAGACCTTTGATGGTCGGTATGATAGTGGTACGGGTATTAGTTATCCACGAATCCGTGCTTGGAATACCAATGATGGAAAGATTGCTACCGTTCAGGAGTTTGCTGACTATGGAAGTCCGCAGAGTTGTAACACCACAAAGGCAACACCTTGTCTGCAAGCCGACTTCTTAGGCGACTGGCGCGAGGAACTGATCATGTGGCAGTATGAAGCCGACTGGTCGAGTCCAACGGTTACGCTGATGATCTTCTCTACCCCACAGGAAACAGAATTCAAGGTGCCTTGCCTGTTGGAAGACCGTCAGTATCGAGAGGCTGTCGTTTGGCAGAATGCTTCCTACAACCAACCGCCTCATCTCTCCTACTCGTTGGTTGAGAAGTTAGGTGTAGATCGTACTTATCAGACCCATGTGGCTTCAAACGCTCCAGAACCAACACCATTAGAGCCGCCAACGTCTGGTGAGGAGACGATGAAGACTCCTGCCACAGACAAGGGAACGGTCACAGGTATTAGCTATACAGCTGGTGCCAACGGCGAGCTGACCAATACAACAGGTAAGATTCGTACAGGTAACAGCGACCAGTTAGTCATTACTGTCAATGAGGGATATGTCATCACAGGCATCACTATTACGGGTCATAGCAACAACACCTCTACTTTGGCTGACCGTAGCATTACTTTGACGGGTATCTACGTTGACGACGGTGCTTCAAGCGTGCTGTCAAGTCCTGTGATATTCCCTGGTGGTACTGCAGGAACAAGTGATGTGACGAGTTCGACGGATGGCTTCCGTGCTGCAAAAAAGATAGTGTTGAAGTTTGACAATAGCCTGATTTCAACTTACGATAAAGACCAACCTGTATCTGTTGATAACGATGACAAAGGTAAGAACAAGCAGCTCACGAATGTAACGATCACTTTCACATACGAACAGGTTCAGACAGGTATCAAGTCTGTTGAGACAATAACAATCGATGATGGCGCCATCTATAATCTGCAAGGCATGAAGGTGAAGAACCCCAAGAAGGGTATCTATATCATCAACGGCAAGAAGATGGTGATAAAATAGTAAAGATTTCATCTATCAGAAAATGGCAAAGAAAGAAAAGGGGCTTACCCCAATGATGCAGCAGTTTTTCTCGTTCAAGGATCAGTATCCTGACGCCTTGCTGCTGTTTCGTTGTGGAGACTTTTACGAAACCTATTGTGACGATGCTGTCACAGCTTCGAAAATACTTGGTATCACACTTACCAAACGTAATAACGGAGGTTCTGGTGATGTGACAGAGATGGCAGGATTCCCACATCATGCCCTTGATACATATTTGCCTAAACTGATACGGGCAGGTCGTCGCGTAGCTATCTGTGACCAGTTGGAAGATCCGAAGCTGACGAAGAAACTTGTCAAACGCGGCATCACGGAACTGGTGACACCTGGTGTTGCGATGAGCGACAATGTATTGAACTACAAGGAGAACAACTTTCTGGCAGCGGTGCATTTCGGAAAGGGTTCCTGTGGTGTGGCCTTCTTGGATATTTCTACAGGTGAATTTCTGACAGGCGAAGGTACTTACGACTACGTAGATAAACTGTTGGGAAGCTTCTCGCCGAAGGAGGTACTGTATAATCGTGACAAACGACAGGAGTATGAACGATGGTTCGGCAGCCGTTACATCACATTCGAGATGGACGAGTGGGTGTTTACAGAACAGAGTGCACGACAAAAACTCCTGAAACATTTCGGAACGAAATCGCTGAAAGGATTTGGAGTAGATCATCTGACCAACGGCGTAATCGCTTCTGGTACCATACTCTATTATCTGGAGCAGACGCAACACACGCATATCAACCACATCACTACCCTATCGCGCATCGAAGAAGAACGCTATGTAAGACTTGATAAGTTTACCATCCGTTCATTGGAACTGGTCGCACCGATGCAGGAAGGTGGTTCGTCGTTGTTGGATGTCATCGACAAGACAATCACACCGATGGGTGGACGATTGCTAAGACGATGGATGGTGTTTCCGCTGAAAGACGAGAAGCCCATCAATGAGCGTTTGGATGTCGTAGAATACTTCTTCAAACAGCCTGATTTTCGTGAACTGCTGGAGGAGCAATTCCAACATATCGGCGACCTGGAACGAATCATCTCGAAAGTAGCTGTTGGACGGGTGTCACCGCGTGAAGTCGTCCAACTGAAAAATGCCTTGCTGGCTTTGCAACCAGTCAAGGAGGCTTGTATGGCTACGAATCATCCAGCACTTCAGCACATAGGCAATCAGATACAGTTGTGCGAAGAGATTCGCGACCGTATAGCACGGGAGATACAGAATGATCCACCACAACTGGTAGCCAAAGGAAATGTCATCGCTAACGGTTTTCATGCTGAACTGGATGACTTGCGCGAAATTTCCAGCAACGGAAAGGTTTACCTCCTGCAGATTCAACAACGGGAAATAGAACAGACGGGCATCTCTTCTCTGAAGGTGGGATACAACAATGTATTCGGCTATTACCTGGAAGTGCGCAATACTTATAAAGATCTGGTGCCGCAAGAATGGATTCGTAAACAAACATTGGCACAGGCAGAACGTTATATCACACAGGAACTGAAGGAATATGAAGAGAAAATCATGGGGGCAGAGGAGAAAATCCTCGCTTTGGAAGAACGGCTGTTCAATGAATTGGTCATCGCCATCCAGCAATATATTCCTCAGATTCAGACAAACGCTAATGCTGTTGCACGTTTGGATTGCTTGTTGTCGTTTGCACAGGTAGCGGAAGAAAACCATTATATCCGGCCACAGATTGAAGCCAGCGATGTACTGGATATCAAACAGGGAAGACATGCGGTCATAGAGCAACAGCTGCCTGTTGGCGAACGTTATGTGCCGAACGATATTTACTTGGACAACAAGAAACAACAGATTATCATCATCACAGGACCGAATATGGCTGGTAAATCCGCGCTGCTGCGCCAAACAGCACTCATCGTACTGATGGCCCAGATTGGCTGTTTCGTGCCCGCAGAGAGCGCGAAAATCGGTATGGTGGACAAAATATTCACCCGTGTTGGTGCCAGCGACAATATTTCGTTAGGCGAATCAACGTTTATGGTGGAGATGACGGAGGCCGCCAACATCCTGAATAATGTGACTCCACACTCTCTGGTTCTGTTTGACGAACTGGGACGCGGCACTTCTACCTACGATGGAATCAGTATCGCCTGGGCTATCGTGGAATACTTGCATGAACAACCGAAGGCACAGGCACGTACTTTGTTTGCGACTCACTATCATGAACTGAACGAGATGGAGAAAAATTTCCAGCGAGTAAAAAACTATAATGTTAGTGTCAAGGAGGTTGACGGAAAGGTTATCTTCCTCCGTCGTTTGGAACGTGGAGGCTCAGAACATTCGTTTGGTATTCATGTGGCTGAAATCGCAGGTATGCCTCGTTCTATTGTCAAACGGGCGAATGTGGTGTTAAGACAATTGGAAACAGACAATGCACAAGTTGGCACAGTGGGCAAACCGTCGGCAAAAACCATAGAAGAGTCGCGTGAAGGAATGCAGTTGTCGTTCTTCCAATTAGACGACCCTGTACTCAGTCAGATCCGTGATGAGATATTAG